>NZ_JAHUZF010000006.1:1800000-2117648 GCF_019218295.1 Maritimibacter sp. DP1N21-5
AAGACGCGGTCTGCCCTTTCACGACCGGCTCGGTCTCGGTCACTTCGACGACGGTTTTCTGCGGCAGTTCGATGGAGATTGCCGCGCCCTCGAAGGTCTGCAGGAACACGCGCATCCCCGGCTCGAGGAAGGCCGCGGCATCGCCCACGACGTCGGCATGTGCGGCGACCTGATCGTAGGTCTCGGGGTTCATGAAGTGGAAACCTTCCGGATCGTCGTAGAGGAAGTCCCACTCGCGTTCGTCCACGTCGGCCTTTTCCACCTGTTCGGTGGTCTTCCAGCGCTGCGACACCTTCACGCCGTCGTCGATCCGGCGCAGGTCGGCCGAGGTCGTCGGCGTGCCTTTGCCGGGGTGGAAGTTTTCGGCCTTGAGGACGACACAGAGGCGACCGTCGATTTCGACGACGTTGCCCTTACGAAGAGAGGAAGCGATGACTTTCACCGGATGATCCTTTGGCGTATGCGAGGCGCGAAAAGCCCCCGTTCGGCACGAGGCCCTAGCCCATCGCGCCGCGAAAATCCAGTCAAGAGGCGCGAAAATGTCCCAGTCGTCATGGTGGAGCCCCGAGCGGCACGCCGACCGCCGTCCGATGCTCCTGGCGCGCAACCGCGCGCAGGCCGCGATCCGGGGCTATCTCGCCGAGGCGGATTTCGTCGAGGTGGACCCGCCAGCCCTTGTCGTGAGCCCGGGGAACGAGACGCATCTCCACGCCTTCGCCACGCAGATGATCGGGAACGACGGTCTGGTCCACCCGATGTATCTGCACACCTCGCCCGAGTTTGCGATGAAAAAGCTTCTGGCGGCCGGAGAAGCCCGCATCGCGGCCTTTGCCCATGTCTGGCGCAACCGCGAGCGTGGCCCGCGCCACAGTCCCGAGTTCACCATGCTCGAATGGTATCGGGCGGGCGAACCCTATGAGGTTCTGATGGAGGACGTGGCGGCACTGGCGCGGCTTGCCGTAATAGCGACCGGCGCCGCGCTCATGCGCCAGGGTGAGGTGACCTGCGACCCGGCCCTGCCCTATGATCGGCTATCGGTGGCCGAGGCCTTCGACCGTTTCGCGGGCATCGACCTTCTGGCCACGCTCACGGTCGCAGGCCTGCCGGACCGGGATGCCCTTGCCGCGCAAACCGCGCGGGCGGGCGTCGTCTTCGCCCCGGACGATACCTGGTCCGACATCTTCTCGCGCGTGCTCTCCGAGCGGGTCGAACCGAAGCTCGGGATCGGCCGGATCACCGTTCTGGACCGCTACCCGGCCTGCGAAGCGGCGCTCGCCCGGCTTTGCGACGACGACCCGCGCGAGGCGGAGCGGTTCGAGGTCTATGCCTGCGGCGTGGAGCTTGCCAACGGGTTCGGCGAGCTGACCGATCCCGCCGAGCAGCGCCGCCGCTTCGAGGCCGACATGAACGAACGGGAACGCATCTACGGCGAACGCTATCCTTTGGACGAGGATTTCCTCGCGGCGCTGGCCCACATGCCCCCGGCCTCGGGCATCGCGATGGGCTTCGACCGGCTCGTCATGCTCGCCACGGGCGCGCCCCGGATCAGCGATGTGCTCTGGGTGCCGGTGGCGGACACGTGACGGCGAGGACCGGTCTAGGCGGGTCTGTGGGGCGTGATGCGCAGGGCGCGCAATGCGTTCAGGATGACCGCGATGTCGATCACTTCCTGCAAGAGCGCCCCTTGCACCGGGCTGATGTAGCCCAAGGCCGCGGCGATCATGCCAAGCACCGAGAGGCCGATCCCCGCGACGACGCTTTCCATTGCGATGTGCCGGGCGGAGCGGGCGATTTCCATTCCTGAGCCCAGCCCGTCGATCCGGTCCACCAGAAGCACCGCATCGGCGGCCTCCGCGGACGCGGCCGCGCCCCGCACGCCCATCGCGACGCCGATATCGGCGGTGGCGAGGGCCGGCGCGTCGTTGACCCCGTCGCCCACCATCATGACGGGCCCATGCTTGCGCTCGGTCACCACGAGCAGCACCTTCTGATCCGGAGAAAGACCCGCGCGGACACCGTCCAGCCCAAGGCCTCTTGTCACCCGCTCGGCGACATCGGGGCGGTCCCCGGTGGCGAGAAGAATGCGTTCGATCCCCTGCCGTCGCAGATCCGCCAACATGGCGCCCGCCCCGTCGCGCAGCGGATCGGACATGACGAGATGCCCTGCCATCCGGCCATTGACCGCGACGGCGACACGCACGGAACCGGCCGTCATCTGGCGAGGGTCGCCAGGCCGATCCCCGACGCGGGACAGCACGAAGTCCTCTCCGCCGACGACGACGGAGTGGCCTTCGATTTGGCCTATCACGCCTTCACCGGGAAACTCGGCCACGTCGGAAGGAAGCGGTAACGAGAGCCCTTGAGCCTTCGCTGCCGCAACGACCGCCTGCGCCACCGGGTGTTGCGACGCCTGATCAAGCGCTGCGGCGAGGCGCAGGATCTCGTTCGTCGTCAGGTCGCCCTCGCGTTCGATCGACACGATCCGGGGGCGTCCGTCGGTGAGCGTGCCGGTCTTGTCGAGGATCAGGGTCCGCGCTCGCGCCATCGTCTCGAGCGGCCCCGCGCCTTTGATCAGAACCCCGAAATGTGCGGCCCGCGACAGACCTGCCACCAGCGCGACGGGAACGGCAAGGATGAGCGGGCATGGCGTGGCGACCACCAGCACGGCCACCGCACGGATCGGGTTCCCGGTCAGGGCCCATGCGGCGCCCGCGATGACGAGCGTGACAGCGAGGAACCCAAGGGACCAGCGATCCGCGAGCCGCGACATCGGCGCCTTGGACGCCTGCGCCTCTTCGACGAGCCGCACGATCCCGGCATAGGTGCTGTCCTTCGCGGGGCGAAGCGCGGTGAGGTCGAAGGCCTCGCCCGCGTTGGTCGAACCGCTCAGTGCGTCTTCCCCGCGTTTCAGTCGCACGGGAAGCGACTCTCCTGTTAACGCCGAGGTATCCACGAAAGCCGCATCCGAGGCGACCACGCCGTCCACCGGCACCACGTCGCCCTGCCGGATGAGCAGACGGTCCCCCGGCGCGATCCCGTCGAGCGCGACCTCCTCCAGCCCGCCGTCGCGGTAGCGCGTTGCGGTGCGTGGCACACGGGACAAGAGGTCGCGCATCTCGCGCCGGGCGCGGCCCTCGGCGAAGGACTCGAGGAACGTTCCGCCGGAATACATCACCGCGACGACCGAAGCCGCCAGTGTTTCTCCGAAAAGAAGCGCCGCTGACATGGACAAGGCGGCGACGATATCGAGCCCGACCTCGCCCCGCCCGATGCTGCGCAGGATTTCGACCAGCAGCGCGAACAGCGCGGGAATGACCCCGGCCACCCAGGCATAAGTCGCGAGGTCCCTGCGATCCGAGACGTAAAGGATAAGCCCCACAACGAGGCCAAGCACGGCCAGGAGCAGGATGAAGATCTTCACACGGTCCGACCCGGTCTGTTTCACGCGACCCCTGTCCCCTTTGCCGAGGTGATCACCGCTGGCATCGCGGCACCCCCTCCCCACGTCCTGCATCCATCATTGCGCAGGTACACACCTGCGTCGAGAGCGTGGTCACTTGCGGGCCATCGGTTTCGCGCCAGAAAAACGGGCGTGGGGCGTAGGCTTGCCCGAGCCGCTGTGCCAATGTGGCAGCAACACATCCAGATCCGGGAACGCCGCCGTGAAGCCTGCCCATGTTGAAGTGATCGTCGCCATCGCGGATGCGGGCAGTCTCCGGGCGGCGGCCGAATTGATCGGCAAGACGCAACCGGCGCTGACCAAGGCGCTCAGGCAGGCCGAGGACGGACTTGGCGCCCGGATTTTCACCCGCGCGGCGCGGGGGATCGAGCCGACGGAAATCGGTCGGGCCGTCATCGCGCGTGCGCGTGTCAACCAGGCCGAGTTTCGCAAGCTGGAAGAAGAGGTCGGCCAGATCATGGGCGATCGGTCCGGGCAACTGAGCGTCACGGTGTCCCCGCTCGCGGCCCTGCGGATCATCCCGCAGGCGCTGAACCGGTTTCGTCGTCGATTTCCAAGGGTTCACGTGCAGGTGTCGGGTGGGCATCCGCCCTCGACCATCGCGCAGCTCAGGTCCGGCCAGACCGATATCGTCTTCGGACCTCTGCCCGATCCCGACTACCGGAGCGGGATTCACGTGCGCCCGCTCTTCGCTTCGCCGATCTCGATCATCACCGGCGAGAACTCCCGTTTTCTCAACGCGCGGCGTCTTTCCGAACTTCAGTCCGCCGACTGGTTCAGGATCGGGCCGCGCGAGCGCATTTTCGGTGTCGGTCACGATTTCCAGGCAATGGGTCTGACGCCGCCCAAGCCCGCGGTCACCTCGGATTCGATCACCAGCCTTCTCGCGATGCTCGAATGGGGCGACCGGCTGTGTTCCTTTCCCACCATGTCGCTGCCCGAGATCTTGCCACGGTGGAAACTCCGTGTTCTCGACATCGAGGACAAGCTGACGCCGGTGGAAATCGGTCTGATGGTGCGGGCCGACAGGCCGCTGACCCCGGCAGGTCTTGCCTTTGTCGAGGCTGCCGTCGCACAGGCCCAGATCCTGAGCGAGTCGCTGACCGATAACCAGCGGTTATAGAGATAAAGAAAAGTTTCTAGGCGGTTATGCCTAAATGCGGCAAGATCGTCTGCACCCGGGGTTCTGCCCCGGTGTGGGAGGAAATATGAATATCCTGTTCATCATGTATGACCAGCTCAGGTTCGATTACCTGAGCTGCGCGGGGCATCCGCATCTGCACACCCCGAACTTCGACCGCGTCGCGTCTATGGGCGTCCGGTTCACCGAGGCCTATGTGCAATCGCCGGTCTGCGGGTCGTCGCGCATGTCCTACTATACGGGTCGGTATCCTTCGTCGCACGGGGCGCAGTGGAACGGCTTTCCCCTCCGCGTGGGCGAGGTGACGCTCGGCGACCACCTGCGCAAGCTCGGCATGAACGCCTGGCTCCTGGGCAAGACCCACATGAACGTCGATGCCGAGGGCATGGCGCGGCTCGGGCTGGCGGCGGACAGCGTGATCGGGGCGCGGCAGGCCGAATGCGGCTTCGATGCCTGGATCCGCGACGACGGGCTCTGGGGACAGGGGCCGGATGGCTTTTACGACCGCAAGCGATCGCCCTACAACGAATACCTTAAATCCAAGGGGTATGACGGCGATAACCCCTGGGCGGACTACGCCAATGCGAGCGTGGACGACGACGGCAACATCGCGTCGGGCTGGATGTTCAAGAACGCAGACAAGCCCGCGAACATCCGCGAGGAAGACAGCGAAACGCCCTGGCTCACCTCGGAGACGATCCGCTTCGTGGACCAGACGGAAGGACCCTGGCTCGCCCATGTCAGCTTCATCAAGCCGCACTGGCCCTATATCGTGCCGGCCCCCTACCACGACATGTTCGGCCCGAACCATGTTCCGGCGGCGAAACGGCACCCGATCGAATGGGACGATCCGCATCCGGTCTACAAGGCCTTCATGTCCAACAAGATCGCGGCGGCGTTCCAGCAGGACGAGGTCCGTTCCAAGGTGATCCCGGCCTATATGGGCCTGATCAAGCAATGCGACGATCAGCTTGGCCGGTTGCTTGACCACCTCGAGGCCACCGGCAAGCTGCGGGACACGATGATCGTGCTCACTTCGGACCACGGCGATTACCTGGGCGATCACTGGCTGGGCGAGAAGGACATGTTCCACGCGCCGTCGGTCAAGGTTCCGATGATCGTCTACGATCCCCGGCCCGAAGCCGACGCCACCCGTGGCACCACCTGCGACGCGCTGGTCGAGGCCATCGACCTTGCCGCGACCTTTGTCGAGGCAGCGGGCGGCGAGGTGCCCTATCACATCATCGAGGGGCGATCGCTCCTGCCGTGGCTGCACGGGGAGACGCCCGACGACTGGCGCGAGGTGGTGATCAGCGAATACGACTATTCGGTCACGCCGATGCGCGAGGCGCTTGGCGTGCCGTCCGACGATGCGCGGCTCTTCATGGTCTACGATGGTCGTCACAAGCTCATCCACGCCGAGGGCGGGTTCCGCCCGATGCTCTTCGACACGGCGACCGACCCCGACGAGTTCCGTGACCTGGGCGACGACCCCGCGCAGGGGGAGGTCATCGGGAAACTCTACGACCATCTGGCCACCTGGGGCCGGCGCAACGCCCAGCGCGTGACGCGTTCCGAGGCGGATATCGCCGCCATGCGCGGCGCGTCGGCAAAGAAGGGCATCCTGCCCTTCCTCGTCGACGGTTCCGAAGTGCCGGAAAGCTGGACCGAGACCTACCGCGGCCGCGCGCGCCAGATCCACATCAAGCAGGAGGTGCGGGAAGATGGCTGAACTCGCTTTGAACGGGACCGACCGTCGGGTCGCGAACATCGTCGCCATAGGCCTGGCCGTCGTCGCGGTGATCTATGCCGCCTCTGGTCCACTCAGTGACTTCGTGCGCTGGGTGATCGAAACGACCACGCCGGGCTTTGACGAGCTGTCGCGCAAGGATCAGCGCCTTCTCCTGCGCGAGCACTGGCTGGGCGCCGGGCACCGCGTGTTCGAGCAGGATTTCCTGCGCCCGACCGGGCTGATCATCGGCCTACCGATCATCCTGTCCTTCATCATTTCCGCCCTGAAGATCCATGTCTCGCCGTCCCTGCGCTGGCTGAACTGGGTGATGGCGCTTGCCACCACCGCCGCCTTCTCGGTCTGGATCGTCAAGATATTTGCGATGGACGGCGGGCAGCTTCCCAGTGTTCAGCCCATCGACTACATCGCTTTCCCTGTTGCCGCCGCGATCACGCTCTACATGACCTACCGGATGTTCGGCGGGTTCATCGTCGGCTTCTGTCTGTTCTGGATCGTCTACTTCTTCGCGCGCGGTTGGCTGCCGGACTGGACCGGAGTCTTCGCCGGGTCCGAGGCAACGCTCGACCAGAACTTCCGCCAGATGCTCCTGAACTTCTGGGCCCAAACGGGCGGCATGTTCGGCCAGCCCGTGCAGGTCGTCACCGCGAACGTACTCGTCTTCATCGTCTTCGGCGCAATCCTGATGGCCTCGGGCGCGGGGGACCTCCTGATGAAGATCGCGAACCGTCTGACCGGTGGCTTCACCGGCGGCGCGGCCCATGCCGCGGTCGCCTCCTCGGCGCTCTTCGGCACGCTGTCGGGGGCCGCCATTTCGAACGTCGTGTCCACGGGCGTCATGACCATTCCTGTCGTCAAACGGTCGGGCTTCAAGGCCGCCTTTGCCGGTGCGGTCGAGGCCGCCGCGTCGACAGGGGGTCAGATCATGCCGCCCGTCATGGGTGTCGTCGCCTTCTTCGTGGCCGGACAGATCGGGCTCGAATACCGCTACATCGTCGTAGCTGCCATCGTGCCCGCGATCTTCTACTACCTCGGCACCTTCATGGCGGTCTATTTCGAGGCCCGCCGCCAAGGTGTCGGCGCCCTGCCCCGCTCGGCCCGTCCGCCGCTCACCCGCCCCGAATGGGTCAAGACGCTGGTCTTCGTCGTCCCGCTGGGCACCCTGTCCTATTTCCTGTTCTCGCAGCCTTCGGTGCCGAAGGCCGGGTTCTACGGCATCGTCGCCGCGCTCGTCTCGTCGCTGGTTCTGTTCCCCGAGTTCCGGTCCTGGCGCAAACTCTTTGCCGCCCTTGCCGACGCCGGTCGCATGTGCGCTTCGATCATCGTGATCGTGACGGCCATCGGTCTGATCGTCGGGCTGATCCAGACCTCGGGCTTCGCGGGCCGCCTCTCCTTGCTGCTCGCGCAAGTCGCCACCGGGCCGCTGCCTGTCGTGCTGCTGGTCGTGGCTTTCGGTGCCATCGTGCTCGGGATGGGTCTGCCGCCGGGTGCCACCTATTTCATCATCGTGATCGCGCTTTCCTCAGGGATCGACGCGGTCGGGCTCGCGCCGCTGACGCTGCATCTCTTTGTCGTGGTCTTCGCAATGATGTCTACGGTAACACCACCGGTTGCGCTGGCGGCCTTTGCCGCCGCGCCCATCGCCGGGGCAAACCCGATCCGTACCGGGTTCGAGGCGGCGAAGATCGCGGTGGCGGGTTTCCTGATCCCCTTCGTCTTCGTCTATCACCCGGCGGTGCTCTACAAGTTGCAGGTGCTGTTCGAGTGGTTCGGCGGCGAGCCGGTCGAGAGCCGGGCGATGATCGACATTTCGACGGTCACCTGGGGCGATCTGGGCTGGGTCATCGTGGCCTTTACGCTCGCCATGTGGCTGATCGGGTCGGGGCTCGCCGGTTTCGACCGGGCAAGGCTCACCGCTATCGAACGTGGGCTGCGCATTGCCCTGGGTCTGACCGCGCTGGCCCCCGCCGCCGTGGTCGCGGTGCCTGCGGCCCTGCTGGGTCTGGCACTCGTCGTCCGCGAAAGGATCGCGGCCCGCAGCAAGACACAAGTTCAACCAATAGGTTCAATCAGGGAGGAGATCCAATGAAACATCTTACCATCGCCGGTCTGGCGGCACTGGCCATTGCAGGCACCGCACAGGCCGAAACCTTTACCATGGCGACGATCGAACCGAGCCTCGGCCCGGCGATCACCATGTCGACTTTCGCCAACCTCGTGACCAATGCCCTCGACGATGTCGAGATCGAGGTCGCGGGCGGCGGGGCGGCGACGCTTCACATGGTCGAAGTGGCGCGGGGCAACCTCGACATGTCGATGACCTCGCCCTCGATCTATCCGCTGATGAAGGCGGGGAAGGCGATGTATGCGAACGAGCCCGACGCTCCGGCCCTGTCCGAAAACCTGCGGCTGATCATGTGGTTCCCCTATGGCGAATACCACTACACCGTGCGCCCCGACAGCGGCATTAAGACGCTCGACGACATCGAGGGCACGACCGTCTTCCTCGGACCGGCCGGCGGCGGTGCCTATGCCACGGCGAAGGACTGGATCGAGGCGACGACCGGCCTCGTCGCGGGCGAAGACTACGAAGCGATCACCTCGAACTGGGCGACGGGCTTCCAGGCCTTCCTGGACGGAAAGATCGACATGTATGTGAACGGCTGCATGGACCCCTGCCAGCAGTTCCTGCAGATCACCGAGACCGAGGACATCCTGTTCATCGGGCCGGAAAGCCACGAAGGAGAAGCCGTGGACCAGTTCCTCGGCTCCTTCCGCACCCTGTCGGAAATCGACGCCGGCGCATACGAACGCCAGGTGAACGAAACGGCCGTCATGAGCCACGACACCTCGGTCGGGATCACGGTCCGGGCCGACATGGATGCCGATACCGTCTATGCGATCACCAAGGCGTTCTGGGACAACCTCGACTCGATCACGTCCGAGGCCCCCTGGGCCAAGGCGATCTCGATCGAGGAAGCGGTGAAGTTCGAGGGCAACATGCCCCTCCACGACGGCGCGCGTCGCTACTACGAGGAAGTCGGCGCGCTTTGACGGTCGCGTGACCGATGAGATTGCCCCGGGGCCTCGACAGGTCCCGGGAGCCCGCGGCGATGACTTTTTCTCACCTTCGGGGAGTAAACGCGGCGCCGAGCAACGATCCCGCTCGCAGGAAACAAGCTTTCATAAGCGCACCTATCATGGCGACGATGATCGCGGGCGGTCGAACCGCAACAACAACTCGAACTCGCGCCCGCATGACGATCGTCGCGATCTTCCCGTCGACGTTCTCGAGCCCGTATTGATCGGCATATTGCGCGCGGATAACCGGCCTATCCTGCTCAAAAAACTCAGTGATCTTGGCGAGGTCGGCCTCGGTCGCCTCGTAGACCGTCTTGTCCGTGTCGCGGAACGCCTGCACCCCGCTTTCGTTGCGCTCGAGGTTCAACACCAACGAAGTCAGCGCATCCTCGACCCCGACGGCCAGCCCTAAGCGGCGCTCGTCTTCGGTGAGACGGCCCCAGGTGTCGCGGTTCGTCATAGCGTTGCCGATGCGGGGTGCCGGTCTCTTGGAATTTCATGTCAGCGCCTCTGCGGCTCAGCGCATCTGGACCTCTGACCCTTAGCGAACGGATCGCTTGGATAACCGACCGCTCCGATCGGATGTGACCGCCTGTCTTTCGATACACGCCGGCCTCCGGACGACACGTATCGGCCTGTGTTCACGACGGTTAAGCCATTGGGGATTGAAAAGGATTCCCTATGAAACACATCTCGTTAGCCCTCCTTGTTGCCGCAGGACCGCTCGCCGGATGCCGGACGACGCAAGCCTACATGAAGATGGTCGACCCCGCCTGCATCGCGGCCCCGACGGGCTACGTGGTCCGGCATGACTATCCCGTGGTCGAGGACAAGATCGACGGAGCAGCACCGAGTTGCCCGACCATCCTCGTTCCGGTCGAGATCGCCCAGGCGATGCCCCAGTCGCAATCCAGGTCCCCCGCGACGCGCGTGCTCGGGGTTAGGGAAATGGGCGGCTCCGGCCAGCCGGCGTCTCGCCCCGCGAACCATGGGGGCGGTCACGGCAAAGGCCCCGCGCCCTCCGTCACCGTCGAAAGCTCGGCGGCCGGGGGCGGCAAGTCCCTGGCCACCAAGACGACGCTCTCCGGCCCGTCCGCTCCCACGGGCCGCACGCCGGTCGTGCGCGCCGGGCGGATCACGATCAATTCCGACGGCAGCGTCGACATGCCGTCCGGGCACTACAAATGATCCGGCTCGCGCTCTTGCTGGCGGTCCTCCCGGCCGCCGGTCTGGCCCAGAGCTTCGGGACCGCCGGACAGAACTGGACCGGGACCTACACCTTTCCCTCGGTCAGCCAGCGGAGCCTCGTGCTCCAGCAGGCCCAGATCATGCGCGAGGCCGAACTGCCTCCGGCCGAAATTCCCGAAACGGTCTACAACGTGATCAACGACAACCGGGCGAATTACGTCGAGGTCGCGACAACCGGCGAGGTGAACACGGATTTCCAGATCGGCGACGATATCGGGCAACAGACCTATGCGGTCGGCTCGCTCAACACCGGCACGACCGAGATCACCACCGAAGGCGACAACAACACGATTTACGCCGACAACACCGCCGAGAACAACGGCTGCATCGACGCCTCGATCCTGTCGGCATCGCGCGGCGCGCCCGTCGACGGAACAGATGTCGATGCCTTCCAGGTGCCCACGGCGCTCGACCTCGCCGACGCCCTTGCCGCCGCTGCGGCGGGCAACTGCGGCTGAGTAAGGTCGATCCATCCCATGCGTGCCGCTGCGCTTTTCCTCGCTTGCCTGTCCCTGTCCGGTTGCGTCGGACTGGACAAGGCCGTCGCGCCCGCCGACCGGGACGTGGGCTTTCCCGACGGCCCGCCGATCCGGCGACTCGTGACCCCCTATGACAATGCGCTGACCTGCGCCGGGGGCCGTGTGCCCGACGGGCTTTCCTTTGCGGTGGGCGCGATCAACGACGCGACCGGCAAGGAAACCTATGCCGACGGCGGCGCGGGCAAGATGGTCACGCAGGGCGCGGGCGACATGATCCAGACCGCGCTCTTCACCTCTGGCGTGCGCGTGTTGAACCGGCGCGATCCCTCGATTTCGGCGACGGAACACAACTGGGGCATCCGCGACATCACGTCGATGGAGCCTGCGAACCTTTACATCACCGGCAGCAAGTCATGCTCGGCGAGTGCTTTCGATTGATTTGGTCCGATTCTGATCGTGCGGACGCGGCGGCACGACGCGCCGATCGTCACCCCCGGTTCGCCGACATGGCGGACCCGGTCGACTGCCCTCGGGCAGCACGCGTCAACCCGCCTTCACACCGACTGCCAGAAAATGGCGTCCGCTGGGCGACGTCAGTGCCGAAGTTCCCGGCGACCACTCTAAGCGCGGCAGCGGCAGCCCCTATGTTGATCGCGCGGATCTCGGCGTGGCCGTGCGGCAACCGGCGGAAGTCTGGCGCCAACGCCCCCTCCGAATGCTGCAGATCGACGAGGAATCCCCGTCCGGACAGTGGCGCGGCCTCATCGATGCTCGGAATCGAGGGGTCGACGAACGGCTCGGTGGCGGTGTCCTTCATTTTTCCTCCCGGGTTGGTCACGCATCGGGCAAGCGTAGGAAAAAACGTTACGGCGCGCCCCATGCGACGGGCGATCCCGCAAAGTCACAGAACTTACCGATCCGTCTCAAAAAACGTCGCGGCGGAGCCCCGAGACCGTCCGGAAAGAGCTGAGCGAAGAGCCTGCATGATCGTGGAAGAACCGCGAGAAATGGGCCGGGACAGAGAAGCCGAGCTCGTCAGAGATCGCCGTGAAACTGCGGTCTTCGTTGGCCAAGGCCTGCACCGCGCGTTCGACCCGGATCATGTTGAGGTAGACGCGTGGCGACACGTTCGTGCACCCTCGAAGAGCCGGAAGAATGCGCCCGCGACAGGCCGCTCTCGCACGAAAGCCAGTTCATCGACGTGACGCTGGCGGGGTCCTCGCGCATCATCGCCATCGCGCGTAATATGCGCCGGTCGGGGGCTTCTGTCCCCGCGGCAAGCGTTCGGATCGAGGGTTGGACGTCGCGCCACAGTGCCATCCGTTCAATCACTGAGGTCATCAGCCGGCTGATCGGTCGCACATGTTCTACCGCATCTCCGGGTGCTCGGATCATCGTCTCGGCGATCTCGCGCACCTGTTGGCGCAACCTTGGGGTGATCGCGCCGCCGGGTCTCGGGAAGAAACCCGGGGCGCCGCTGGCGTGCCAATTGTCACGGAAGGCGCCCAGCCAGGAGGGCTCGACATAAAACGCCAGAATGATGGTCGACGGCTGGCCGGAACGGTGGTGCCCCTCGACCTTGAACAGGACATGGCATTGCGAATGGGCGTGTCTGACCAACGGCCGGTCCATGTCCAGAAGAGCGACACGGCCGAACTTCCCGAGATCTCTCCTCAATGCAGACGACATGATTGATAGGTATCACCCCATTGACTTGCGATGTTTTTCGCCAAGCCGAGCGAACTCAAATCTTCAAGTATTTCACGGAACCTCGGTCGTTTCGGCGCGTGGAATCACATTGCCCCCTCTGAACTTGGTCGTGATCGGCTTCGGTCCGATTGATGGGATGTGCCGTCCCGCTGCAACCGCGAATGTGCTCTCCGAAGTCGCGGTCAATGCAACCTGCGGGCCGTTCAGCTCCTGTTGGGGCACACGAAGATGGACTGCACTGTCAGATACCTTGGCGTTGAACTTGAAGATGCGCTGGCGATCGTCAAAGCCATCGAAATCTAAACGGCTGGGACGTCTTCACGGACGGCCCCGAGCTGCAGTTCGTGGACTGAACGGCTAAGGTCTGGAAGCAACCCTCTTTCTTTTGGATTGACCATTCGGTGCTGAAGAGTCGCATCTTTGAACCACGAAGGAAGTAACTTTGCTCCGCGCATACGTCTGAGATTTGAAAAAATTCACGCTTACGTCCGATTGAAATGAAATGTCTTCTTCGTTGCAGAAGGGGTTGCAGCATGGCGAGGCACATCTGCGCTTAAACAGAGCGATCCCTCCGAAACGAAACATTCGTTTCGGGCCGATCGGAGTGCGATTCATCGTGGTTCAGTTTGCTATCCAGCTTCCGCGCGAAACCCTTGATAACACACATTATCAAGTGCCGCCGGCAATGTCCTGAAAGGAGCAGGCGTCATGAAGCCTGCAGCCGGACGAGATTGACTCGATCTTGAAAACTGGTAACCATCTCGGATGTCGTCTGCTCTGAGGATTGCTATCGGGCCTTTCGGGCGGGTCGCTCTGCTTGATATGGACCGGCCTCTCGTTAAGCACGCCCACGCGCAATGCCACGTTCTCCTGAAGGTCGAAGGTGCCGATACCGAGTTCGATGTTGGCGGACGCCGCGTGGCGTTGACCGATGAAAGCGCGGTTCTAATCAATGCCTGGGAACACCACAGCTACGTGCATCGCGCGGATCAACCGCCAACCATCATTCTCGCAATGTACATCGAACCAACTTGGCTTGGCGCGTTTCGCGGCAATTGGGAAGCGAGCGCCGGGCCAGACTTTTTCCCGCATCCTGGCGGTGCCATCACGCCGCAGATCCAGAGACAGGTCGGTGAGACGGCAGAGGCGATGGTCCGGGCACCCGGCGATGCCGCGACGCATGAGCGGCTGATCGGGCGGCTGATGGTCTCCATTATCGAGCGGTTGGCACCCTGGCGCGATGTACAGCCCTCCCTCCGGGTAAGAGCCAGAGCGACGCGCGCGCCCGACCGGCGGATCGCACGGGCCTTAGCCCTGCTGCGCGAGGATCCGGCCGGAATCGTCTCAATGGACTGGCTCGCCCGCGAATGCGGCCTGTCGCGTGCGCATTTTTTTCGGCTCTTCGAGGCCGATACCGGGATCTCACCCCGAGTCTACCTGAACACCCAGCGGGTCGAGCGTGCGGTGCAGGCCGTGGCACATGAAACGCGCAGTTTCTCGGCCATCTCCCACGACCTGGGTTTCTCCGTCCCCGCGCATTTTTCGCGGTTCTTCCACGACCATGCCGGCTCCTCGCCCAGCGTCTTCCGCGATGTCTCAGCCCTGCGCGATACCGCCTGACCCCGCTTTTTGAGACTACTCGGTAAGGTCCGAGACCTGGCGGGATCGCGAGGCCGGCAGACCCGCACCTAACGTCCTCTCCCACGGGCTTGCCCATGCCAACCTGGGAGGAGACATGAAAGATACCGTTACAGAAAAGCTGCTCGGCCAGTCCGCCCTGCGCGTCGAGGATCCGGCGCTGCTGTCGGGGCGGGGGCGATATATCGATGACTTGCCGGTGGCCGCGGGCACGCTGGCGCTGGCCTTTGTCCGTTCGCCCCACGGCCATGCGGCGATCCGGTCTGTCGATACTGCCGAGGCCGCGCAGGCGCCGGGCGTAGTTGCGGTGATCACCGGAGAGGATGTCGCGGCGCGTACCCGGTCCATGACCGTCGGCGTTAAGGCTGATGTCGAATGCTGGCCGATGGCGGTGGACCGCGTTCGCTATGTCGGTGAGCCCGTGGCGATGGTCGTTGCGACCGATCGCTACCTTGCCGAGGATGCCGCCGATCTGGTCGCGGTCGATTACGCCCCGCTGAATGCAGTCGTGGACCCCGTCGCGGCGCTGGCCGCAGACGCGCCTGTCCTGCATCCCAGCCTCGGTGGCAACCTCATCAGCGAACGCAGCTTCCGCTACGGCGATCCCGAGGCGGCGTTCGACGCAGCCCCGCACCGGATCGGCATCGACATCACCTATCCGCGCAGCGCCTGCACGCCCATCGAGACCTACGGCGTCATCGCCAGCTACGAGCCGGGCGAGGATGCCTATGACGTTACCGCGAATTTCCAGGGCCCCTTTTCGATCCACGCGGTGGTGGCCCGGTCGCTGAACGTGCCGGGCAACCGGCTGCGGCTGCGCACGCCGCCCGACTCAGGAGGTTCCTTCGGGATCAAGCAGGGCGTGTTTCCCTACATGATCCTCGCGGGCATCGCCGCGCGCATCGCGGGTGCGCCGGTCAAGTGGAACGAAGACCGCCTGGAGCATCTGTCGGCAAGCGTCTCGGCCACCAATCGTCAAACGCGGATCGAGGCGGCGGTGACGGCGGATGGACGGATCACCGCGCTCGACTGGGATCAGATCGAGGATTGCGGCGCTCATCTGCGCGCGCCGGAGCCTGCCACGCTCTACCGGATGCACGGCAACATGACCGGTGCCTACGACATCCCGAACATGGCGATCCGTAACCGCGTCGTGCTGACGAACAAGACCCCGACGGGCCTCAATCGCGGCTTCGGCGGGCCGCAGATCTATTTCGCGCTAGAGCGTTTGATGGATACCATCGCGCGGCATCTCGGGCTGGACCGGCTCGAGGTCATCCGCCGCAATCTCATCCCCGCCGAGGCCTTTCCCTACCGTACGGCCAGCGGCGCCCTTTATGACTCGGGCGACTACGCCACGGCGCTGGACCGCGCGGTCGCGGAAGGCGACCTCGCCGAGCTCTACGTCCGCCGCGACAAGGCCCGCGCCGAGGGCCGCCACTACGGCATCGGCTTTGCCTGCGTGGTGGAACCCTCCGTGTCCAACATGGGCTACATTACCACCGTTCTGACGCCCGAAGAACGCGGCAAGGCCGGACCGAAGAACGGCGCGCAGGCGACTTCAACCATCTCAATCGATCCTCTGGGCTCGGTCACGGTTAAGGTCGCCTCGGTTCCGCAGGGTCAAGGCCACCGGACGGTGCTGGCCCAGGTCGTGGCCGACAAGTTCGGTCTGCCGATGGACGCGGTGCGCGTTCTGGCCGATGTGGACACGATGCGCGACGCGTGGTCCATCGCCTCGGGCAATTACGCCTCGCGCTTTGCCCCCGCCGTCGCCGGTGCCACCGAGATCGCAGCTGCGCGTTTGCGTGACAAGCTGGCGAAGGTCGCGGCGACGCAGCTGAACATCTCCGCAAGCGATGTGCTCTTCGAGGGGGGCCGTATCCGTGCTGCAGGCAATCCAGACAACAGCCTGTCCTTCGCACGGGTGGCCGCCACGGCGCATTGGTCGCCGGGCACGCTGCCCGACGACGTGGACCAGACCCTGCGCGAGGCCGTCTACTGGACCCCGCCCGAGCTGGAGGCACCGACGGCGGAGGACGGGATCAATTCCTCGCTCTGTCACGGCTTCATCTTCGATTTCTGCGGTATCGAGATCGACCCCGAGACCGCCGAGCCGCGGATCGACCGCTACGTGACCATGCATGATTGCGGACGCATCCTGCATCCCGCCATGGTCGACGGTCAGGTGCGGGGCGGCTTTGCCCAGGCGGTCGGCGCTGCCTTCCTCGAGGAATACGCATACGGACCCGACGGGTCTTTCCGCTCGGGCACGCTTGCCGACTACCTGCTACCCACCGTGATGGAGGTCCCCGAGCCGGTGATTCTGCATCACGAGACCCCCTCGCCCGTCACACCGCTTGGGGCCAAGGGCGTCGGCGAAGGCAATTGCATGTCGACGCCCGTGTGCATCGCCAACGCCGTGGCCGATGCGCTCGCACCCAAGGGCGATGCACCCGAGCTCGTGCTGCCGGTGACTGCGGCCAAGCTCGCCCCACTGATTTTCGGCGGCGAGGCCGCCCCGAAAGTGCCCGTGCCCGAGACGAAAACCGAGGCCACGGCAGGTGGGCGCACGCTTACCGGCGAAGGCCGCGCCGTAGTGCACGCCAGCCGCGAGGATGTCTGGCGGATGCTGCTCGATCCCGCGACGCTCGACGCTATCATCCCCGGCTCGCATGGCGTCCTGAAGGTCGGCGAGACGCGCTTCGAGGCGGATGTGACGCTGGGCGTCGGGCCCGTGCGGGGGCGCTACAAGGCCGAAATCGACTTGTCGGACCTCGACCCTCCCAATGCGGTCACCCTCTCGGGGCAGGCCGTGGGCGCGCTCGGTACAGGCGGTGGACAAGGCCGCATCACGCTGACCGACACCGAAGACGGCACCGAGATCGCCTATCGCTACGAGGCCCAGATCGGCGGCAAGGTCGCGTCGGTCGGCGGACGGCTTCTGGACGGCGCGGCGAAGGTCGTGATCGGCGAGTTCTTCCGCACTCTCGCGCGCCATTGCGGCGGCGGCGCGTCCAGCGGTGCCGTGGCTCGTCTGCGCGGTCTTGTCGATCTCGTCATCAGGGGAGGCCGGTCATGAAACCCGCCCCGTTCGATCTTGTAACGGCCAACGACATGAGTGAGGCGCTGGAGGCGCTGCACCAGGGCGGCACCGAGGCCCGCGTCCTCGCTGGCGGTCAGTCGCTGATGCCCATGCTCAACATGCGCCTCGCGCGCCCTGCCACGCTGGTCGACATCACCCGCATCCCGGAACTTTCGCGGATCGAAGCCAAGAGCAGCCGGATTACCATCGGTGCCGCCGTGCGCCAGAGCACGCTGGAGCGCTGGCCGGAGCTGGCAGATCGTCTGCCCTTGGTACACGCGGCACTTCCTTGGGTCGCCCATACGCAGGTGCGCAATCGCGGGACGATCTGCGGCTCCGTCGCCCATGCCGATCCCAGTGCCGAGCTGCCGCTCTGCCTGATCGCGCTCGGCGGCACCGTGACCCTGCGCCGCCGCCGCAAGACGCGTGAGATTGGTGCGCATGATTTCTTTCAGGGCATGATGTCCACCGACCTCGCCCCCGGCGAGATGATCGTCTCGGTAACGTTCCCGGCCCGCAAGCCGGGCACCGGATATGCCTTCCGCGAAGTGGCGCGCCGACACGGCGATTTCGCCATCGTCGCCTGCGCCGCGATCGCCCGGTCCGATGGCACCACCAGGCTTACCGTGGGCGGCGTCGCCGACACCCCGCGCACGCTCGAGCTGCCGACAGACAGAGCCGATCTGGACGACCGGCTGAACGAGTTCGCCTGGCACCTGCAGGCCCGCGACGACCTGCACGCCACCGCCCGCTATCGCCGCGACCTGGTCCGGAAGCTCGGCCGCGCAACCCTGAAGGAGGCTTTGTCATGCCGCGACTGACCCAAGACGAGACGCACGCGCTCCGCTTCACCCTGAACGGACGGCCGGTATCCGCCCGCGCCTCCCCGAGGAAGCTTCTGAGCGACGTGTTGCGCCACGAGATCGGTGCGACGGGCACCCATGTGGGCTGCGAACATGGTGTCTGCGGTGCATGCACGGTGCAGGTGGACGGCGAACCCGCCCGGGCGTGCCTGATGCTCGCCCAGCAGGCCGAGGGCTGCGAGATCCGCACGGTCGAGGGGCTGGGGGAGAGCGATGCGCTGACCCCGCTGCAAGAGTCCTTCCGCGAACATTTCGCGCTGCAATGCGGCTTCTGCACGGCGGGCATCCTGATGACGCTCGACGCTCTGTTTTCGCGCCAACCGGACGCGGAGGAAGAAGCGATCCGAGAAGCGCTCTCGGGCCACCTGTGCCGCTGCACCGGCTATGCGCCCATCGTTCAGGCGGCGCTGGCCGCCCGTAACCGCATCAAGGGAGGACCAATCGATGCTTGACCTCGGAACCAGCTTTATCGCGTCCGTGGAACGCGACCCCGGCGCGATGGCAATCGCCGAAGGGGACCGGACGATCACCTATGCCGACTGGTATGGCCGGATCAGCGCGCTTGTGGATGCGCTTGGCCAGATCGGGCTTGGAAAGGGCGACATACTGGTCACGGCGATGCAGAACCGGTGGGAGAACGCCTCGCTGCATTGGGCCTGCCAGATCGCCGGGATCGTCATCACGCCCGTCAACTGGCGCGTCACCGCCGACGAGTTGGACCATGCGCTGCACGACAGTGCGGCCCGCGTTCTGGTGCATGACGATGCCGCGTCCGAGGCGGTGGCCGGATCGGCACTTGCGCCGGGCCTCAACTTGCTGCCGCTCGGCGGTGATCAGGGCCTCGCTGTGATGCTGGAGGGGCGCGCCACCGATGCGGTGCCGCAGGCCGGCGCCGACGATCTGTCGGTCATGCTCTACACATCCGGCACGACCTCGAAGCCCAAGGGTGTGCCGCGCCGCCACCGGGCCGAACGGGCCGCGGCCATCGCCCATGTGGCGCAGAACATGTACGGCCATGGCGAGCGCACGCTTGGTGTCATGCCGCTCTATCATACAATGGGGATCCGCTCGCTCCTGTCGGCCAGCGTGATCGGCGGTGCCTTCGTTTGCCTGCCGCGTTTCGACGTACCGGGCGCGCTTGCTGCGATCGAGCAGCATCGTGTCAGCAACCTCTATCTCGTGCCGACTCTTTATCACGACATCGTCTTCCACGCAGGCTTCTCGCCGGACCGAGTGGCAAGCGTGCGAAAGCTGGGCTTTGCCGGGGCGTCGATGACCGATGGTCTGTTGCAGAAACTGGCGGAGGCCTTCCAGCCCGAGCTTTTCGTGAACCACTACGGCTCCTCCGAGATTTACACCTTCTCAATCTGCCAGGACGCCGCGGCCAAACCCGGATCGGCGGGCCGCGCCGCGATCAACCAGCGCCTGCGCGTGGTGCCACTCGGCTCAACGGATGTCAGCCAGACCTGCGCACCCGGCGAAGAAGGCGAAATCGTCGCCTCCATGGAGGGTGACGAGGCCTTCGAGGGTTACTGGAAACGCCCCGAAGCGGACCGCAAGGCCATTCGCGACGGCTGGTACTTCACCGGCGATTGCGGGCACTTCGACGAAGACGGTGATCTGTTCGTCACTGGCCGAGCCGATGACATGATCATCACCGGCGGTGAGAACGTCTCGCCCGTCGAGGTCGAAAGCTGCCTGTCGCTGCATCCCGCGGTGGCCGAGGTCGCCGTGGTCGGCCTGCCCGACGCTCGCTGGGGTAAGGTCGTGACCGCCTTCGTCAAGCGCGGCGGCGATGTCACCGAGGCCGACCTTGACGCCCATTGTCGTGCCTCTGGGCTGTCCAATTTTCGCCGCCCGCGCCGCTACGTCTTCGTGCACGAAATCCCGAAATCCCCGGTCGGAAAACTTCTCCGACGCCTACTTGTCGCGGGCGAATATGAGGTCGAACCGGCCGAAACCACCACTGCGTAAGTCCAGAGAAAGACACCCAGATGAAAGATACTCCGATGACCGAAACCATGACCTTCACAGATCCGCGCCTCTCCGAACTCGACGGCTTTCACGTCCGGCTCGATGCAGATAACGAGCGCGCCGATATCATTCTCGCGCGGCCGCCTTACAACGTGATCTCGATGGGCGCTCGCGATCAGCTCCGCCTCGTCTTCGAGGCACTCGATGAAGATGACCGCGTGCGCATCATAGTCGTCTCTGCCGAAGGCGAGCATTTCTCCTCGGGCGGCAATATCAAGGGCTTCCTCGAGGCCAGCCCCGAGCATGTCTCGCACCTCGCGTGGAACGTGGCAGCACCCGCGCGCTGCTCCAAGCCGGTGATCGCCGCCAATCGCGGCTACACTTTCGGGGTCGGCTTCGAGCTGTCGCTGGCCTGCGATTTCCGCATCGTGTCTGAGACCTGCCGCTATGCGCTGCCCGAACAGAAGCTGGGCCAGATCCCCGGGTCGGGCGGCTCTGCCCGGCTGCAGAAAATCGTCGGCGTTGCGCGCACGAAAGACATCGTCATGCGCTCGAAGCGCATCAAGGGTCAGCAGGCGCTCGACTGGGGCATCGCGACCGAATGCGTACCAGATGGCGATCTCGAACAGGCGGTGACCGACCTCGTTAACGAGCTCCGTGAATTTTCACCCATGGCGCAACGCACTGCGAAGAAGCTGCTGAACGACACCGATGACGCGCTCCTCAGTACCGCGATCGAGATGGAAGGGCTGAACTACAGCCGCCTGCGTCAATCGGAGGATTTCCGCGAGGGCGTCGAGGCCTTCCACGCCAAGCGCAAGCCCGCATTCACCGGCCGCTGAGGGGGCCCGCAACCAACATCAAGGGAGGAGACCCAAATGGAACGGACGGAAAACACAAACTGGATCGAGAAAGGACCGGGCTTCGGCGCAGGCCTGTCCGGCCTGCGCGAGGCGCTGGGCATCAAGACCGCCAGCGCTGGGCTTGTCGCGGCCATCTTCGGATGCTCGGGGCCTGCCCTGATCGTGATCGGCGCCGCCAATAATGGCGGGCTGACCGAGGAGCAGACCGTGGCCTGGCTTCTAGCGATCTACGGCCTCGGTGGGCTGATCAGCCTGATCATGGCGCTTTACTACAAGCTCCCGGTGACGGGGGCCTATTCCATACCGGGCGCGGCGCTCGTCGCCGGCGCGCTCGGCACCTTCCCGTTCGAACAGGCGGTTGGCGCCTTCCTGATGGCCGGCGCGATGGTCTTCGTGCTCGGCATCACCGGGCTCATCGGCAAGGTGATGCGCTGGCTTCCGATGCCCGTCGTCATGGCGATGATCGCGGGGGCGCTCATTCGCTTCGGCATCGGCGCGGTCACCTCGATCGAGAAGCTGCCCATCGTCGTCGGTGCGGCGACCATCGCCTTCTTCCTGTCGATGCGGTTCCTGCGGGCCGTCCCGCCGGTTCTGACCGCACTGATCGTGGGCCTGGTGGCCGTGACCCTGACCGGAGGCTTCCAGGGAGGCGAGGCGGCAATCAGCTTCGTCGCGCCGGAATTCACCGCACCCGTCTTTACGATCGATGCCTTCCTCGCCATCGCCGTGCCGCTTGCCGTGCTGGTGATCGGGGCCGAGAATGCTCAGGCTATTGGGGTTCTCTACGCCGAGGGTTACCGCCCGCCGATCAACGCCATGACCGTGATCTCGGGCATCGGCGGCATGCTGGCGGGGGTCATCGGTGGGCATAACGCCAATATCGCAGGACCCATGACGGCGATCTGTTCCTCCGATCAGGCGGGCGAGAGTCCCGAACGGCGCTATGCGGCCACGGTGCTGAACGGCGTGCTCTTTGCTGCCTTCGGGATTTTCGCCGGGGTTGCGGTGCCGATCATCATGGCGCTGCCTGGGCCCCTGATCGGCGCGGTGGCGGGCCTGGCGATGATCACCGTCCTGCTGAGTGCATTCCAGTCCGCCTTCGACCGGAATGCGGGCCACCAGATCGGAGCCTTCGTCGCCCTGATCGTGGCGATGTCGAACGTGTCGTTCCTGAACATCAGCGCACCCTTCTGGGCCCTGGTGGCGGGCGCTGCGGTATCCGTGCTGAACGAGCGCGTGGTCAGATCGCAGCCCGTGGCCACAACGGCGTCTTGAGAACGGCGCCGGGACGGACAAGCGATCAAATGGGGGGCGTCAGTAGAGAACTGCGCCCCCAACGAACTTTCAATTTGTCGCCGCCGCGATCCCGTTGAAGTGGCGCGACGGTGATAAAAAAATTTAACTTCGATCATTGCGCTGGCGTTCCGGGAACCAAGCGCGGTGGCCAGTCTCGATTACTGGCCAATATTCGTCACACGTGTCCTAATCATGACCGTGGACCAATTTCGAATGGAGCGTCTCAGGGTTGCTCACAAGACTTGCCAAAGAGAACCAAGGGTTCTTGATGTTGCGCTGATCCAGTTCAAAGGCTGTCTTGAAATCCTTTCCCGCGAATCTCGGTGTTCTTGCACTTACAACAAACTGCCGCTTGTTCCTTGTATCCTGAGGAGCATTGTAGAGTCAGCGCAAATCGAGCACTTATTTCGAATGGCGGGATGAGTTCTCACAGGCGACATTCGTATCGTTTGCAGCGAACTTCCGCTCTCCGCCCTAACCACCCATCAACCTCGATTGTAGTCGAAGGAGCCCACCTCCGCACTATTGCTCCTGCTCAAACACCAGATCCGGGATCACGACCTCCCACTCCTCGCGCCGCAGCATGTGGTGAAAGCTCTCGCCCGCATCCTCTTTGCGCCACCGGATGATGGCCGCGATCTCACCAGAGACGAACCGGGTGCCCACGGGCGGCGCAAAGGCCTTTGCCATGCGGCCAAGCACCCGGCCCGACATATCTTCGACCTGCCATCGTCCTGCGGCCTGCTTGAGCTGAACCGCATGGCCCACCCGCGCCTCGGAAATCGCGCGGTGAACGGGATGGGCGTCGGCCTGACGGCCCGCGAACGACAGGTCCACCATGCGCATCTCCGGCGATTGGAAAAACCGGCGCGGTCCGGGAATGGATGCGATATCAGGCTCTACATGGCGCGTAACGATCGCAGGCGACAGCGTGGGCAAATATTCGTGGTGATCGTTGCTCATCACGATGAGGTTGCGCCGCGCGCGGGTCATGGCGACGTAGAAGAGCCGCCGCGGCGCGTCCTGATCTTCGTTGCGCGAGGGCCGTTCCCAGCCGCCGTCCATGATGACGACATCGTCGAACTCCAACCCCTTGGCCCGATGCGCGGTCAGGAGTTTCAGCCCCCGCTGTTCGCCCCAGGAGTCCCGCGACCATTCTGCGAACCACTCGACGACGTCAGGGGTCGGGATCGGCTTGCCCTCGATCTCGCGGGCAAGGAGTCCCAGCCCCTCACCGATCCGGTCCGTCCAGCGGCTTGAGGGGATGGTATTGAGCAGATCGGTCAGATCCCCAAGACCGACCATCCGGCCATTGCCCTCCCGCAAGCCGCGAATGAACGTCTGCATCTCGCGGGTGCGCCAGACGCTTGGCAAGGTCTCGTTCGCCATGTCGACGGGGATGCCCTGAGCTTCGGCAAAATCGCGCACCGGCAAGAGCTTCCGCCAGTCGCGGGAGATGATCGCGGCGCGCTTCCAGCTCCAATCGGGAATAAGAGTAGATAGGCGAAGCATCTCTTGAACGGCGGCAAGGGCCTGAGCTTCGTTGCCGGGTGGACAGCCAAGAATCTGAACCCGCCCCTGCGCGACGGGGTCGAACTTCTCCATCACGCCACCCGGTGCGTCCTTGCGGCGCGCTTGGTCCACGGTGATCGCCTGCCCCGTCTTCATCCGCTCCCGCGACCCTTCGATGACGGCGTTTGCGGCGCTGACGATGTGACCGGACGAGCGGTAATTGTCGGTCAGGAAAACGGGTTTGGCCGCATAGTCCTGTTCGAACTGGCGGATGTGGCGCACCGAAGCGCCAGCGAAGGAGTAGATGTTCTGGTCGTCGTCCCCGACCGCGAAGAGCGAGATACGCTGATCCGGGTCGTCGATGCTGCGACCGGCCACCGCGGCGATCAGCGCGTATTCTTCGGGGCCGACGTCCTGGTATTCATCCACAAGAATCCAGCGGAACCCCTGGATGAGCGTTTCGCGCAGCGCTTCCGCCTCGACCTTGTCCAATCCATCTCCGCGCAGGAGGCGTGCGGCGTCGGTCAGGAGCGTTTCGAAGTCCGGCGTCTCGGCCCCTGCCCGTCCCGCAAAGCTCGCACCGATCAGCCGCATCGCCAGCGCGTGGATGGTCAGCACCGTCACAAAGCGCGCGTCATCGCCGATCAGCCGGCGCAAACGCTCGCGGATCTCGGCCGCCGCGTGCCGGTTGTAAGCAAGGACGAGAATACCCGACGGATCCTCGCGCTTGATCCGAACCAGATAAGCGACGCGATGGACCAGAACGCGGGTCTTGCCCGAACCCGGTCCGGCGAGGACCAGAACGTTGGTTTGCTCGCGATCATCCTTGACGATCTGCTCCTGGATCGTATTGCCGAGACTGTCGACGATATCGTCATAAGTCTGCGCCGTGGCCTGACGCCGATAGTCGGACGCCCGCCCCGGCATCCAGACCTTCATGAAAGCGTCGTGCTCCATCGCAAAGTAATCGCGTGCCAGACGCTGGGCTCTGGGCATGTCCTCCATTCCCAGTGCTGCATAGGCGGCCATGACATGCGTCTGCGTGGTCTGTTCGGCATAATGGTCCTCGAGCGGTGCGAAATGCTGGTTCGTGAACGGCCCGCCCTTGGGGTTCATGTGCAGCGTCATGGCAGACCGGAAGACTGACAGGCCCTTGCCCAATGTCACCACCTGCTGTTCGTGAAGCCAAAGGAGCGCCCGATCCATGAGCTTGGACGGGTCGTTCACCGACGCCCGCAGAAGTGCATCGCTGTTGATCGCGAAGAGAAGGTCGCCCAGCGTCGTCTCGACCGGAATATCCTTGCCCTTCAACCCGGCCTGCACCTTGTCGATGAGATGGAGCATCAGCTGTTCCGCGGCCTGACGGCGGAGCGTCGCGGTCTGTTCGATGATCGGCCATGACCGCTGCAACCGGACCAGAAGACTGCCCTTGGAAACCTTGCGCATGCCGATATTGCCCATGCCCCCGTCCATATCGCGCCCGTCCTGCGCGATGCCGCGCAAGAGCCCCTCGACAACATCCGGCCGCACCGAGGCATGACCACGTTCGCGCAGCGCCTGAGCGACCGAGGCGAGGTGACAGGGCAAGGCCTCGTTCAGGTCGGCCTCGGGCGCAAGCTCCCGCAAGATCGTGATAAGGTCGGCCTCGAGCGACGCGGCGGCTGTGAACCGCTTGGGCGACGCCGTTTCACCCCGCGTGTGAACGAAGATCGTGATATTCGTGTCATCCTTGGCAATGCCCAGCGCCTCGAGGTCCGCCAGCGCCTTACGCACGCCCGAAACGGTAAGGCCGCTCACTCCACACAGCTCGTCGGTCGTGATGCCCTCTTCCTGCGGCGCGTTGATGATGTGCTGCACGATGGCCAGCAGATCCTTGCGCCGCTGCTCGGTGATATCGGCCTTGGCGAGGATGTCCCTGACCTCGGCAATACTTCGGACGCGCAGGGAGGACGGAAACACCTGCACCCGGTTCTCTTCACGACTGAGAAGCGTGGCCTCCTCGAGCCAGGCCACCGCCGTCTTGACGCGGGTGTCGTCGGTGTTGCTGTCGCGCTGGAAATCGCGGTCCTTCTCCTCATGGACGATCTCGCCGGGGGTGGCGACGATCTGTCCATCCCTTCTCGTCCGCGTATCGAGCCGACGCAGCGCCTTCAGGATCGCGCCGATCTCATGCCGGGCGAGGCGGGAGCGCGCGCTCAGGCTGAACTGGCGTTCCACATCTTCGGTGTTGAACAACAGCACACATTCGGCCGGATTGCGGTCCCGCCCGGCCCTGCCCGCCTCTTGCAGGTAGTTTTCAAGCGACCCGGGCACGTCGCCATGCACGACAAGCCGGATATCGGGCTTGTCCACACCCATGCCGAACGCATTGGTCGCAGCAATGACCCGCAGGTTCCCGACCCGGAAGTCTTCCTGAATTTCGCGCTTTTCGTCGGCGCTTAGCCCTGCGTGATAGCGCTCTGCCGCGATCCCCTGTTGTTGCAGGAACTGGGCCACGCGCTCTGTCGCACTGCGGGTGGCGCAGTAGACCACGGCCCCCGACACGCCCTCGCGCGGCAGGCGGGCTTCGATCGCGTCGAGGATGTCGGCCATCTTGGTCGCGCGCTGTGTCGGCAGAACGTAGAAGCCAAGGTTCGACCGCGACGCGCCGCCATCGGCAAGCGCCAACTCCTGGCCGAGACGTTCCTTGAAGTGGCTGCGAATGTCGGCCACCACATCGGGTTTCGCGGTGGCGGTCAGGCAGAGAACCGGCGCGATGTCCTCGCCCGAGCTTTCCTTGATGAAGCGCGACACATAACGGTAATCGGGCCGGAAATCGTGGCCCCATTTCGACACGCAATGCGCCTCGTCCAGCACCCAAAGCCCGATTTCGCGCTGCGCGAGGACCGACCTGACCGACGTGCTGCGCAGCTGTTCCGGCGAGATGTGAAGGATCGCCGCATCCCCCATCCGCACCTTGTCGAGCGCGTCCTGCCGTTCCGGCAGCGACAGAAGGCCGTTGATCGTCACCGCTGACGAGATCCCGGACCGGACCAGCCCCTGCACCTGATCCGCCATGAGCGCCACGAGTGGAGAGATCACGACAGTCAGCGCGCCCGTCTTGTCAAAGCGTGACAGCGCGGGGATCTGGTAACAGATCGACTTGCCCGTGCCTGTCGGCAGGATGCCCAAGAGGCTCTCGCCCGACATGGCCCGCGCCACGATCCGTTCCTGCAAGGGGTTCCCATCGTCGTCGACGGGCTCGGGGCGGAAACCGGGGAAGCCGAACCACCGTTCGAGGGCGCGCGTTGCGTCATTGTGCTCGGCGCAATAGGCGCAATGTGTCGCGTGGCAGTTGGTGTCGCGCAGCTCTTTGACCAGACGCGCCGCATCGCGAAACTGCGCCCGCACCCAGGGCGGCATGACGGAATCCCCGCCCGCCACGGAAATCCACGCCAGCGCATAGGCCATGGGCCAACCAAGCTGCGCATCGGACAGCCGCCCGAGCACCGCGTCCACCTGCGTTTCGCAGGCGGCATCGGAGAGGAGCCTGCGCATCGCGGCAAAAGCTTCGGCTTCCGCGGGGCGCGACACGCCGCGAACGTCTGTGAACAGCCGATCAAACCCCGCGCTCTGCGGCCCGTTCGTGATGAGCCAATGATAGGCCAGCATCCTGTCAGGGGACGCCTTGTTCAGCGCCAGAAACGCGTCGATCTGATTGCGCAGGACGTCAAAGACAAGCCGCGCGTCGAACTCCGGATCGTTCACGTGACCGCTTTGCAGCCGCCCATCCCGGTAGTGCTTGACCAGATGGTGGTAGGGGTTGCGCGGAAAGGCCAGAGGGTTGAGCCAGAGCGTGTCGATCGGCGCCTCTGCGAGCTTGGCGAACCGTGGGGAAACCGCCATCAGATGTGGCAGGTCGTGGCGCAGAATATTGTGCCCGATCACATGCGCAAAGCCTGCAGAAAACAGATCGAGCTTTTCCAGCGCCGCGTGGGCGTCGCCCTTGCGGTGCACGATCCCGGTGGCATCCCCGTCGGGCATTGCGGCGAAAGCAAAAATCCGCGCCTGTTTGGGGTCAACTTCCAGATCGATCGAGAGACAGCGCGACAGAATATCGACGTCGCGCAAGACCGCCTGAACCTCTGCGTCCTGCGACGGCTCTAACGGCTGCTTTTCACTCGGCGTCTCGCGCCCGCGCGTGAGGGATTTGAAGAACCGTCGGGGAAGCAAAGAATTCGTGCCTGCGTATTATGTCTGGTCCCAAGGCGCCGGACCGCTTGCGGCCATTTGCCCGAAAATATTCTCCCGATGCCATTTCAGGTTCGCGGGATGCGGCCAGTTTTGCTTGTCCTCTGGCTTCCACAATTTGCCGTCCGGTCGCAGAAGCCGACTGACGACATCCCCCGGCACCTTGTTGCTGGACACCAGAATGGTTTCATTATCGTCCGCAATGGATATCAAACCCCGATCGAACATCCAATGCAACGTCCCAGAGAGCGCAAGCCCGTTTCTGACGGAGTCACTTCCGCTGCGCTCGACGGGCCGGATGTGCGCTGCCTGCACCTCTGGCCGCCCGCCTCCGTTGCGAAGCCGGAGGCCGGACATGGAGCAGCGGTAGTCATAAGCCTCGCGCACCTTCCGGCGGAATGCGACATCGCGGTAGGGCCGCCGCGTGAGTCGATCGAGCACCGGGCGCTCGAATATCATCGCCTCTTCGGCCAGCTCAGGCGCAGCGGGATCGTATCGCGTCGCCTCCCGGCGTTCGAGATCCTCGGGCAAGCCCAGACGCACGATCCGGGCAAAGTCTGCCTCGGACAGACGGCGAACGGCGAGTTGCACAGCCCCGCCCTTTTTCGGCGTTCCATCGGGCTCCATGAGCGACTGTTCCAGAGGACGCCCGTCGATCAATCTCGGGACCTCGGCATCAAGCGGCAGAAAACTTCCGGGTTCGATCATGGCGAGAAAGCGCCCCTCGACACCGGGTTTCGGGATCACACGCGCGATTTTGGCGACAGCGAAATACCCGCGCGGCCCGGCCTTCACCGGCTCGTAATAGACGACCCAGTCGCCCACCGCCTCTTCCACTGCTTTCAGGTATCTGCGCGGAAAGTCGTAAACGACGTCAGGTTCGTCGTCGTAAACTGAGTCCGCTTTGTGAAGGAGCACGAGTTTAGTCATGCTTCCAGGAAATACGTTCCAGGGCCAAACGCAAGGTATCTATCAGCGCATGGAATCAGGAGATCGCCGGGCTGGACCGGGGGCGACGCGGTCATGGTCTGGAGAGCCCCCACCGATCCAGAGTGTAACTTCCGCTCCCTCAGAGCCAACCGCCCGGATGTCGTCCGCCTTCGACGGCCTGACCTTCGTCAGCTGCACTCCTCGAAAATCGTAGGTTCCCACAGTGCGCTCTTTGACAATCAAAGACCGTTGGTAGCACAGCTGCTCGCTGCAAGGGTGTTCTCTGCTCACGCGGGAACGGGCCATAGGTATTCGAGCACACCGGGCGTACGGAAAGTGTTCGGGTGCCTAATTGCGTGATCAAATCGCGATACGCATCAGAATTTTTTGCGTGTGGCTCAGTGACGCCCCGTGAACATATCTTTGACGGTTCAGCGTGTGTCCCATGAGGTCACGCCGAATGCGTTCATCGACCTCCGCACCGAGGAGCCGGTCTTCAAAGCTGTGCCTTAAGCAGTAGAACGTGTGATCTGGGGTTTCCTGCAAGCCATTCTCTTTGAGAAACTTGTTCACCGTTGCCGACAAGGCCGGATTGTCGGCATAACGGGGGAAGCCGCCCGGATGTTCACGGAACGCTTCGAGGCTCACACCCGTGAGAGGGATCGAGCGTCGACTGTACTGGCTCTTTAACTGCCTCCCTTCCGGTGCGATGACGATATGAGGGATTTCTGCGTTGAGGATGATATGCTCGGGCGAAAGACTTGCGGCCTCGCTCGGTCGGTATCCTGTATTAATCATGCCGATGAGGATCGCGCGCGCCTGCCCATTGAGCCCGTCCAAGGCGCCGGGCGCCAAGAGCTTGTCGCGGATCCAGCTGGTTGAGAACGGCGGTCGGTGACGCTTTTCACCTTCCGCAATCCTCAGACGCCCAACGAGGTTCTCCACATCGAGGCCGAGGCGCTTTTTCTCATTCAGTCGACGAAGCATTGACGCAATGTCGGTCAAGTCCTTATTCGCGCTGTTCGGCGTCAGGTCATCTCGCTCGATCCTATCTTGCCACCAATCCACAAAGTCGAGCATGTCGTCCCGGGTCAGGTCTGAGATCGCCTTGTTCCCCGTTACATTCATGAGGTTCTTGAACGCCTTGATCTGGGGATTTCGCCAACGTCGAAGTTGGTCCGGACTCTTTCCGCGTGTCTTATCCCTGGCGAGGTTCCAATATTCGTCAAGGACGTTCTAGAGCATGATCTGCGGTGGTCGAATGGTTCCCAGCAGCGCTGCCGCTTTGTGCTTGTTCACGCGTTCAATGCGATCCGTCGCAGCTTCGACACGCTCCACAATTTCCTCGACCGGCAGTCGGGCAACCTTTTCCGCACGCAAGAAACGAAATCCGCGCCTATGAGCGATTTCGAGAGCTGCGACAAAGCGTGCTTCTGCGTCTGCGGTGTCCCCCGCGAGCCGCGCTTCCCATCCTTCGATAAGTTCCCTCCACGCGGCCGTTGCCTTCAGTTCTGCCTCTGCGCGGCTGTCGGTCTTGAGTGAAAGCTTGACGAACGAACGGTCTTCAACCTTCGCGTACCTGCGCGGCACCAACCTTCGCGTACCCGCGCGGCACCCGCCTGCGCAATTGATACACGCCCCGCCTCTCAATCAATGATATTGCGGCGCATCCTTTATGACCCCCAACTCGGGTCAAGAATGGAGCTCGCTGGCAACTGCAGCAAGGGGAATGTGACCCATACTGTGACCCAAAATGAGACCCAAGTCAGGAGACCCCGGCCCACCTTTGGCCAAATTTAACCTATCTTATGGGGGTTTAGTCAAGGCATGATGGCGGAGGCGGTGGGATTCGAACCCACGAGACGGTTTCCCGCCCGCTGGTTTTCAAGACCAGTGCCTTCAACCACTCGGCCACACCTCCAGCGCGGGAAGCGATAGACTGGTGTGTTTGATTCTGAAAGGGCGCTTGCAGCCTGGGCGGTGCTGGCAGGTCGGAACGGGCCACGAGAGCCAGCCAGTTGCGCGCTCCCGATGTTGTGACGCGCGACGGCGCGCCGGAACCCGCGCATGGCATGCTGCAAGGCTTTCCATGCCAAGGCGCATTCGTTAAACTCGCTGCAAATCGCACGCTATAGGTGCGGATACGGGCAGAGCGACGGCAGGTCGCGATCAGGGGCAAGACAGATGCACAGCGGGACCACAGGTTTGGCCATTGCGCTTGGCGCGGTATTGGCGCTTTCGGGATGCGAGGACGGGCAGATGCCGGCGTTCCTTCAGGGGAACGGCGACGGCGCGGGGACAAACACAACCGCGACGGCGGGCCGCTCCACGCGGTCGGTTGAACGCGATGTGGAAGCCCCTGAGATCTTTCAGGTCTCCGACAAGGGTCTCTGGGATGGACGCCCCTCGCTCGGCGGCGTCTGGGTCGCCCATGAAGACGCGCAGAACCCCGAGCGGGTGATCATCCGCAACGAAGACAACCAGACATTCGTCGTGGGCGTGCTGTATCGCCCCGAGCGGCAGCAACCGGGCCCCGCCTTCCAGGTGTCCTCTGATGCCGCCGAGGCGCTCGACATGCTGGCGGGGAGCCCCGCGAACATGAGCGTGACCGCACTCAAGCGTGAGGACGTCGTCGAAGAAGAAGACGCGCCTGACGGTGCATCGCCCGCTGACGCGCCGACCGCGGCCACCGCGGCGGCCCCCACCGTCGCCGCCGAACCGCTCGACCCGATCGCGGCGGCCACCGAGGCGCTCGACCGTGCCGAGGGCAAGCCCGGCTCGGCCACTTCGGCAGCGACCGTCGCCGCCGCCACCGCCGGTGTCGCGGCCCCTGCCCCCACCACTCCGCCCCGCGCAAACGCACCCAGCGGCGCGCTGTCCAAGGCCTTCATCCAGATCGGCATCTTCTCGGTCGAGCAGAATGCCAACAACACCGCCGAAAGCCTGCGACGCGCCGGGATGGTGCCGACCATCAAACCCGGCAAGACCAGCGGCAAGGATTTCTGGCGCGTGGTCGTGGGTCCGGCCGGATCGACCACCGAGCGTGCGCAACTTCTCAAGAAGATCAAGGAACTGGGCTTCAACGACGCCTACTTCGTGACGAACTGACGACCGAAACGGCCGGGCGGTACCGTCCGGCGCAAGACGAAAGAGACCGGACATGATGCGACGCTGCCACGTCCTCGCCCCTTTGGCCCTCGCTGCGGCCCTCGCACTATCGACCGCCCTGCCCGCGCATGCCTTCGAAACCGCGGCAAGTTCGGCGTATGTGGTCGATCTGACGACCGATACCGTGCTCTTGGAAAAGGACGCGGACGTGCCGCTGCCGCCGGCCTCGATGTCCAAGCTCATGACGCTCAACATGCTCTTCGAGGCGCTGGAGGACGGCCGGGTCACCCTCTCGACCCAGTTCAACGTGAGCGAACGCGCCATGTCGATGGGCGGCTCGACGATGTTTCTCAACACGCAGGACCGCCCCACGGTCGAGGAACTGATCAAGGGCATCATCGTGCTGTCGGGCAATGACGCCTGCGTCGTGGTGGCCGAGGGGCTGGGCGGCACGGAAGACGCCTTCTCGAGCCAGATGACGGAACGCGCCCGCGCGCTTGGCATGAACAACTCGACCTTCGGCAACTCCTCCGGCTGGCCGCATCCGGCACAGCGCATGAGCATGCGGGACCTCGGAATCCTCGCCGAACGGCTGATCGAACATTTCCCGCAGTATTACCACTACTTCGGCATCCAGGAATTCGACTACGACGGGCGCGCGCCCGACAACCGGCACAACCGCAACCCGCTCCTCTCCCTGGGCCTCGGCGCGGACGGGCTCAAGACCGGGCATACGGAAGAGGCTGGCTATGGGCTGGTGGGCTCGGCCATGCAGGGCAGCCGTCGCGTGGTCTTCGTGATTTCGGGGCTGAGTTCGGACGTGGAACGGCGCAACGAAAGCTCTGCCATTCTCAATTGGTCGTTCCGGCAGTTCGCCATGCGGACTCCGGTGAAGGCCGGTCAGGTTATCGCCGAGGTGCCTGTCTGGCTGGGCGAGGCCGAAACCGTGGCGCTGGCCCCGGCGACGGATCTGGAGCTTCTGATGCCGGTCACCTCGTCGGGCACGATCGAAGGCAAGGTGGACTGGTCCGGCCCGATCGAAGCGCCCATCGCGCAGGGGGCCGAGCTTGCCACGCTGACCATTGCTCGCCCCGGCATGGGCGAAACCGTCATTCCGCTTGTCGCGACGACCAATGTGGCCGAGGCCGGGTTCATGCCCAAGTTCAAGGCCGCCGCGACCCAGGCGCTCGTCATGGCGCGCAATCTGGCCGACCGGAGCGGCGAGGCAGAGGCCACGGCACCCGAAACCCAGCCCGAGGGGGCCGAGGCGCCCGTGGCCAACTGACCCGGATGGCCGGACGGTTCATCACCTTCGAAGGTATCGACGGTTCGGGGAAATCGACCCAGGCCCGGATGCTCGCCGAGACGCTTGGCGCGCGGGGCATCGACGTTGTCGCGACGCGCGAGCCCGGCGGGTCGCCGGGCGCCGAACAGATTCGCGCGCTGGTGCTCGAAGGCGACCCGGACCGCTGGTCGGCGGAGACCGAGATCCTCCTCTTTACGGCGGCGCGGCGTGACCATCTGGAACGGCTGATCGACCCATCCCTTGCGGCGGGCAAGGCCGTCGTCTGCGACCGGTTCGCGGATTCGACGCGGATGTATCAGGGGCTGCGCGGTCCGGGACTGCGCGAGATCGTGGACCAGCTTCACGCGCTCATGATCCGGCGCGAACCGGACCTGACCTTCATCATCGACATGGATCCCTCCAAAGGCCACGCCCGGGCCAAGGGGCGCCAGACCGCCGAAGAGCGGTTCGAGGATTTCGGGGCCGATCTTCAGGTGCGGATGCGGGAGGGTTTCCTTGCGCTGGCCGAAGACGAACCCGGCCGCTGCGTGGTGATCGACGGGGACCGGACGCCCGAAGACGTCGCATCGGACGTGCTGCGCGTCGCGCTCGACCGGCTGGCCTGATCCAGCCTTGGGCCGTCAGCCCGCGTCCGTCCGTCCGCGCCTGTCAAAGCGCAGCGCGGCGTAAAGCACGTGGGTCCGCCAGCGCGCGTTGATCTGAAGGTAGGATTGCGCCACGCCTTCGTATTTGAAGCCGCATTTCTCGAGCACCCCGCGCGAGGCGGCGTTCTCAGGAAGGCAGCCTGCCTCGATCCGCGACAGGTCAAGCTCGCGGAAGGCATAATCCACCACCGCCGACAGCGCCTCTCGCATGTAGCCGTGGCGGGCATAGGGTTCGCCGATCCAGTAGCCCACCGTGGCCGATTGCGCGGGCCCGCGCCGGATATTGTCGAGGGTAATCGCGCCCAGAAGCACGTTGTCGAGCCGGCGAATGATGGCGAGGGGAACGGCGCTTCCATTATTGATCGACCGGTTCACCCAGTTCACGCGATTGGTGAAGCCCTTGCGCTCAAGGTGATCGGCCGCCCAGGTCGGCTCCCATGGGGCGAGGAAATCGCGGCTCGCGAGGCGCAGTTCGCGCCAGGCAGGGAAATCGGCGTGACCAAGTGGGCGCAGCAGAAGGCGCGGCGTATCGATCCGAACCGTCTTTGCCCGTCTGAACATCAAGCCGCCAGCCGCTCCGTCAAGGTGGCGAGGTCGGGGGCCTTCTTCGCCGGCCCATAAAGCGCCATGGCCGCGCGGGCATCGGACACCGTCTTCTGGGCAAAGACGTTCACCGCCCCTAGGTCCACGGCATCGAGCCGTTCGACGGTTTCCTCGATGGGAATCACGCGGTTCCAGACGGCCACCTGACGGGCCAGCCGTTCCGCCCGGGCCGAGGCACTTTCGAGCCCCATGAGCGTGCCTGCCTTCATCTGGGCGCGCGCGCGGTCGACCTCGGCCACCGTCATGTCAGCGGCGGCGCGGCGCATCTCGTCGATGGTCAATTCGGCAAGCCCCGCGATCTCGCCTGCCGAAGTGCCTGCATAGATCGTGATGAGCCCGGTATCGGACCACGCCCCGGCGCTTGCATAGATCGAATAGCACAGGCCGCGCTTTTCCCGCGCTTCCTGGAAGAGCCGCGACGACATGCCCCCGCCAAGGGCATTGGCATAGACCTGCGCGGTATAGATCGCGTCGTCGGAATAGCTGGGCCCTTCGAGCCCCAGCGTGAAATGCACCTGCTCGAGCTTCTTGATCTCGCGCCGTTCGCCGCCGATGAAGCCGGCCGGCTGGATCAGCGGCGAGGATTTTCGCGTCATCGCGCCGAAGGTGGTCTCGATGAGCCGCATGATCTCGTCATGGTCGACCGCGCCTGCGGCGGCAAGGATCATGCGCTCGGGGCCATAGTGTTCGGCCACGAAGCCCGCCAGATCCTCGCGCGAGAAATTCGAAACCCGCTCGGCGGGGCCAAGGATCGTGCGGCCGATCGCTTGCTCGGGATAGGCGGCCTCCTGCAGCCAGTCGAAGATCACGTCGTCCGGCGTATCGAGCGCCTGGCCGATCTCCTGCAGGATGACGCCGCGCTCCACCTCAAGTTCCCGCGCATCGAAGACCGGGTTCAGGACGATATCGGACACCACATCGAGCGCGAGCGCCACGTCCTCTTTCAGCACGCGCGCGTAATAGGCGGTAACTTCGCGGCCCGTATAGGCGTTGAGGTAGCCACCGACATCCTCGATCTCTTCCGCGATCTGAAGCGGCGAGCGCGTCGTCGTGCCCTTGAACGCCATGTGCTCGAGGAAATGCGCGATGCCATTCTGCTCGATCCGCTCATGGCGTCCGCCGGCCGTGATCCAGACGCCAAGCGAGGCGCTTTCGATCCCCGGCATTTCTTCGGTGACGACCCGGAAGCCGTTGGGGAGCGTGTCGAAACGAATGGTCATCAGCGGCCCGTCCGGTTGTGGATGAGCAATTCGATTGCCTTGAGGTCATTGGACACCCGCGTCACCCGCTCTTCGCGGCTCATGAGGTCGGACATGCGCGGCGGCAGGGTAGCGTCGCGGCCGCAGGCCTGCTTCACGGCGGCCGGGAATTTCGCCGGGTGCGCGGTCGCGAGCGTGATCATCGGCGTTTCGGACAGATGCTCACCCGCCACCTTCACGCCGACGGCGGAATGGGGGCAAAGGACTTCGCCGGTCGACTCGTAGGTCGACTTGATCGTCTCCAGGGTCTCTTCCTCTGACGCGCGTCCCGAGTGGAAATACTCCTTCAGGAAGTCATATGCGCCCTGGCTGATCTCGAATCCACCTTGCTCGAGGTCCTTCATCTGCCCGACCACGGCGCCTCCGTCGCGCCCATAGGCATCGAAGAGCGCGCGCTCGAAATTCGACGACACCTGAATGTCCATCGAGGGGCTGATCGAGGGCGTGACCCCGGCCTTCGTGTAGGCGCCAGTCTCCATCGTGCGGTGCAGGATGTCGTTCTGGTTCGTCGCGATCACCAGCTTCTCGATGGGCAGGCCCATGCGCTTCGCGATGTAACCCGCGAAGATGTCGCCGAAATTCCCCGTGGGCACCGTGAAGCTCACCTTGCGATGCGGCGCTCCCAGTGCAACGGCGGAGGTGAAGTAATAGACGACCTGCGCCAGCACCCGCGCCCAGTTGATCGAGTTCACGCCGGCGAGCCCCACCCCGTCGCGGAAGTCGAAATCGTTGAACATGTCCTTGAGCCGCGCCTGGCAATCGTCGAAGTCGCCGTCGAGTGCGAGCGCGTGGACATTGGCCTCGACAGGCGTGGTCATCTGACGTCGCTGCACGTCGGACACGCGGCCATCAGGGAAAAGGATGAAGACGTCCACATTGTCGAGACCCCGGAACGCCTCGATCGCCGCCGAACCGGTGTCGCCCGAGGTCGCGCCCACGATGGTGATCTTCTCGCCGCGCCGTTCGAGCGCGGTCTGAAAGAGCTGGCCGATAAGCTGCATCGCAAAGTCCTTGAACGCGAGCGTCGGACCGTGGAACAGCTCCAGCAGGAAGTGGTTCGGCCCAAGCTGCACCAGGGGCGCGCGCGCGACGTGGCCGAAGCCTTCATAGGCCTTGCGGATACAGCGGCTCAGGTCCGCGTCGGAGAGTTCCGGCCCGATGAAGGGACGCATGACCCTAAAGGCCGTCTCCTCGTAGGACAGCCCCGCCAGCCCGGCGACCTCCTCGGTCGACAGGGTCGGCAGGGTTTCGGGAACATAGAGGCCACCGTCGCGCGCGAGGCCCGTCAGCATGGCCTCTTCGAAGTTGAGCACGGGGGCCGCGCCACGTGTTGAGACGTATTTCATCTGCTCGTCCTTGTTCTTGTCACGCACGTTCGGACTCGAGGTCCGCCGGGGTCCGGCGCCGTATACGCCAAAGCGCGAAGCCTGTCATCCCGACCCAGGTGGCCGCGAAGAGAAACCATGTCATCGCATATTCGAAGTGCTTGTTGCGAATGCCGTCCGGGCTCACCGGAAGCGGCAGGATGGCCGGGTCGGTTTCCGTCCGCGCCACCAACAGCAAGTGCTCGGTATCGAGCGCCGCGCTCATCCGGTCGACGTCGCGGGCATACCAGTAGTTCGCGTCCAGATCGTCTTCGGGCGTGTAGCTGTCGCGCTCGTCCGGCCAGTGCAGGTTCCCCGCGACCTGCATCTCGCCCGTCGCATGGGGATCATCGCGGCGCGCAGAGGGCACGAAACCGCGGTCGACCATGATCCGACGTCCCGTGTCGGTCACGAAAGGCGAGACGATGCGAAATCCGGCGCCGTAGTCGACATGGCTCACCAGAACATGAAGCTCGCCCGCTTCCATCGTGCCGGTCACGGCTACCGGCAAGTACCGGTCGGCGTCGGGATCGGGCGTCGCGGGCACATCGACCGGCGCGGCCCCGATGCGCGCCTCGATCTCGGCCAGCACGCCCTCTTTCCATTCGAGGCGTTGCAACTGCCAGACGCCGAGGCCCACGAAGAGCGCGAGGCCCGCGAGGAGAAGTACACCGGTGAGGATCTGTTTCGTCATGGGGGTCATCTACACCCGACGCGCGCAGGGCGCGAGGGGGAAGGTCAGGCAAAGGCAAAACGGGCGAGGTTTCCCCCGCCCGTTCGTACTCAGGTTCGGTTCGGAACTCAGCCGCCCCAGATATAGACGGCGGCGAAGAGGAACAGCCACACGACGTCCACGAAGTGCCAGTACCAGGCAGCGGCCTCGAAGCCGACGTGCTGCTGCTGGGTGAAGTGGCCGGCATAAACGCGCATCAGGCAGACGAAGAGGAAGATCGTCCCGATGATGACGTGGAAGCCGTGGAAGCCCGTCGCCATGAAGAAGTTCGCGCCATAGATGTTGCCCGACAGGCCGAAGGCGGCGTGCGAATATTCATAGGCCTGGAAGAAGGTGAAGAGCATGCCAAGCAGGATCGCGATGATCAGGCCGGCTTTCACGTCCTTGCGGTTGTTCTCGTGCACCAGCGCGTGGTGCGCCCAGGTCGCCGCAGCACCCGACAGGAGCAGGATCAGCGTGTTGATGAGCGGCAGGTGCCATGGATCGAAGGTCTCGATGCCGGCGGGCGGCCAGACGCCGTCCACGGCCGGGCTTTCCGGACCCATCGGATACATGGCGTGCTTGAAGAAGCTCCAGAACCATGCCGCGAAGAACATGATCTCGGACATGATGAACAGGATGAAGCCATACTTGAGGCCGATGCGCACGACGGGCGTGTGATCGCCGGTCTGGCCTTCGTGGACCACTTCGGACCACCAGCTGAACATCGTGTAGAGCACGATCAGAAGGCCCGCGAGGAAGACCCACGGCCCGGCGTCATGCATCCATTTCACGGCTCCGAAGAGCATCACGAAGGCGCCGACAGCCGCGAGCAGCGGATTTATGGACGGCGGCAGGATGTGGTAGTCATGGTTCTTGGCGTGTGCCATCGTTATCCATCCCTGATCTTAGTTCTGACCAACCGTCGGGGTCGTTTCGTCGCCAAGCGACGCCACATCCTCGGGCAGATCGGTTTCGTGGAAAGTGTAGGAGAGCGTGATCGCCTTGGCAAACTTGGCGTCCCGATCTTCCGTGATTTCGGGGTCGACGTAGAAGGTCACGGGCATCATGACCGTCTCGCCGGGTTGAAGGACCTGCATCTCGAAGCAGAAGCAGTCGATCTTGGTGAAGTAGCCGCCCGCCGAATAGGGCGCAACGTTGTAGCTCGCCGTGCCCGCGATCGGGCGGTCGGTGGGGTTCGTCGCCTCGTAGAAGGCCAGGCCCGTCTCGCCGATGCGGATCGTCATCTCGCGCTGGACCGGCTTGAAGATCCAGGGGAAATCTCGTTCGACCGAGGCGTCGAAGCGCACCTTGATGGTCTTGTCGAGGATCACGTCCGATCCCGCCTCGGCCACGCCGGTGGTGCCGCCGAAGCCCGTTACCCGGCAGAACCAGTCGTAGAAGGGCACAGCGGCCCAGGCCATCGCGCCCATGAAAACGACGACGCCGACGAGGTAGGTGGCCGATTTCTGCGTCTTGGACAGGCTCATTTCGCGGCCTTCTCCTGTGCCGTGGCCCAGTCCGCCCCGAGATCGTCGCGCGGGTCGGTGCCGACCTTGGCGATGGTCAGCCCATAGACGATGCCGACGAAGAGGACGAGCACGATGCCCAGGCCGAAGTTCCGGGAAAACCGGCGATTGTGAAGTTCATGCGTGGCGCGGATCGGTGTCGTGGCCATATTACCAGCCTCCCAGCCCAAAGCGCATCAACGTATGCTCGACAAGGAGCATGCCGAAGTGCAGGAAAAGATAGAGCAGCGAGAGCTTGAAGAACTTGCGTTCGACAAGGTGGCCGTCGGCCTCGCTGTCGGCATCTTCGCGCCGCCAGATATCCACCGCACCCTTGATGAACCAGGCGTTCATGAGCACCGCGACGACCATATAGGTCGGCCCGCCGATGGCGGTCAGGCCAAGGCCCACGGCGACGGCGGCAAGAATGAAGGTATAGGCGAGGATGTGGTTGCGCGTCACGCGGCGACCGTGGGTCACGGTCAGCATCGGCACGTCCGCATTGGCGTAGTCGTTCTTCACGAAGAGCGCGAGCGACCAGAAATGCGGCGGCGTCCAGGCGAAGGTCAGCGCGAACATGAGCACCGAGGCGACGGTGATGTCGCCGGTCACGGCGGCCCAGCCGATCATGGGCGGGAAGGCGCCCGCAGCGCCGCCGATGACGATGTTCTGCGGCGTCCAGCGTTTGAGCCACATGGTGTATATCACCACGTAGAAGAGGATCGTGAAGGCCAGAAGCGCGGCGGCGACCCAGTTGGTCGCGAGGAAGAGCATGATGACCGAGATGCCTGACAGCGCGAAACCAAGCACCTTGGCCTCGTCCGGAGTGACCTTGCCGGTCACCGTGGGCCGCTTGAGCGTGCGGCGCATCTTGGCGTCGATATCCGCGTCCCACCACATGTTGAGTGCGCCCGACGCGCCGCCGCCGATGGCGATGAACAGGATCGCGACGAGCCCGACGAAGGGGTTGATCGGCGCGGGGGCCACGAGCATGCCGACGAAGGCCGTGAACACGACGAGCGACATGACACGCGGCTTGAGCAGGGCGAAGTAGTCGCCGAAGCCCGCTTCGCGGTCCTGATCCGTGGTGAAGGTGCTGTCCGTCATTTGCCTATTCCGGTCGCCCGGTCTTCAGTGTTGCCGAGGGGCCGGGGACACGTCCGCGCCCCCTGCCCTGTGTTGTGGTGTCGTGCTGCGCTCACTCGGCGGAGGCGACGGTCACGGTGCTCGGAATGCCCGCATATTCTTCGCGCGCGCCGGCCAGCCACTCTTCGTATTCGGCTTCGGTGACGGCCTGCACGGTGATCGGCATATAGGCATGGTCCTTGCCACAAAGCTCCGAGCACTGACCGAAGTAGATGCCTTCCATCCCCGGCTCGACGGTGAACCACAGATGCGCCAGACGGCCGGGCACGGCGTCCTGTTTCACGCCGAAGGCCGGGATGGTCCAGGCGTGGATCACGTCCGCGCCGGTGACTTCCATGACGATCTTCTTGCCGGTCGGCACGACCACGACGGTGTCGGTGGCGAGCTTCCACATGTCCGGGGTGTAGCCGGCGGCCTCGACCTCGGCCTTGGCTTCCGCTTCCGGCAGGCCCTGGCCGATCATGAAGCTCTCGAAACCGAACTCTTCGTCGACGTATTCATAGCCCCAGTACCACTGGTAACCGGTCACCTTGATCACGACGTCGCCTTCCGGGATTTCCTGCTGCTTGAACAGGACGGGGAGCGAGTTGGCGCCGATGAAGACGAGGATCAGGATCGGGATCAGCGTCCAGGCGATTTCGATCGGGGTGTTGTGGGTAAAGGTCTTGGGCGTCGGGTTCATCTTTGCGTTGTGGAACACGATGATCCACAGGAGCAGACCGGCCACGAAGACCGAGATCGCGATGATGATATAGAGCAGCATGTTGTCCAGCGCGAAGGTCGCCTGCGAGATATCCGTCGCGGCGGGCTGGAAGTTGATCCCCTTGGGGACCGGATGACCGATGACTTCGTCACTCTGGGCAAAGGCGGCGCCGGTCCAGAAGGTCGCCGCCAGAAGGGTCAGAGGCCGCATGGCTTTCATCATTGCTTGCATTCCGTTTCTTCCTGTTCGGCGCTTGGTCGCGCCCCAATCGAGGGTTCGCCGCTTTCGGACGGGAATCCCGTTGTCTCCCGCGCGTCTCAAACCATATTAGTCTGTTAGGAACAAGATAATTCCTGCGACATGGAGCCGCACGAATGCAGTTGATTGCATTTATTTGACCCACGTCAAAGCAGGACGAAAGGACCACATGACCGATCAGACCCCCTTCCGCCCGTTCGAAACCCATCTCGACGAGGGTCGCGCGCTGGCAGTTCTGCGTGCCGCGACCGATGGGGCCGACGATGGCGAGCTTTTTCTGGAGCGGCGTCGCAGCGAGGCTCTGGTCTTCGACGACGGGCGCCTCAAGACGGCAAGCTACGATGCCTCCGAAGGCTTTGGCCTGCGCGCGGTGCGCGGGGAAACGGCCGGTTACGCGCATTCCACCGAAATCTCGGAAGCCTCGCTCACCCGGGCCTCGGAAACCGCGCGACTGGCGGTCGGCGCGGGCGGTGGCACCTTGGCCGAGAGCCCGGCGCGCACGAACCGCAAGCTCTATACCGACAACGACCCGATGACCGATGCCGCCTTCCCGGTGAAGGTCGAGACGCTGCGCGAGATCGACGCCTATGCCCGGTCGCGCGATCCGCGCGTGGTGCAGGTCTCGGCCACCATCGCGGCCTCGCTTCAGGAAGTCTTCATCCTCAGACCCGACGGAACCCTCGTCGCCGACACGCGGCCCATGAGCCGGGTGAACGTGAGCGTGATCGTCGACAAGGACGGACGGCGCGAATCCGGCGGCCATGGGGGCGGCGGGCGCGCCGGACTGGCCGAGCTCATCCAGCCCGAACACTGGAAGGCAAGCGTGGACGAGGCGCTGCGCATTGCCCTCGTAAACCTGGAGGCCGAGCCCGCCCCTGCCGGTCAGATGGACGTCGTGCTGGGCAACGGCTGGCCGGGGATCCTCCTGCACGAGGCGGTGGGCCATGGGCTCGAGGGTGATTTCAACCGCAAGGGCACCAGCGCCTTCTCGGGCCTGATCGGGCAGCAGGTCGCGGCCAAGGGCGTGACTGTGGTCGATGACGGCAGCCTCCCCGACCGGCGCGGGTCGATCACGGTGGATGACGAGGGCACGCCCTCGTCGCGCACGGTCCTGATCGAGGACGGGGTGCTCGTCGGATACATGCAGGACCGACAGAACGCCCGCCTCATGGGGGTCAAGGCCACGGGCAACGGGCGGCGCGAAAGCTATGCCCATGCGCCGATGCCACGCATGACCAACACGATCATGGAAGGCGGGGACGCGTCGCCGGAAGAGATCGTGGCGGACCTCAAGGACGGGATCTATGCGGTCGGCTTCGGCGGCGGACAGGTCGACATCACCAACGGCAAGTTCGTCTTCTCCTGCACCGAGGCCTACCGCGTGAAGAACGGTGTAGTGGGCGCGCCTGTGAAAGGCGCGACACTGATCGGCGACGGCCCCAAGGCGATGAAACAGGTGCGCGCGGTCGGCAACGACATGCGGCTCGACCCTGGAATCGGGAACTGCGGCAAGGCCGGCCAATGGGTGCCGGTGGGCGTGGGCCAGCCGACCCTGATGATCGGCGGGCTGACCGTGGGCGGATCGCAGACCTGAGGTCTTGCGCCGCCTCTGGCATCGCGGCGCGATTTGGGGGGAACCTGTTCCCCCCAAAGCCCCCCATGCAAAGGGGGCTTTCTGCCCCCTTTGAGACCCCCGAGGATATTTCTGAACCAGAGAAGCAGGGACGTTCGCGTTTCGTGCGACGGGATTCACGGCGCGTTAACCATTGGAGCGCATGGTCAGGCGGCAAGAGACGGAATCAGGTGCCCCTTGGAACTTTTCCCTGCCATCCACCCCCTCACCCCACCCTCAGGCCTGGAAGACCGGCTGTCCTGGCTTCGTCTGTTGCGCTCACGCCGGGTCGGCGTGAGCACCTTTTTCCGGCTCATGGCAGAACATGGAACGGCGCATGCCGCGCTGGACGCCCTGCCGGGGATCGCGGCTGACGCCGGCGTGCGCGATTATCAGATCTGTCCCGCGCCCGTCGTCGAACAGGAACTCGACTGGGCGGGAAAATGCGGCGCGACGATGCTGTGCTACGGGGCACCGGACTATCCGCGCCAGTTGCTGGGCCTCACCGATGCGCCGCCGATCCTCTGGGCGATGGGCGACCTGTCGCTTCTGTCCCGGTCCACCGTGGCGCTGGTCGGCGCGCGCAATGCCTCCTCCCTCGGGATCCGGATGGGGCGCAAGCTCGCGCTCGACCTGGGGGCGGCGGGTCACGTGATCGTGTCAGGGCTTGCACGCGGGATCGACACGGCCGCGCATCAGGCCACGCTCGACACCGGCACGATCGCCGTGCTCGCCGGTGGCGTCGATGTCGTCTATCCCTCCGAGAACGCCGTGCTGGGCGAAGAAATCCTTCGCAAGGGGCTTCGGCTGTCCGAAGCGCCGATGGGGCTCGCCCCGCAGGCGCGGCATTTTCCGCCGCGCAACCGGATCATTTCCGGACTGTCGCGGGCCGTGGCCGTGGTCGAAGCCGCGGCGAAGTCCGGTTCGCTCATAACGGCAGAGATGGCGCTCGAACAGGGGCGGGAGGTCTTTGCCGTGCCGGGCCATCCATTCGATGCGCGCGCGACAGGGGGCAACCGGTTGATCCGCGACGGGGCCACGCTCCTCAGATCGGCGCAGGACATGATCGTCGTGCTCGATGAGATCACCGCCCGGGAGGAGGCCCTGCGGGGCGCCACGACCAGTCAAGCCGGAACTGCAAGCACATCGGTTGCCGGGCCAGATCTTCGTGAGAACGCCGAACCGAAACCCTCGAAACGCCGGACCACCCCGGCACCAGTCACCATTCCCCCGGCCCCGCCCGAACGGCGCAGCCTTGCCGAAACTTCTGCCCTTCACCGCCAGATCCTCGACCGGCTCTCGCAGGCCCCGTTGCAGGAAGACATGCTCCTGCGCGACATCCACGTCGACGCCCAGCATGTCGCGACCGAGCTCACCGTGATGGAGCTCGAAGGGCTCATCGCGCGGGGTCCCGGCGGCACGCTCTCACGCTGCAACTGACGGGGCGATCCGCGCGCTCCTGACCGAAGGTTGAGCCGCCTTCGGACCTGGCGGCATTGACAAGCCCCCTGCCCGCGACACATCTACAGCCCCCAAGACCCCTTTTCCGAGTCGAGAGGATTTTATGCCCGTCGTTGTCGTCGAGAGCCCGGCCAAGGCCAAAACAATCAACAAATATCTTGGCGGCGATTACACGGTCCTGGCCTCCTACGGTCACGTCCGGGATCTGCCGCCCAAGGACGGATCGGTCGATACCGACAACGATTTCGACATGACCTGGGAAGTCGGTGCCGACAGCCGCAAGCACGTGAAGGCCATCGCCGACGCGCTTGCCAATGACGACACGCTCATTCTCGCCACCGACCCCGACCGCGAAGGCGAGGCAATTTCCTGGCACCTCGAAGAGACGCTGCGCAAACGGCGCGCGATCAAGAAGGACACCGCCGTCAGCCGTGTCGTTTTCAACGCGATCACGAAGGCAGCGGTGACCGAAGCGATGAAGAACCCGCGCCAGGTCGATCAGCCGCTGGTCGACGCCTATCTGGCGCGCCGGGCGCTCGATTACCTCGTAGGGTTCAACCTGTCGCCGGTGCTTTGGCGCAAATTGCCCGGCGCACGCTCGGCGGGCCGGGTTCAGTCGGTCTGCCTCCGGCTCATCGTCGAACGCGAGCAGGAGATCGAGGCCTTCAACGCCCGTGAATACTGGAGCGTGAAGGCCGAACTCACCACGCCGCGTGGCCAGACCTTCGAGGCGCGGCTCACGGCGCTGGCCGGCAAGAAGCTCGACCGTTTCGACCTCGCCACCGCGGAGGACGCCAACCTGGCGGTGGCGGCCATCGAGAAGCGCGACCTCAAGGTGCTGTCCGTCGAGGCCAAGCCCGCCTCGCGCAACCCCTCCGCCCCCTTCATGACCTCGACGCTCCAGCAGGAAGCCAGCCGCAAGTTCGGCATGGGCGCGCGCCAGGCGATGAACGCGGCGCAGCGTCTCTACGAGGCTGGGCACATCACCTATATGCGGACGGACGGGATCGACATGGCGCCGGAGGCCGTGGCGGCCGCCCGCGACGAAATCGCGAGCCGCTATGGCAAGGACTACGTGCCCTCGAGCCCGCGGGTCTACAAGAACAAGGCCAAGAACGCGCAGGAAGCGCACGAATGTATCCGGCCCACGGACATGAGCGTGGATGCAAGCGCGCTGGCCAAGCTCGAACCCGACCAGCGCAAGCTCTACGACCTCATCTGGAAACGCACCCTCGCCTGCCAGATGGAAGGGGCGCGGCTCGAACGCACCGCCGTCGACATCGGGTCCTCCGACGGGCAGGTGGTGCTGCGTGCCACCGGTCAGGTCGTGCTCTTCGACGGCTTTCTCAAGGTCTACGAAGAGGGCCGGGACGACGTGGTCATGGATGACGAGGACGACGCGAACCGTCTGCCCCAGATGTCCCAGGGCGAGCCCACGGCCAAGACCGGCGTCACGCCCGAACAGCACCACACCCAGCCGCCGCCCCGCTATACCGAGGCAACGCTTGTCAAGCGCATGGAAGAACTCGGGATCGGGCGGCCTTCGACCTATGCCTCGATCGTGACGACGATCCAGGACCGGGAGTATGTCCACAAGGACAAGGGCCGGCTCATCCCCGACGACAAGGGTCGGATCGTGACGATCTTCCTGATGAACTTCTTCAAGCGCTACGTGGAATACGACTTCACGGCGGAGCTCGAGGAAGAACTGGACGAGATTTCCGCGGGCGATCTCGACTACAAGAAGGTTCTCGCCCGGTTCTGGCGCGATTTCTCGGCAGCGATCTCCGAGACCAGCGAACTTCGGATCTCCGAGGTGCTCGACAAGCTCGACGCGGCGCTGGCCCCACAGCTCTACCCGCCCCGCGAAGACGGGTCCGATCCCCGAAAATGCCCACTCTGCGGCAATGGTGACCTGCATCTCAAGACCTCGCGCACCGGGGGCTTCATCGGCTGCTCGAACTATCCCGAATGCCGCTACACCCGCCCCATCGGTGGCGGCGAGGAGCCTGGCGACCGTGTCTTGGGGCAGGTGGACGGCGAGGATGTCTCGCTGCGGTCGGGACGTTTCGGTCCCTACGTCCAGAAGGGCGAAGTGACGGAGGAGAACAAGAAACCGCCGCGCGCGAGCCTGCCCAAGGGCTGGTCGGCGGACGACCTGGACCTCGAAAAGGCGATGAAGCTCCTGACGTTGCCGCGTCAGGTGGGCCTTCACGACGGCGCGGCGATTTCTGCCAACTTCGGGCGCTTCGGCCCCTATCTCATGCACCAGCTTCCCGACGAGGCGAAGCCGGTCTACGCGAACCTCAAGGACCCGAACGACGTCTTCGAGATCGGTATGAACCGGGCAGTGGAACTCATCACCGAGAAGCGGCTCAATCCGGGACGCGGGCGAGGCACGGCGGCCAAGGCTTTGAAAGAACTGGGGGAACATCCCGAAAGCGGCGGTGCAGTCAACGTGATGGAAGGGCGCTACGGACCCTACATCAAGTGGGAGAAGGTCAACGCCACCCTGCCCAAGGACGTCAAGCCCGAGGATGTGACCATGGAGCAGGCCGTGGCGCTCATCGCCGAGAAAGCGGCGAAGGGCGGCAAGAAGAAAGCCGCACCGAAGAAAGCGGCGACCAAGAAGGACCCTGCCAAGAAAGCGCCGGCGAAAAAGGCTGCCGCCAAGAAGCCCGCGCCAAAGAAAGCGACGGCGAAGGACGAATGACCTTCGCTGTCGGAGCGGAACGACGACGGGGCCCGCGCGGCCCCGTTTGTCATTCCGGGACGCCGTAGGTGAGCGTCACACCCGCGAGCCCGTCGATCCCGCCCTCGATCCGGTCGCCTTGCACCACCGGGCCGACACCCTCGGGCGTGCCGGTCAGTATGAGGTCGCCCGGCGCGAGGTGGTAGAGCGTCGAGAGATGCGCGACGATGTCCGCGCAGTCATGGATCATGTCGCCGAGCGACGCGTCCTGTCGCGTCGCGCCGTTGACGGCAAGGTGAATGCGCTGCGCTTCGGGCGCAAAGGCTGCGGCAGGTGTGAGCGGGGCGATGACCAGGCTGCCCTCGAAGTCCTTGCCGGTGTCCCATGGCCTGCGTTTTTCCTTGGCCATGTCCTGCAGGTCGCGCCGCGTCATGTCGAGCGCGCAGGCGTAGGCATGGATTGCCGCGCGTGCCTCTGCCTGGCCCGCCCGAAACACCGGGGACCCGATGACGAAGGCCAGTTCCATCTCGTGATGCAGTTTCCCCGTGCCGGGCGGAAACGGCAGGACAGCGCCGCTTCCCACCAGATGGGCCGGTGTCTTCGTGAAATAGAAGGGTGCCTCCCTGTCGACCTCCACCCCCATTTCGGCGGCATGGGCTGCATAATTCCGGCCCACGCAGAAGATGCGGGTGACAGGATAGCGAAGGTCGCTCCCGATCATGGGGACCGAGACCAAGGATGCGGGCGGGAAGAGATAGCGTGTCATGCCTCACCTTTTCCCAAGCCGGGGGCGAAGGGAAGAGCAAACCCGTAAGTATACTTGCCAGATGGTCTGGTCGTGCTAGGCTCGCGCCATGACCACCGCCGATTTCGCCACCATGCCCGGCCACCTGATCCGCCGGATGAACCAGCTCTCGACGGCGCTCTTCCGGGAGCGGATGAGCGCCTCCGGGCTCGACCTGACGCCCGTGCAATTCGCGGTCATGTCCGTGTTGGACGAGGCGGGCGAGACCGATCAGGCCAAGCTCGCCGCCCGTGTCGCCTATGACAAGGTGACGATCGGAGGCGTTGTGGACCGGCTGGTGGCCAAGGGGATGGTGGACCGAAGACCGTCGCGGACGGATCGCCGCGCCAAGGCGCTGCGCCTGACCCAGAACGGCATCGTGCTCCTCGACCGCGCGCGTCCCACGGTCCGCGACATGCAGGACGAACTCCTCGCCCGCCTGTCGCCCGACGAAGCCGCCACACTTTCCGCGCTGCTTGCGAAAGCTACGGGCGCGTCGGAGACACGCCTCCCGTAGCCCGAACGATAAGCGGCAACAAACGGTCCGCGCCGCAGCGCAGAAAAATCGCCCTCCGCGCCCTTTCCCGGGGTGCGCCGACCACCTGAAGGTGCCATGCTCGTCCCATGACCGACGCGCCGCACCTGCCGATCCTGATCTTTTCCGACCTCGATGGCACGCTCCTCGATCATCACAGCTACGACTGGGGCCCGGCCCGTCCGGCGCTGGACCGGCTCCGGCGGATGGGGGACGGCGTCGTGCTCGCGACGTCGAAGACCGCGGCCGAGGTCGTCAACTTGCGCCGGGACATGGGTCTCACCGACTGGCCCGCGATCGTCGAGAACGGTGCCGGCACGTTGCCAGCGCATGTGGACCACCTTCCCGAGGCGCCTGACTACGCTGCCCTCCGCGCCGCGCTGGATGCTCTTCCTGATGGCCTGCGAACACCCTTCACGGGCTTCGGCGACATGGACATCCCGGCGCTCGCGCGGACGACTGGCTTGCCTCTCGTCGCCGCCGCCGATGCCCGCGCCCGCGGGTTTTCCGAGCCGGGTCTCTGGACGGGCGACCATGCCACGCGCAACGCTTTCGTCGCCGCACTCGCCGAGATGGGTATCCATGCCCGCATGGGCGGACGGTTTCTCACCCTGTCTTTCGGCCGCACGAAAGCCGACGCCATGGCCGAAGTCACTCGCGCTCTCGCGCCTGGAGTCACCGTCGCGCTTGGCGACGCACCCAACGATGTCGAGATGCTCGAAGCCGCCGACATCGGCATCGTCATACCGAATCCCGACGCGGCACCCCTGCCCCCGCTCAAAGGTGAAAAATCAGGCAAGATCCGTCGCGCGACTGCTCCCGGACCGGTTGGCTGGAACCTTTCGGTCAGCCAAGTTATTGACGAAGTGGAAAAATCGCAGAAGGGCGCGGCGCATGGCTGACTTTCATCAGAACGGCAATATCACCACGCTGCACAATCTGCGCTCCCGTTCGGTCGAGGAACTGGACTACGAGCTGTCCGCCTTTGCCCAGACCCGCAAGATCAGCCTCATCCTGCCGTCTCTCTATTCCGAACTCGAAGGTCCGGCACTTGCCAATATCGTCGAGGAGCTCGTGCCGGTGCCCTACCTGCACCGCATCGTGATCGGGCTGGACCGCGCGGACGAGGCGCAATACCGCCACGCCCGCAGCTTTTTCTCGAAGCTGCCGCAGAACCATGTCGTCATCTGGAACGACAGTCCCCGGATGCTCGCCCTGCAGGAACGTCTCGAAACCCTGGGCCTCGCGCCGCAGGAACCCGGCAAGGGCAAGAACGTCTGGACCTCGATGGGCTATCTCATCGGCTGTGCCGACAGTGCGGTCATGGCGATCCATGACTGCGACATCGTCACCTACACGAACGAAATGCTCGCGCGTCTCGTCTATCCTGTAGCGAACCCGTCGTTCCCCTACCAGGTGGCCAAGGGCTATTACCCCCGCATCGGTGACGGCAAGCTCAACGGTCGCGTCACACGGCTGCTCGTCTCCCCGCTCCTCATCGCCTTGAAGCGTGTGATCGGGGATCGCGACTACCTCGATTACCTGCGCTCCTTCCGCTACCCGCTCTCCGGTGAATTCGCCATGCGCACCGCGATCCTGCCCGATCTGCGCATTCCGTCGGACTGGGGGCTGGAGATCGGCGTACTCTCCGAAGCCTGGCGCAATCTGGCCCCAAAGAGCGTCTGTCAGGTGGAAATCTCGGACGCCTATGACCACAAGCACCAGGACCTCTCCGAGGAAGACGCCTCGACCGGCCTGTCACGCATGTCTACCGACATCTGCAAGGCCATCTTCCGAAAGCTCGCCGCCGATGGCACGGTCTTCACACCCAACGTCTTCCGCACGCTCAAAGCCACCTACTACCGTTCCGCATTGGATCTGCTCGACGGCTATTACAACGACGCCAGGATGAACGGGCTGATCCTCGACCGCCATTCCGAGGAAAAGTCGATCGAGCTTTTCGCCGAGAACATCATCCGCGCCGGCAATGTGTTTCTCGACAACCCGCACGAAACGCCCTTCATCCCGACATGGAACCGGGTCCACGCCGCCGACCCGGCCTTTCTCAAGGATCTGCAGGCCGCCGTGCGCGAGGATTACGACGACTACGCCTAGTTGTGGGCGCGACAGCACGATTTGGCCTGTAGCCGTCGTTTGGGCGGCAATTGCCGTAGTAATATCTGAAAAGCCTCTCTAAAAGGCGGGCCTGACGGATTAGCAGGGTATCGAGGCCAAACGTTGAAGATGGATCGGGAAGAACCAGAGGCAGAGGCGCGCGCAATTGCGCATCCCGGCGGTTCGGCCTTCTTCTGGACAATGAAGCGCGCGGCGGATCTCGCCGTGGCCATCGCGGTCCTGCCCCTGCTCGCACTTGCGTCGCTCGTGCTGCTCATCGCCAACCCCATCGGCAATCCCGGCCCGCTTTTCTTCGTCCAGCCGCGCATGGGGCGCGACTGCCGGCCCTTCGCGGCCTTCAAGTTCCGCACCATGACCGAGGCGACCGGCCCGGTGCGCGGACACGACGATCCGCTGGAGCTTGACCGGATCACCCCACTCGGGGCCTTTCTTCGCCGCTCCCGCATCGACGAGATGCCGCAGGTCATCAACATCCTGCGCGGCGAGATGAGCCTGATCGGGCCGCGCCCGGATTTCTTCAGCCATGCCCGTATCTATCTGCGTGCGATTCCCGAATACCGCGACCGTCATCGCATCCGTCCCGGCATCTCGGGGCTGGCGCAAGTCGACCTTGGCTATGCCGAGGGGCTCGAGGCGACGCGGGCCAAGGTGGCCGCCGATCTTTACTACATCGAGCACGCGAGTTTCGCGATGGACGCGCGTCTGCTGTGGCGCACGGCGTTGACCATCCTGCGGGGACAAGGCCGCTGATGCCGATTGCGCTCGGCACGCTGACGGATCTCGCGGCGCTACCTTTCGACGAGATCATCGACGTGCGCTCGCCCGCCGAATTTGCCGAGGACCACATTCCCGGCGCGATCAATCTGCCTGTCCTGTCGAACGAAGAACGCGCCGTGGTCGGCACGATCTATGTGCAGGAGGACCCCTTCAAGGCCCGCAAGGTCGGCGCTGCGCTGGTCGCCCGCAACGCCGCGCGCCATCTCGAGGAAACGCTGGCCGACCGCCCGGGCGGCTGGCGTCCGCTGGTCTATTGCTGGCGCGGTGGACAACGGTCGGGCTCCTTCGCGGCGCTGCTTCAGAACATCGGCTGGCGGGCGGACACCGTGCAGGGGGGGTACAAGACCTTTCGTCGGCTCGTCGTGTCCATGCTGCACGACCAACCGCTGCCGTTTCGCCCGATCCTGATCGACGGCGGCACCGGGACGGCCAAGACGCGGCTCCTCCATCATATCGCGGCTTCGGGTGGACAGGTCATCGACCTCGAGGCGATGGCCGAACATCGCGGGTCACTCTTCGGGCTGTTGGGCGGGGCACAGCCCGCGCAGAAGACGTTTGAAAGCCGGATCGCCATGGCGCTGACCGCGCTCGACCCAGCGCGGCCCGTATTCGTCGAGGCGGAAAGCTCCAAGATCGGCGGGCTGCTCATCCCGCCGTCCCTCTGGAAGGCGATGCTGGGCGCGGAATATTACGAGGTGCAGGCTCCTCTCGCCGCCCGCGCCGCCCATCTGATCGAGGCCTATCCCGACATCGCCGACGATCCCGACCGGCTCGCCGCCACGCTGGGAAAACTTGCCCGGTATCATGGTCATGCGAAGGTCGAGGAGTGGTTAGGGCTCGCCGAGGCCCGAAATGGCATGGCCCTCGCCTCCGATCTCATCGCGACACATTACGACGGGGCCTACAAACGGATCCGGGGCGACGCTGACCCGCGCGAGGTACTTTACCTTCCTGACCTGTCGGAAGGGACCCTTGCAGCCTTGGGACAACGGCTCGCAAGAAACGTGTAGGCCGGGTTTTCTCCCGGCCTACTGTCTCTGCCTGAATGTTCGATTTATGCAGCGCATTCCAGCAGAAGTGTGCCGGCAGCGGTGTTCGAGATCGGAATATGATAGTTCCGCGTAATCTCGGTCACATTGTCACCCAGCGCCCCGCGCATCATCATCCACATCAGGAACTCGGTCCCCTGAGCGCCGGCCTTTTCGACCAGCTCCATCCGCGTGATCTTGGTCAGCTCGTCGGGGTTCGACACGATGTTGTCGAGGCAGTACTGGTCGAACTCCTTGTTGATGAAGCCCGCCCGTTGCCCGTCCAGCTGGTGCGACAGCCCGCCGGTGCCAAGGATCACGACCGTCGCATCCTCGGGGAAGGACCGAAGCGCCTTGCCCAGGGCCCGGCCGAACTCCAGCGCCCGCGCCAGCGTCGGGATCGGATGCTGCACGGTGTTGGCAGAAATCGGCACCGTCTTCGGCATGTCCGGGTGATGGGGTGCGCCGGGCCAGAACAGCTGCATCGGCACGACGAAGCCATGGTCCACCGCGAGCTCCTGACAGGTGGTCAGGTCGAAGTGGTCGGCCACCATCGATTCCGCGATGTGCCACGAGAGTTCCGGCGCACCGGGGAACGGATCGAGCGCCGGAAGCCCCCAGCCCTCGTCCTCGTTGCGGTATTCATGGGCGCAGCCGATCGCGAAGGACGGCATCCGGTCGAGGAAAAAGCCCAGCCCGTGGTCGTTGTAGATGTTGATGCAATAGTCGGGCTTGGTGTCCTTGATCCACTGGTGGACCTTCGGATAGCCGTCGAAGAAGGGCTTCCAATAGGGGTCGTCCTGCAGCCCCTTCTGGATCGCGTTGCCGACCGAGGGGATGTGGGAGGTCGTGATCCCGCCTAGAACTTTTGCCATGGTCTCGCTCCCTTACGCCTGGCTTAACAGATAGTCTTTGAATTCTTCGGTGGTCTTGCCGGTCTGCATCCCACCCACGTCCTGCACGCCCAGTCCGAAGATCCCGGCGAATTTGGCGAGGTAGTAGATGTTGCCCCCGGCATCGAGCAGACCCAGCACGTCGCGCGCCCGGATGGCGGCCTTCTGCTGCTCGTTGAGACCGTATTTCTCCATCCAGGCCTCTTCGTCGGCGCGGAACGCCTCGCGGTTTTCGGCGCGGTTGAAGTCGTAGCACATCTTGTTCAGCGCGTAGCCCTTCATGGCCTGTTTGCCGTCGAAGATCGTCGTGCCCGGAATGTCGATGTGGTAATCGTGGCTCGGCATATCATGCATGGCCTATCCTCCTTTTCATGTCCTGAGACCTTGTCGCACGCGCGGCCCCACCGGTTTTTGACCTGAATCAAACCGGGGTCCCGAGGGCGGTGTTTGGATGGACGGAACATAAATCTTATGCCCTGCACGGGAGTGATCCCCTGTTGGCGCAGGCTCGAACTGAAAAGGGGCCGCCCATGGCAGCCCCTCGCAACACCCAAATTCAATGCGCCGTCAGCGCGCCCAGTAAAGCCGCATCGGGTTGTCCACGAGCAGCTTCTTCTGCTCGGCATCGGTCGGCGCGATGCGCGGGATGAAGTCCACGAGCTTGCCGTCATCCGGCATGTGGCTCTTCATGTTGGGATGCGGCCAGTCGGTGCCCCAGAGCACGCGGTCCGGGAACATCTCGACCACCTTCTTGGCGAACGGCACCACGTCGTCATAGGTGTCGGGCCCGACCTTGGACAGCCGCTCCGGGCAGGTCACCTTGGACCAGATGTTCTCGTTGCGGGCCATCAGGTCGAGGAAGCGCTGGAAATCCGGGTGATCGACCCCTTTCTCCACATCGGGCCGCCCCATGTGATCAACCACGATCACGGTAGGCAGTTGTTCGAGAAACGGCACAAGCTCCTCGAGGTCCTGCGCCTCGAAGTAAACGACGATGTGCCAGCCGAAGGGTTTGATCTTCTCGGCAATCGATAGGAACACCTCTTTCGGCGTCGCATCGACAAGACGTTTGACGAAGTTGAACCGCACCCCGCGCACGCCGGCCGCGTCCATCTCGCGGATCTCGTCCTCGGTGATGTCCGGCCCCACGCTCGCGATCCCGCGAGCAAGGTCGCCGGCGGTGCGGCAGGCATCCACCATCGCGCGGTTGTCCTTGCCGTGACAGGTCGCCTGCACGATCACGTTGCGCTGGAAGCCAAGGTAATCCCGCAGCTTGTAGAGCTCGTCCTTGCCTGCGTTGCAGGGCGTGTATTTCCGCTCCGGCGCGAACGGGAACTCGGGGCTCGGACCGAACACATGGCAATGCGCATCCACCGCGCCTTCGGGCAGCGTAAACGCCGGTTTCGAGGGGTTCGGGTGGAAATCCAGCCAGTCGGCGTCTTTCACTTGCACTTCGGTCATATCAGTCTCCAAAAACCATGCCGTCCATCAGCTTGCGCGCCGTGCGCAGGATGGCGGCGGACACCGGGGTTCCGGTCCTATCGAGTTTTGCAATGACGGTCATCTCGCCCGTCGGATGTTCGACAGAGAGGCTGCGCTCGTCGCCCTCGCCCACCTCTGCAAGCCCGGAAGCGGGCGATCCCTCGAGCAGGCAGGCGGTCGCGACGCTCACCGCGCCCAGCACCCCGATCGTCTTGTGACAGCGGTGCGGAATGAAGGTTCGTGTGTTGATCGCGCCGCCGTTCTTCGGGGCCGTGACCATGGTCATCTTGGGCACGGATTTCTCGGACACGTCGCCCAGGTTCATCATCGGGCCACAGGCGAGCCGAATAGCCTCGAGCTTCGCGCGCAGGTCCTTGTTGCCTTCCAGCTCTTCCGGCGTCTCGTCGCCGCTGATCCCAAGGTCCGCGCCGCGCATGACGACGCAGGGCATCCCGTTGTCGATCATCGTGACCTCGACACCTTCGACCGTGTCGACGACGTTCCCCGTGGGCAAAAGCGCGCCACAGGAGGACCCGGCGGTGTCCTTGAACTCCAGCGGAATGGGCGCCGAGGTGCCCGGCACCCCGTCGATCCGCGCCTCACCCTTGTAGGTCACTTCCCCGCCCGGCGTCTGCACGGAAGCAATCGCCACCTGCCCGGTGTTCTCCATATAGATCGACACTTCGGTGACATCGCCGGTGGCCTCGATCAACCCGCGCTCGATCGCAAAGGGGCCGACGCCCGCGAGCATGTTTCCGCAGTTCTGCTTGTCCGTGACGATGGGCTGATCGACAAAAACCTGCAGGAACAGGTAATCGACATCGACCCCCTCCCGTTCGGACCGCTTCACCACCGCGACCTTCGCCGTCAAAGGATCGGCCCCGCCCATCCCGTCGATCTGGCGCACATCCGGCGATCCCATGATCCGAAGCAGAAACGCATCCCGCGCGGCCTCGTCCTCCGGCAGGTCGCCCGACAGGAAATACCCGCCCTTCGACGTCCCGCCCCGCATCCACATGCACCGCACACCTTCCGTCACGGGTCCATCCTTCTCTGGTTCATAAATATCCTGGAGGGGGTCTGGGGGAGGCAAAGCCTCCCCCAGTTGGTCGGATTTCGCGCAAGCGAAATTCGAACCCTCACACGTACTTCAGGCCCTTTTCACCGAGCCGTTCCCGCATCTTGTAGATGTCGAGACCCAGTTCGCCCGCCTCGAACCGGGCTCGTTTCTCGCCCTCATTCGCCTCGCGCGCCTGCGCCTTCTTCAGCACATCCGCCGCCTCCGCGCGCCGCACGACGACCACGCCGTCATCGTCGGCCACGACGACATCACCCGGATTGACCAACTCGTCGGCGCAGACGACGGGCACGTTGACCGAACCCAGCGTCTCCTTGATCGTGCCCTGCGCGCCCACCGCCTTGGACCAGACCGGAAAGCCCATCTCGGTCAGGTCGCGCACGTCGCGCACGCCCGCGTCGATGATGAGCCCGCGGCAGCCCCGTGCCATCGCACTTGTCGCCAGAAGGTCGCCGAAATAACCCGCGTCGGAGGGCGAGATCGTGCCAAGAAGAAGCACGTCCCCCGCCTGAAGCTGCTCGATGGCCACATGGATCATCCAGTTGTCCATTGGCGGTGCGAGGATCGTCACGGCCGAGCCCGCGATCCGTGCGCCCGGATAGATCGGGCGCATGTAGCTATTGAGCAGACCTTTGCGCCCCTGCGCCTCATGCACCGTCGCCACGCCACAGGCCGCAAGCCCGTCGATCACTGCCTGATCGGCCCGTTCGATGTTCTGAACCACGACCCCCGTGGTGCCCGGCTGATAGATCATCAGTCCAGTTCCTCCACGGTGCGCGGGAAGATCGCCTCGAAGCCTTCGGCGTACTTCGCGTTCTTGCCGCCCGACTGGCCGCCAGAGTTGCGCTTGTAGTGGTTGGCGCGGTTCTCGGCCACGTTCTCATAGAAATGCCACAGGTGCTCCTGGCCCTGCATGCACTGGATCGCGGCCCACTTCTTGTCCCAGACCTCAGTGATGTCGAGAAACACGTTGGGCTTCCAGCCCATCTGTTCGGTCTGGTGCGGCTCGAAGAGATAAAGCTGCGGCGCGCCCAGCACCTTCTGCCCAGGATTGTGGCCCCAGGCCTGCGCGACCATCCGCGCCTCGAGCGCGAAGTCGGTCGTGCGCATGTGGTCGGTGTTATAGGGGTCCCATTTCGAATGCGAGAACATGAACTTCGGCTGCACTTCGCGGATGATGTCGACCATCATGTCGACCGTCTCGCGCCCCAGATCGAGCGGGTAGTCGCCCCGGTCGAGGAAGCGGATGTCGTTGATGCCCAGCGCGGCAGCGGCGTTTTCGGCCTCTTCGCGGCGCGCGGCCTTCACTTTGTCCAGCGTCATGCCTTCCTGCTTCCACAGTTTCGCGCTTTCGCCGCGTTCGCCATAGGACAGGCATACCACCGTCACTTCATATCCCTTGGCCTGATGCAGTGCGATCGCGCCGCCGCAGCGCCAGACGAAATCGGCGGAGTGGGCGGAAATGACGAGGGCGGTTTTCTTGGCTGTGTTCGCGTCGGACATGACGTCTCCCTGAGGGTCGGTTGCGTGTTTTGCCCCCGCATAGGACCGCGCGCGACGAGAGACCATTTGAATCCCGGACGCGCTTCATAAATATTTGCTATAGGCCACGCGGATCGACCTGCGGCAGGAAACAGGCAAGATACTGGTATGACAGTCGAATTTCCAAATCTGAGGCACCTGAAGGCTTTCATGGAAGTTGCCGACGCCCGCGGCATCTCGGCCGCGGCGCATCGTGTCCACCTGTCCCAGCCCGCCGTGACGCAGGCAATCTCGGGGCTGGAGGACCGGCTGGGCATGGCGCTTTTCGACCGCCGCGCCGAGGGCATGTTCCCCACCGACGCGGGCGAACTGCTGCTGGCCCGCGTCCGGCGCATGTTTGCCCATCTCGCCCATGGTGGCGCGCTGGCGGTCCGGCTCGCCCGGCGCGAAGGCAAGCCGGTGACCGATTTCCACACCCGCGTCACCGCCGCGCAACTGCGCGCGCTCATCGCGATCCGGGAAGCCGGGAATTTCAGCCTCGCCGCACGGATGCTCGACATCTCGCAACCCTCGATCCACCGGGCGGGGCGCGATCTCGAGAAGCTCTCGGGCATGTCGCTCTTCGCCGCCGGTCGGCGCGGTATCGAGCTGACCCCACAGGCCGAGGCTTTCGCCCGCTCGGTCAAACTGGCCGAAGCCGAGCTCAAGCAGGGCTTCGACGACCTGACCCGGATCGCAGGGCGCGATTCCACCCGCATCACCATCGGCTCCATGCCGCTGTCCCGCACCGATATCCTGCCGTCGGCCATCCACGCCCTTCTGGCCGAGGCGGCAGGCGTCCAGATCCGCACCATCGACGCGCCCTATGCCGAGCTTTTGCGCGGCCTGCGCTACGGCGAGATCGACGTGTTGATCGGGGCGCTGCGCGACCCGGTCCCGGTCGAGGACGTGGAACAGTCGGTGCTCTTCGAGGACCATCTCTCGGTGGTCGCGGGCCCGGCCCATCCGCTGGCCAAGCGGCTCTCGGTCAAGATCGACGAATTGCTCGACTATCCCTGGATCGCGCCGCCGCGGGAAACGCCGGGCGGCAGTTACCTCTACAGGACGCTCGGGATCGCCGACATGCAAAAGACCCCGGTGCGGATCGTGTCCTCGTCGATGGTGCTGGTGCGCGGCCTGCTCGCCCGAGGCGATTACCTCACCATCCTGTCGCCCAATCAGGCCGCGGTCGAGATTGCGCGCGGGGACATGGTGCCTTTGGACCTGACCCTGCCGGAAAGCGCCCGGCCCATCGGACTGACCACGCGGACCGGATGGGTGCCGACGGCGACGCAGGCCCGGTTTATCGACCTTATCCGCGCCGCGGCCACACCGGCGGAAACCGGACGACTATACCCAGAATGAATAGCGCCTCCGGGCAACGAATTTCACAAAACTCGCCCTCGTACCTACATGCAGGTCTATGCGAACGGACCCCAATCATATCGCGCTCATCGGATTCGGTGAAGCCGGACAGGCCCTTGCCCGGGGTTGGCGCCGCGATGTGCCGGAGGTTCGGATCTCGGCGTTCGATATCAAGACCCTCGCCCCCGCGACCGAGGAGGCCATGCGCGACAGCTATCGCCGCGCCGGGGTCGAAGGCCACGACAACCTGCCCGAGGCGCTGGCCGAAGCGGATGTGGCCTTTTCCGTGGTCACCGCGGACCGGGCAGGCGACGTGGCGCGCGCTGCTGCGCCGTTCCTGAGAGAAGACGCGTTGTTCTATGATGGCAATTCCTGCGCCCCGGGCACCAAGGCTGCATCGGCACAGGCGGTGGAGGCCGCCGGTGCGCGCTATGTCGACTGCGCGATCATGGCGCCGATCCACCCGAACCTGCACAGGACCCGAATGCTGCTGTCCGGACCCCACGCAGACGTCGCACAGGACGCGGCCGTGGCTCTCGCCATGGACATGCGGGTGCTCGCGGGGCCCGTGGGGCGGGCGTCGACCGTGAAAATGCTGCGCTCGGTCATGATCAAGGGGATCGAGGCGCTGACGCTCGAAAGCCTGCTCGCCGCCCGTGCCGCCGGTTGCGAGGATGATATCGTCGCCGCGCTCGACGCGTCCATGCCCGGGTGGGACTGGGCCGCGCGAGCCGCCTATAACATCGAGCGCACGACCACTCATGGCACCCGCCGCGCCGCGGAAATGCGGGAGGTTGCCAAGACCGTCGCCGCTCTTGGCCTGCCGCCCCGAATGGCGCAAGCTACGGTGGACTGGCAAGCGGACATGGGCGCGCTGGGGCTGCCCCCCGGCCCCAAAGACCTCGCTGCCCGCGCCGATGCCGTTCTGGCCGCACTTGGCCTTACAGATACCGACACACTCAAACACGCGTAACAGGAGGAACTCATGGCGGAGAAGGAATACGACGACATTCCCGGCACCTACGTTTTCGACGCAGACCGGTCCCGTCAGGGCTATTGGCTCAATCAATTCTGCATCTCGCTCGGCAAGGAAGTGAACCGTCAGGCGTTCCGGGACGACCCCGAGGCGCATATGGCCAAGTTCAAGATGACCGAGGAACAGAAACAGGCCGTCCGCGACCGCGACTGGAACCGGCTGCTCGAACTGGGTGGCAACATTTATTACACCTCGAAACTCGGCGCCTTCGACGGCATCGTGTTTCAGGACCTCGCCGCGATGATGTCGGGCATGAGCCGCGACGACTATCGCGCGATGATGGTCGCCGGGGGCCGCAGCCCCGACGGCAACCGCTACAAATCCGAATGGGAGAAGAAATAATGGCCAAGATCACAGCAGGTATCGCGTGCAGCCATGTGCCCGCCATCGGCGTGGCCATGGACCAGCACATCACCGAACAGCCCTATTGGGTTCCCGTCTTCGAGGGCTTCGAGTTCTCGCGCGAGTGGAACAAGGAGAACAAGCCCGACGTGGTGTTCCTCGTCTACAACGACCACTGCACGGTGTTCGACGCCTCGTGCATCCCGACCTTTGCGCTGGGCTGCGCGGCCGAGTTCGCACCCGCCGACGAAGGCTGGGGCGCGCGACCGGTGCCGGTGGTGAAGAACCATCAGGAACTGGCGAGCCACATCGCGCAGTCGCTCATCCTCGACGAGTTCGACATGACGATCATGAACGAGATGGAAGTGGACCACGGCCTGACCGTGCCGCTGTCGGTCATGTTCGGTGACAAGACGCCCGAGGACGACTGGGGCACGCTGGTAATCCCGCTCGCCGTCAACGTGGTGCAGTATCCCGCCCCGACGGCGAACCGCTGCTTTGCGCTGGGTCAGGCGATCAAGCGCGCCGTCGAAAGCTGGCCCGAGGACATCAATGTCCACATCTACGGCACCGGCGGCATGTCGCACCAGTTGCAGGCGCAACGCGCCGGGCTGATCAACGCGACCTGGGACCAGCAGTTCATGGATATTCTAGTGAACGAACCCGAAAAGGCCCGCAAGATCTCGCACCTCGAGTTCCTGCGTGAAACCGGCTCGGAAGGCATCGAAATGGTCATGTGGCTGGTCATGCGCGGTGCGCTCGAAGAGAAGGTCACCGAAGTGCATCGCCACTACCACGTGCCTGCCTCGAACACGGCGGTCGGCCACCTCATCCTCGAAAACCACGCATAAGGAGACCACATGCGGATTTGTGTTGCAGGCGCTTACGGCGCCTTCGGGATCAAGCACATGGACGCCCTCGCCAATATTGAGGGTGTCGAAGTCACCTCGGTCATGGGGCCGACGAAGGAAAAGATCGAAGCCTTCGCCAAGGAACGCGGTGTCGGTCACGCGGGCACGACGCTGGTCGAATGTCTCGCCCGTGACGACGTCGATGCGGTGATCCTGTCGACGCCCACGCAGATGCACGCGGAACAGGCCATCGCCTGTATGGATGCGGGCAAGCATGTGCTGGTGGAAATTCCGATGGCGGACAGCCTCGAGGATTCCATCGCGGTGGTCGAGAAGCAGAAGGAAACCGGGCTCGTCGCGATGGCCGGTCAGGTCCGCCGTTTCAACCCCTCGCACCAGTGGATCCACAACAAGATCAAGGCGGGCGAGCTGAAGATCCAGCAGATGGACGTCCAGACCTATTTCTTCCGCCGCACGAACACCAACGCCAAGGGTGAAGCGCGGTCGTGGACGGACCACCTTCTGTGGCATCACGCCTGTCACACCGTTGATCTGTTCCAATATCAGACCGGCGAAAGCGTGTCGCAGAGCTTCGGCCTTCAGGGACCGATGCACCCGGACCTCGACATCGCGATGGATATGGCCATCGGGATGAAGACCCCCTCGGGCGCGATCTGCACCCTGTCGCTGTCCTTCAACAACGATGGGCCCTTCGGAACATTCTTCCGCTACATCTGCGACAATGGAACTTACATCGCGCGTTACGACGACCTGTTCGACGGGAAAGAGAACCCCATCGACCTGTCGGGCGTAGCCGTGTCCAACAACGGGATCGAGCTGATTGACCGGGAATTCGTCGCGGCGATCAAGGAGGGCCGCCAGCCCAATGGCGCCGTGGCCGACGTGCTCCCCGCGATGGAGACGCTCGACAAGATCGAGAAGAGCTTCGCGAACTGACGCTTTCGGCAAGACCCATGAACGGAAACACGAAAGGCCGCGCGATCTGCGCGGCCTTTCTCGTCAAGTGATCTCGAAGCCCTGACTTCGCCCGGCAAAGGAACTGAACCGTTCCGCCGTGTCCAGATCGACGTCCGTCGGCAGCTCGGCGCGATCCAGAAGCGCCGAGAAATGCGCATAGATCGCCTGCGCCTCGCCCAGCGAAACAGCGGTCAGATTATGATATCCGATGGCCGTCGCCCGTTCTCCCTGAACCAGGCCGGCACGGCGTATCTCCCGCATCAGGGGACGCCAAAGCCGGTTTACCAGGACAAGATCGTGGGCGGGGTTGGCCGTATCGACGAGCGTGAACATCCGTGGACCCCAGGTCGGCACTTCAAGTATCGCGAGGTTAGCATGAAACCCGCCTTCTGTCACTGTGAGTCTCGGTTAGCCCGCCAGATGACTTAGGGATAACTGATTGTCACCATTCACAAAAACTTGTACGCCGGCGAAAGACCAAACGTTCCCATCGCGTTAACGAACAAGAATGGCCCGGAAATCGTTCACATTCGTTCCTGTCGGCCCCGGCGAAAACAGGCCGTCGATGGCGGCAAAAGCGGAAAAGGCGTCATTTCGAGCCAACATATCGCCCGGATCGCGACCGGCGTCGCGAATCCGTGCCGCCGTTGTTCCGTCGGCGAAAGCGCCCGCGTTGTCCTCGGAGCCGTCGATCCCGTCGGTATCGGCGGCCAAGGCGAAAATTCCTTCGCAGCCATCAATGGCCAGTGCGAAGGACAGAAGGAACTCGGTGTTGCGGCCTCCCTTGCCTCTGCCCCGGAGCGTCACCGTGGTCTCGCCGCCCGACAGGATCACCACGGGTTTCTCGAACGGCCGGTTCTTCGACTGCACCTCCCGCGCAATGGCGGCATGGACCCGCGCCACGTCCCGCGCCTCGCCTTCGATCGCATCCGAGAGGATCACCGCCGGCAGGCCCATGTCACGCGCGACTTGCGCCGCCGCTTCGAGCGAGCGTGCGGCAGACGCGATGACCTTGACCTCGCTCCGCGCGAAAACCGGGTCTTCGGGGTCCGGAACCGGGGCCGCTTCAATGGCCGCCAGCATCCGTTCCGGCAGGTCGATGCCGTAGGACCGAATTGCCGCCAGTGCCTCAAGCGGGCCGGACCTGTCCGGCACCGTCGGACCCGAGGCGACCTGCGCAGGATCGTCGCCCGGCACGTCGGAGACGACGAACGAGACGACCTTGGCCGGATGCGCGGCGGCAGCGAGCCGCCCGCCCTTGATCCGCGAGAAGCATTTGCGCACCGCGTTCATCGCGGAAATCGGCGCACCTGATGCGAGCAACGCCTCGTTCAGCGCCTGTTCGTCGGCGAGCGTGAAACCCTCGGGCGGCGCCGGGAGGAGCGCCGACCCCCCGCCGGTGATCAGGGCAATCACAAGATCATCTTCCGTCAGCCCCGACACCCGGTCAAACAGCGCCTCCGCCGCCGACGCACCTGCGGCATCCGGCACAGGATGGCTGGCTTCCAGCACCGTGACGCGACGGGTTTCGGCCGCGTATCCGTACCGCGTCACGACCGTTCCCTCGACAGGACCGCCCCAGAGATCCTCGAAGGCCGCCGCCACCTGTGCCACGCCTTTGCCCGCCCCAACGACCACCACCTTTCCAGCCGGTTTCGGCGGCAGGTGCCCCACCAGAGCCGCCTTCGGGTCCGCAGCTCGAATCGCCTCATCGAAGAGCCGGGTCAGGATATCGCGGGTGTCTTGGCTATTCGTCATAAGGTTCTAATGAACTTTTTCGTTCAAATTCAGTGAGTTCCGACAAACATGGTGGTTTCCCACCATTTCCGGGCGTAGGCGGGCGGGCTAGCGTCTCACTTAACCCGTGATCCCCCGGTTCTTCGTAGTGGTTCGACCGGGGCGAATACGGCACAGGAGTGCTTCGGGCCGGGACATTTCGGTCTTCTGATCCACGGTCACGCAACAACCTATCAGGTGTCTCGTCCCGTCTCGAAGCCTCCGCTCCCCTCATTCCTTCACATAGGCCTTGCCATTCGCCGCCGGCGGGCGCGCCCGTCCGACAAGCCCGGCCACGACGATGATCGTCGCAATATAGGGCGCCATCGCGAGGAATTCGGAAGGGATCGGCGTGTTGAGAAGCGCGAGCTTCTGCTGAAGCGAATCCGCGAAGCCGAAAACCAGCGCGGCGGAGAGCGCCCCCACCGGATGCCAGCGGCCAAAGATCATCGCGGCAAGGCCGATGTAGCCGCGCCCGTTGGTCATGTTCTCTTCGAACCGTCCCACCGAGCCCAGGGTGAAGAACGCGCCCCCGAAGCCCGCGACCATGCCAGCCAGCGTCACGTGGATATAGCGGGTGCGGTAGACGTCGATGCCAAGCGTGTCGGCGGCGCGGGGGTGTTCGCCCACGGCCCGCGCGCGCAGGCCATTCTTGGTGTGGAACAGGTAATAGGTCGCCACCGCCACGAGGATGAAGGCCCCGTAGACGAATATGTTCTGGTCAAAGAGCGTCGGGCCGATGACCGGGATGTCCGACAGGATGGGGATCTCCCACGACCGGAATACAGGCGCATTGTTGAGACTGCGGTATTGCGAAAAGACCTGGCTCGAAACGTAGCTGGTCACCCCGAGCACGAAGAGGTTGATGACCACCCCCGCGATGATCTGATCCATTCGGAACCGCACCACGAGAAGCGCAAGGAGGAGACCGAAGAGACCACCGACCGCGACCGCGGCCACCAGCCCCATCCAGCCGCCCAGAAGCGACCCGATGAGCGCCCCGGTGAAGGCACCGGCCAGCAACATCCCCTCGATGGCGATGTTCACGACCGCGACGCGTTCCGACAGCACGCCCGCAAGCCCGCCCAGTGCGATGGGAATCGCACGCACCACGGTGGCCTGCAGCATGCCGGTCAGGTTGAAGCTCTTGCCCGCCGTCGCCCAGACGAGGAAAGCCAGGACGAGGATCAGAAGCCCCGCCCCCAGCGACAGCGCGGTCCAGCGCCCCCCGCCCCTGAGAAACTGCCGCACCCCTAGAAAGGCAAGCAGCGCCGCGGCGATCATGTTGAAGGCCCCCGGCACGACGAGCGGCGGGATCTGGATCGCGTCGCGCCGCGTGGTCAGGTTGAAGGTCGCGCGCTCGCCGGGTGCCACGTTCAGGACGAAAAGGACCAGAAGCGACAAGAGGATGAGGATCACCCCCATCACCCGCGCCTTGCGCGCCGCCGCCCCCTCGAGCTTTTCGGAGCGCGCTTCATGAGCGGTCATGTCGGTCATGCGGCACCGCCTTTCTTGCGCCGGAAGCCCCAGGGGAAGATCGCCCGCACAAGAAGCGGCGCGGCGATGAAGACGATAATGAGCGCCTGAATGATCCCGATCAGGTCGATGGACACGCCGGCCGATACCTGCATCTGCCGCCCGCCGGCCTCGAGCGCGCCAAAGAGGATGCCCGCGAAGAGAATCCCGACGGGATGACTGCGACCGAGCAGCGCGACCGCGATGGCGTCGAAGCCTATGCCCGCCGAGAAGCCCGGTGACGCGCGCCCGAGGACGCCCGTGATCTGCGTCGCACCGGCAAGCCCGGCGAGACCCCCGGCGACCCCCATGGCGAGCACGATGATGAGACCCGCCTTCATGCCCGCGTAGTTCGCGGCCGAGGGGTTCTCGCCCGAAGTGCGGAAGGCAAAGCCCAGTTTCGACTTGAAGAGCAGCCAGTAAATCAGCGCCACGGCGAGCAGCATGACCACGATCCCGGCATGGAGCCGCAGGTTCGGGTCGATCTGGGTCAAGAGGCGCGGCAGTTGCGCGGTATCCGGCACGGACTTGGAGATCGGGTCGGAGCGACCGGGACGCTGGATCCAGGGCTGGCGCAGAAGCCAGTTCAGAAGCTCGTAGGAAATGAGGTTGAGCATGATGGTCGAAATGACCTCATGCGCGCCCGTCGTGGCCTTCAGGACCCCGGCGATGGCCGCATAGGCCGCCCCGACCAGAACCCCGGCCAGGAGCACCAACGGAAGGTGGATGATCCACGGCAGACCGGTCAGCGAGAAACCCACGATCACAGCGGCGATCCCGCCCATGATCACTTGCCCCTCGGCCCCGATGTTGAAAAGCCCCGCCCGGAACCCGAGCCCAAGGCCCAGTCCGGCCAGGACCAGCGGGATCGAAGCGGTCAGCGTCTCGGAAATCGCGTTGAGCGAGCCGAAGGCCCCATAGGCCAGCGCCACGAAGCTGCGCCCGATGGTCCCGATATCGACCGCCGTCGCAAGCATCACCAGCGCGCCGAAGATCAGCGCCGCTACCACCGCAAAGAGCGGCACGATCACCAGATCCTCGAAATCGTCGCGGCCATGGGACGCCCGGGCGAGAAGCCCCTGCAACCGTTCGTTCACATCCTTCCGCGTCTCGCTCATGCCGCCGCTCCGTTGTCAGAGTTCTTGTTGCCCTCATGTGCGCCCGCCATGGCAAGACCCACGGCGTTGCGGTCGGCCTTGCCGCCGGTGTTGTCGAACTCGGCCACGATCCGGCCGTCGAACATGACATAGATCCGGTCGGCGAGCCCCATGATCTCGTCGAGTTCCGAGGACACGATGACGACCCCGTCGCCTTCGTCACGCGACATGACGAGCCGCTTGTGGATGTATTCGATAGAGCCCACGTCCACGCCCCGCGTGGGCTGAGAGGCGATGACCAGCTTCGTCTGGCGTTCGAGCTCGCGCGCCACGACCATCTTCTGCTGGTTGCCGCCTGACAGGCTGCCGCCCTCCAGAAAGACGCTCGGCGTGCGCACGTCGAAATCGACGCAGAAACGGGCGGCGGTCTCGCTCACCTTGTTCCAGTCGATGGCCCAGCCCTTGGAGTAGTCCTCGGAATAGTAGGTATTCAGCACCATGTTCTCGGCCACGGTGAAACTGTCCACCATCCCCGACTTGTGCCGGTCCTCGGGAATATGGGCCATACCCAGCCTGTGACGCTCGCGCACGCTGGCGGTCGTGATGTCGGACCCGTCGAAGGTGATCTTGCCCGATGCCACCCGTTCGAGCCCGGTGATTGCCTCGACCAGTTCAGTCTGCCCGTTGCCCTGCACGCCCGCGATGCCCACGACCTCGCCCGAGCGCACGGTGATCGAGACCCGGTCGAGCACCTTCTCGTCGGTCTCGTCGAGCATGGTGACGTCCTTCATCACCAGCATGTCGCGACCGGGCTTGGCGAGGTCCTTCTCGACCGTGAAGCTCACCGGGCGGCCCACCATCATCTCGGCGAGGTCCGCCTCGGTCAGTTCCTTGGGATCGCCATGCCCGGTGATCCGCCCCTGACGAAGCACCGCGATCCGGTCCGAAATCTCCAGAACTTCATGCAGCTTGTGGGTGATGAAGACGATCGCTTTTCCCGCTTCCTTGAGGCTCTCGACGATACCGAAGAACTCGCGCACCTCCTGCGGCGTGAGCACGGCGGTCGGTTCGTCGAGGATCAGCACATCGGCCGAGCGAAACAGCACCTTGAGGATCTCGACCCGCTGCTGGATGCCCACGGGGAGGTCCTCGATCAATTCGTCAGGCGGCACATGCAGCCCGTATTTCTCGTTGATTTCCTCGACCTGACGGCGCGCGCGCTTGATGTCGAGATAGCCAAGCTTGCCGGTCGGCTCCACGCCCAGAACCACGTTCTCGGCCACGGTGAACACGGGCACGAGCATGAAGTGCTGGTGCACCATGCCGATCCCCGCTTCGATCCCGTCGCCGGGACCGTCGAAGACCACGGGCTTGCCGTCGATCAGGATCTTGCCCTCGTCGGGTGTGTAGAGCCCCGAGAGCATGTTCATCATGGTGGATTTACCGGCGCCGTTCTCGCCAAGCAGCCCCAGCACTTCGCCCGCGCGAATATGCAGGTCCACCTTGTCGTTCGCCACGACAGATCCGAAGCGCTTGGTAATCCCGCGCAGCTCGACGTCCATCGGCACCCCACCCCTGATTGTGATCTTGAACCATGCCGCCGCCGGAGTGACCCCCGGCGGCGGACGAGGGTCGGCTTACATGCCGACCGTAATCGAACCGTCGATGATGCCGGCTTTCACGGCTTCGAGTTCGGCCTTGAGCTCGTCCGGCACTTCGCCGTCGAAGGCGCCGAAGCCCGCGAGGCCCACGCCGTCGTTCTCGAGCGTACCGACGGTGAGCCCGCCTTCAAAGCTGTCGTCCATCGCCATGTCGATGACCTGCGTCACGGTCGAATCCATGCGCTTGAGGACCGAGGTCAGATAGACGTCGGAGTTTTCGGGGTCGGTTTGGGTCTGGTCCGCGTCCACGCCGATGATCTTGAGCTCGTCCGTGCCAAGCTCCTTGGCGAGGGTGGCCGAGCCGAGGCCCACGGGACCCGCGACCGGCATCACGATGTCCGCGCCTTCGTCGTAAAGGTTCTGCGCAAAGGCACGACCGTCATCGAGGCTGTCGAAGTTGCCGGTGAAGAGCCCTTCCTTCGATTCCGGGTTCCAGCCCAGAACCTGCACGTCGGTGCCCTTCTGTTCGTTGTAATACTGAACGCCGTAGTAGAGCCCGTCCATGAAGGCCGTCACCGGCGGAATGTTGATCCCGCCGAAGGTGCCGATCACGCCGGTTTCCGACATGCCGGCGGCAAGGTAGCCCGCGAGAAAGGCGCCCTGGTCGGTGGCGAAGACCTGGCCCAGCACGTTCGGGATCGTCGGGTCATAGGCGAAGTCGACGATCGAGAACTTGACGTCGGGGTTCGCTTCGGCAGCCGTCTTCGTGGCGTCGCCCATCAGGAAGCCCACGGTGATGATCACGTCGCACTGCTCGGAAATGAGCGAGTTGATGTTGGCTTCGTAATCGGTTTCCGCCTGACTTTCGAGGAACCGGCCCTCGACCTCGGAATTGGCCGCCATCGCGTCCTGAACGCCCTTCCAGGCCGTCTGGTTGAAGCCCGCGTCGTCGATACCGCCGGTGTCGGTCACCTGACAGGCGGTAAAGGCCTGCGCGGTCATCACCGTGCCGGCCATGAGGGCGGCGGCCAGCCCCGTGCGCACCGAGAGTTTGCTAATCAACGTCATATGATCCTCCATGTGGTCCTCGCCCTGACGTTTTCGGGGCGGGATGGTTGTGTATTTTTTTGGCAGGTGACCGACGACCAGACGCAAATGCACCGGGCGGCGATTCCCCCTGCAGCCATGCGAAAGCGTAGCACGGGATTTTGCAAGGCGGTTGATAGTTTTTGGATTTTCGCCCGGTTTTGACCTCGCGTTCAAAAATTTTTCGGGCCGGATTTCGCCCTATATGGCCCCCGCTTGCTCACGGAATGGGCAGGTCGGTTCTCACCGGCGGTGCCAAAGGGGCGCACAAAGCGTCGCCTCGGGCAAACATAACGCAACGGCAAGTGTGCCGCCCGGCGGTTCACTTGCAACACGCCTGCAGACTGAGGGCTTGCAAGACGGGTCTCGCCTGTTAGCGTAAACGCCATAACAGGGAGGATATCATGAATATGCTACGCACCGCCGCACTCGCGGCGACCATGACCTTTGGCGCGACCGCCGTTTCGGCACAGACCCAGCTTTCCATTGCCACCGGCGGCACCGGCGGCGTCTATTACCCGATGGGCGGCGGCCTTGCCGAGGTTATCAACAACCACGTCGAGGGATATTCTGCGACTGCCGAAGTTACCGGCGCCTCGGTCGAAAACATGGGGCTGATCGCCACCGGTGACGCCGACCTCGCCATCGCGCTCGCCGATACGGTGCAGCAGGCCTACATGGGCACGGGTCGCTTCGAGGGCCAGCAGCTTCCGATGGTCCGTGCCGTTGGGTCGCTTTATGCCAACATGGTCCAGATCGTGACCCTCGCGGACAGCGGCATCACCTCGATCGCCGACCTTGCCGGCAAACGCGTGTCGGTCGGCGCGCCGGGGTCGGGCACCGAGGTCAACGCCATGACGCTCCTCGACGCGAACGGCATCAGCTTCGACGATTTCGACGCCCAGCGCCTGAACTTCAACGAAACCACGGATGCGCTCAACAACGGCGACATCGACGCGGGCTTCCTGTCGGTGGGCGCGCCGACCTCGTCGATCCTGAACCTCGCCACCACCAAGGACATCGCCATGGTGGCCCTCACGCAGGAACAGGTGGACGCCGCCATGGGCGCAGACCCTACCTTCGCTGCGCTCGCCCTGCCCGGCGGAACCTATGACGGTGTCGCCGACGACGTAATGACCGTGGGCGTGCCCAACGTGCTGGTCGTCTCTTCCGAGATGGACGAGGAGACCGTCTACCAGATCACCAAGGCCATGTATGAAAACATCGCCGAGATGCAGGCGGTTCACCCGGCGGCGAACGAGACCACCGTGGACTTCACCATGAACGCGACACCCGTTCCGCTTCACGCCGGGGCCCTGCGGTACTTCGAGGAAGCGGGCGCGACCATCCCGGACAAGCTGCGCGAGTGATGCGACGCGTGATCGGAGGGGGGCTTCTGGCCCTCCTCTCTTTCCCTGCATCTGCCGGATCGCTGGTGGCCACCGTTCTCCCGGACGGCCCCGAGATCGCGCGGCTGGAGGTGCCCGAAGGTGCCGGGTGGTGCATGCTCTGGCGCCATTCCGTTCAGGGCTTCGAGGTGCAGGACTGTTACGAAAATCGGGCCGGACACATGGTGCTCACCCGGTCCCATCAACCCGATTTCGCCGCCGGCCTTGGCCATATCGACGGGCGCGGCATCCAGACCTCGGACGGTGCTGGCGGCTACTGGATCGAAGCCATCGACGAACCCGTGCCCGGCGACGCCTATGTGCTGCGCCCCGGCACGATGAAGGTCGATCACCGCCTGTCCGCCGCCTCGGGCGAGGTCTCGCTTTCCGCCCGGGCCGCGCACGAACGGGTGCTCATTTCGCTGGAAGACTGACATGACGGACAAGACATCCGAGATGCCGCAGCCCCCGTCAGACGGGCCCGTCTATCTGCCGCAGCCCAAGCCGGTCTTGCGTATCATCACGGTCGTCGGCATCGCGCTCTCGCTGTTTCAGCTCTATGCCGCCGGCATCCAGCCACTGGGCCTTTTCTTCCAGCGTCCTATCCACCTTGGCTTCATCCTCGTCCTCGCCTTTCTGATGTTCCCCATCACAGGCAAGCGTCCGCGCGGTGTCATCGGATGGCTTATCGACGGGCCGTTGATCCTTTGCGGCATCCTCGTCGGCTACTGGGTGCCCGCCAACATCGACGCCATCGCCAATGCCATCGTGCCGCGCCAGATCGACGTCACCGTGGGGATCGTCACGGTCCTCGTCGTGCTCGAGGCTGCGCGCCGCGCCATTGGCCTCGGCATGACCATCGTGGGCGTCGTTTTCATCCTCTATGCATTCGCGGGCAACCGGGGCGAACTTCCGTTCCTGGCCGACCTCATGCCCGGCATCCTCAATCACCGGGGGTATTCGCTCGACCGCCTCGCCAGCCAGCTCACGCTCGGGGCCGAAGGGCTTTACGGCATCCCGCTGGGCGTGGCCGCCACCTTCATCTTCGTTTTCGTCCTCTTCGGGGCCTTCCTCGAGGTCACCGGCGCGGGCAAGTTCTTCATCGACCTCGCCTATGCCGCCACGGGTCGCCAGCGCGGCGGACCTGCCAAGGCCGCCGTGATCGCCAGCGCCGGCATGGGGTCGATCTCGGGCTCGGCCATTGCCAACGTGGTGACTACCGGGGCCTTCACCATCCCGCTCATGAAGAAACTCGGCTACCGCCCCGCGCAGGCCGGCGGGATCGAGGCCGCCGCCTCGACCGGCGGGCAGATCATGCCGCCGCTCATGGGCGCGGGGGCCTTCCTCATGTCCGAGTTCACGCGCACGCCCTATATCGACATCGTCCTCGTCTCGATCTTTCCGGCCGTGCTTTACTTCGGCGCCGTCTATCTGCTCGTCCATATCGCCGCCGTGAAACAGGGGATGACCGGCCTCCCCGCTGCGGACCTGCCCAAGGTGCGGGACGTGCTGGCGGAGGGGTGGCATTTCCTTCTGCCCCTCGTCGCGCTCGTCTGGTTCCTCGTTCAGGGCTATTCCCCGATGCGCGTGGGCTACTACGCCATCCTCGCTGTCATTGCCGCCGCCGTTCTGCGCGGGGTCATGAACTGGGTCTCCGAGGGGGCGTCGATGCAGGGTCTCGTCGCACTGACGAAGGCCGGCGTGATCAAGACCGGCGAAGCGCTGGAGCTTGGCGCGCGCAATGCCGTCGCCGTGTCCATGGCCTGTGCCGTGGCGGGGATCGTGGTCGGCGTCGTGGGACTGACGGGTCTGGGCCTCAAATTCTCGGCCATGATGCTCGCCTTCTCCGGCGGAAACATCCTGCTCGCGCTCATCCTCGTCATCCTCGCCTCGCTCATCCTCGGGATGGGGCTTCCGGTGACGGCCGCCTATATCGTCCTCATCATCCTCGTCGGCCCGGCCCTGACCGAGGATTTCGGCGTGCCGCTCCTCGTCGCGCATCTGGTCGTCTTCTGGTGGTCGCAGGATTCGAACGTCACGCCACCGGTGGCGCTGGCGGGCTTTGCGGGCGCGGCCATCGCGCGGGCTTCGCCGATGGAGACCTCGGTTCAGGCGTGGAAATACGCCAAAGGGCTCTACCTCATCCCGCTCTTCATGGTGTTCAACCCGGTGATCATCCAAGGCGGCCCCCTGCCGCTGGTCCTGTGGAACGGGCTCATCGTCGTCATGGCGCTGGTCGCTTTCGCCGCGACGCTGGAAGGATTCATGTTCGCCCCGATGCCCATCTGGCAGCGCCTGCTGCTGGTGCCTGCCGTGGTCGCTGTGTTCTGGCAATCGGTGCCGGTCGAGGCTGCGGGCGCGGCAATCATCGCACTCGTGCTCGGGATGAACTGGATCGCGGGACGATCAAAGCCCGCGCCTGTCACGCCCTAGCGACGAGGTCGCAACCCCGTTGGTCGTAAGCATACGTTCCTTATGTGCCCGCTGCGCCTCTCACGCCGCCCGTTTACCATGCCGCCCGGAGCGCTAATCTGTCCGCCGGAGGACCCCATGACAGCACGCATATGCCGCGAGGCGACCCGATGAATCCAGCGCTCTGGCTCGCCCGGGCGGCGACGCGCACCCCCGAAGCCCCCGCGCTGTTTCATGGCACCGACCTTGTCGCAACCTACAGCGCCTTGGACCGTGACGCGGCAGCCATCGGGGCGGGTCTGGTCGCGAAGGGGATCGGCCCCGGCGACCGCGTGGCGATCTTCCTGTCCAACAGCCCCGAGTTCCTCCCGATCCTCTTCGGCATCTGGTATGTCGGGGCCACCGCCGTGCCGATCAATGCGAAACTGCATCCGAAAGAGGTGGCCTATATCCTGACCGCCTCTGACGCTGGCCTCGCCTTCGTGAAGGACGCAGACGCATTCCCCGAGGCGTCCATTCCCCTGATCGAGCCGAACGGTGACGCCTTCTCGGCGGTCAGGGCCACCGCGCCCCTCGACGCGCCCCAAGTGATGAACCCTGACGACACGCTCTGGCTCTTCTATACCTCCGGCACCACAGGCCGACCAAAGGGCGCCCAGCTGACCGGTGCGAACCTGGCCGCCATGTCGCTTGCCTATTTGGCGGATGTGGACCGGGTCGATCCGGGCGATGCCGCCCTCTACGCCGCGCCGATGTCCCATGGGGCGGGGCTCTATGCGCTGGTTCATGTGCTCATGGGCGCGCGCCACGTGATCCCGAATTCCGGCGGCTTCGATCCGGCCGAGATCTTCGATCTCGCCGCCCATCACAACAATGTCTCGATGTTCGCGGCCCCCACCATGGTCAAGCGCATGGTCGAGGCGGCCCGGGTCACGGGGACGACGGGCCACGGCATCAAGACAGTCGTCTATGGCGGCGGGCCGATGTATGTCGCCGACATCAAGGCCGCGCTCGATACCTTCGGCCCGAAGTTCGTCCAGATCTACGGTCAGGGCGAGGCACCCATGGCCATCACCGCCCTCTCGCGCGAGGATATCGCCGAGAGCACCCATCCCGACTGGGACCGCCGGCTGGCATCTGTCGGACGGGCGCAGAGTGTGGGCGCGATCGCGATCCTCGACCCTGATGGCGAGCCCCTGCCACCCGGCGAAACCGGCGAGATCGCGGTCAAGGGCCCCATCGTGATGGCGGGTTACCTCGACGCGCCCGAGGCGAACGCCCGCGCGTTTCGCGACGGTTGGCTCCTGACGGGCGATGTCGGGCACCTTGATCCCGACGGTTACCTGACGCTCCATGACCGGGCCAAGGACATGATCATCTCGGGCGGGTCGAACATCTACCCGCGCGAGGTGGAAGAGGCCCTGCTCACCCACCCCGGCGTCACCGAAGTATCGGTCGTGGGCGAGGCGCATCCGGAATGGGGGGAAATCGTCGTGGCCTTCGTCGTTGGCACCGCCACGCCCGAGGACCTCGACGCCACCTGCACCGCCTCGATCGCGCGGTTCAAGAAGCCCAAACGCTATCTCTTCGTGCCGGAACTGCCAAAGAACAACTACGGCAAGGTGCTCAAGACCGAGTTGCGCGCGATGCTGGAGGACCAAAGGGGCGCCTGAGCGCCCCTCCTCTCCTTGCGACCTGGGCCTCAGCCCATCCGTTCGGAGGCATAGCCCCCCGGCGAGGCGGGGAAGACGACGGTCTTGTTGCCGTTCAGGAAAACGCGGTGGTGGATGTGGGCGTGAATCGCGCGGGCAAAGACCTGTGCTTCCACGTCCCGCCCCAGCGACACGTAATCGTCGGGAGACTGCGCGTGGGTGATGCGCACGATGTCCTGTTCGATGATCGGACCTTCGTCGAGATCCGCGGTCACGTAATGCGCCGTCGCCCCGATCAGCTTCACGCCACGCTCGAAGGCCTGCTTGTAAGGGTTCGCCCCCTTGAAGGAGGGCAGGAACGAGTGGTGGATGTTGATGATCCGGCCCGACATCTTCTGGCACATCTGGTCCGAAAGGATCTGCATGTAGCGGGCGAGCACGATGAGCTCCGCGCCCGAATCCTCGACGACCTGCATGATCTGGGCCTCGGCCTGCGGCTTGTTGTCTTTCGTGACCTTGATGCAGTGGAACGGAATGTCGTGGTTCACGACAACCTTCTGGTAATCCATGTGGTTCGAGATCACGGCCACGATGTCGATCGGCAGCGCGCCAATCCGCCAGCGATAAAGCAGGTCGTTGAGGCAGTGACCGAAGCGGCTCACCATGATCACGACCTTTACCTTCTCGCCTTCGTCGTGGAACGAGAAATCCATGTCGAAGGGCTTCGCCACATCGACGAAATCGGCCTCGAGCACATCGCGCAGCACGCCGCCTTCCGACGAAAAGCTCACCCGCATGAAGAACTTGCCCGTCTCGAAATCATCGAACTGGCTCGAGTCGGTGATGTTGCATTCGTGGGTCGCGAGGAAATTCGCGATGGCGGCGACGATCCCCCGCGTGGATTTGCAGGTGACGGTCAGGACGTATTTGGACATGCGTTTCTTCTTCCTTGCACTATCGGTTCGCAGCGTGCGTTGCATTCCACGGGATCGCCGGGGCGTTAAGCTCAATTTCACGACTCGATCATTCAATTTGAACAATCGGCGGCCCGGATCGGTCCGCAGGTTTCCGATGGTGACCGAACCGTTCCTGCCCGGAACCCCGGTTGCCCATCGCGCCCCCATGAAAGGCGAGGAACGCGCGCGGTCCCGCCACCGCGCGGCGCAAACGCGTCGGAAAACGACCTCTGGCCGGAAACCGTCACTGGCCGCGCAGTCGAGGCGAGTCTCCGGCGACCGGCGCATAGCTTGCTGTCGTCTCGTGGCTCTCTGCGAGCGCGAGTGTCACGAAGGGGGCCTTCGACCGGGTAAAGACCTCTCTGGTGACATCGAACCAGAAACTCGGCGGATCGAACGTGCCCGCCGCAACCCCGATCACCCCGTCCCAAAGGCCGAGCGTCCAGAACAGGGTCGTGCCGCAGGTGGGGCAGAACTGCGTTTCGAACGACCGCCCGCTTTCGGTGGTGAACCGGTAGCGATTCAGTTCGCCCGAGCGCACCTCGACCTGTTCCCCGTTGAAATAGGCCGAGACGCCAAAGGCGCTGCCCGTCCGCGTCTGGCAATAGCGGCAATGGCAGACCGCCGTCCTGTGGGGCTGTCCCGTTGTGCGGTAGCGGACGCTGCCGCATTGACAGCCCCCTTCGTGAATTTCCGACATGCGCTTCTCCGTTTTCCGGTAACCTGCCCAGCGCCACGATCCTCTGGCAACGGGAAAAATCCGCAGCTAACCTCCTGCCACCACAGAAGGACGCAGAGCCCCATGGCCGAAAGCCAAGTCAAGACGATCCGGGCACTCGCCCGCGGGCTGGACGTGCTACAGCTCTTGCAGCGTTCGGGCGCGATGCGGCTTCAGGACCTGCACCGCGAGACCGGGTTACCCAAAGCGTCGCTCCTGCGAATCCTGAAGACCCTGATGGAACAGGGCGTCGTCTGGCAACGGATGGTGGACGGGGCCTATCTGCCCTCGCACTCGCTTGCCGAACTTGCCGGCCGAATGGACCGCGAAGGGGCGCTCGTGGAAACCGCAGGGCCGGTGCTGGCCCGGCTGACCGAGACGATCGAATGGCCCTCGGTCCTCGCTGTGCCGAGGCTCACCTCAATGGAGGTGCTCGAAACCAACGTCACACGGTCCTACTTCGACCATATCGCGGTAGGCCCGGTCGGCTATCAGGTCAACATCCTGCGCTCCGCTTCTGGCCGCGCCTTTCTGTCCTTTTGCGAGGAAGCGACCCGCGCGGCGATGCTCGACGCTCTGCGCCGGTCCGTGCGCAAGGGCGACCGTGTGGCCCATTCCCCCGCCTATATCGACCGCGTCCTGGCCGAGACCCGGGCCCAAGGCTTTGCCCTGCGCGACCCGGACTTCGGCGGCGACTACGACGAGGGTCGCGATGCCGTGGACGACGGCCGTGATTCCATCGCCGTGCCGATCAGGCTGGGGTCGCACGTCCCGGCAACGATCAACATCACCTGGTCGAAACGCGCCTACTTGCGTGACGAGGCGGTGCCACGGCTCGCCGCCCCGGCTCTGGCTGCCGCCGCGGAAATCGCAGCGCGGTTTTCGGGGTGATTTCATTGCGTGAAACCTTGCCCGTCGCCTGATTGAGCGGCTCCACCCTGCCGCCTAGCGTCGTCTCGACATCTTACGTGTGCCTTGGGAGGAGACACCATGAGCGGCCTCACGCGCTCCGACATCGACGACATCCTGCGCCTGATCGACGCCTCCGACTTTGACGAGTTGAAGCTGGAGATGGGCGACACGAAGATCGAATTGCGTCGCCGGGGCGCGGCAGCACCGCAGGCCCAGCCCGCTCCGGCCCCTGCCCCACAAGCCACTCAGCCCACATTGGAGAAGCCCCCTGCGCCAGTGCAGGCGCCGGTCGTCGCGTCGGGCGGCGGATCGGAAGTGCCCGCGCCGCTTCTGGGCACCTTCTACCATGCGCCAAAACCCGGGGCCGACCCTTTCGTCAAACCCGGGGACCGTGTGAACCCTGAAACCGTCATCGGCATCATCGAGGTGATGAAGCTGATGAACTCGGTCGAAGCCGGGATCGCGGGCACGGTGATCGACTTCGTCGCGCCCAATGGCGAACTCGTCGAGCACGGTCAGACGCTCATCCGCATTCAGCCGGACTAAGATCATGGCCAAGATCAAACGCATCTTCATCTCCAACCGCGGCGAGATCGCGGTGCGCGTGATCCGCACGGCGCGAGCACTTGGTATCGAAACGGTGCTGGGCGTGTCCGAGGCCGATCGCGACACGCTGGGCGCGAAACTGGCCACGCGGACCGTCTGCCTGGGGCCGGCGGCGGCCACGCAAAGCTACCTGAAGGTCGAAACAGTCGTCGAGGCCGCCAAGGGCACCGGATGTGACGCACTCCATCCCGGCTACGGTTTTCTGTCGGAAAACAAACGCCTCGCCGAGGCCTGCGCCAAGGAAGGGATCGTCTTCATCGGCCCCTCTCCCGACAACCTCGACGCCGTGGGCGACAAGCTGACGGCCCGAAACCACGCCGAAGCGGCCGGGGTGCCGCTTGTCCCCGGCGGGTCAATCGAGACCGCCGAGGAAGGTCTGGCGATAGCCGAGGAGGTGGGCTTCCCGATGCTCATCAAAGCCGTCTCTGGCGGTGGCGGGCGCGGCATGAAGCGGGTGAACTCCGCCGCCGAACTGCCGAAACAGATCGACATGGCGATTTCCGAAGCCTCTGCCGCCTTTGGCGACGGGCGCATCTATATGGAGCGTTTCGTGACCGTGGGTCGACACGTGGAAGTGCAGATCATCTCGGACGGCGAGACGGTGATCCACGCGGGCGAGCGCGATTGCTCGGTCCAGCGGCGATATCAGAAGGTGGTGGAAGAGGCCCCCGCGCCGGGTCTGCAGTCCGCGCTCAGGCAGGGGCTGCTCGATGCGGCGGTGAAATACGCCCGTCACATCAACTACAAATCCTTGGGCACCGTCGAGTTCCTCGTCGATGTGGAACGGGGCGAGTTCTATTTCCTGGAAATGAACGCCCGTGTGCAGGTCGAACATCCCGTGACCGAAGCGATCACCGGTCTGGACCTCATCGCGCTCCAGATCGCGATTGCCGAAGGGCAACCGCTGGGCCTCACCCAGGACGATATCAGCCTCACCGGCCATGCCATCGAATGTCGGCTCAACGCCGAGGACATGGACCGCGATTTCATGCCCTCGCCCGGTCGCGTGACCCAAGCGTGGTTCCCGCCGATCCCCGGCCTGCGCGTGGACACCCATATGCAGCCCGGCGCGATGATCTCGCCCTATTACGACAGCATGGTGGCCAAGCTCATCGCCTATGGCGAGACGCGGGACAAGGCGGTCGAGGTCATGTCTACCGCGCTCAAGGTCACGGAACTCACCGGCGTGACCACCAACGCGCCGCTCCACATGGCGATCATGGACGACGCTGAATTCCAAGCGGGCGGCGTCGATACGAATTACCTACCCGGGCTTCTGGCCCGGATCGCAGCCAAAAAGGAGGCCGCGGAATGACCAAGACCATCACCCTCATGGACACCACGGTGCGCGACGGCAACCAGTCGAACTGGGGGGCCACGGGGCTCGACACCGGGATGATGCTGCAAATCGCGCCGACGATGGAGCGGGTGGGATATGAGTCGATCGACTTCATCTCGTCCACCCATATGGCCGTCGCCGTGCGGTTCAAGCAGGAAGACCCGTGGGAACGGATCCGGCTATTCAAGGAGCGCACGCCGACCACGCCCCTGTCGTTCCTCACCACGGGGATGCGCTTCATCTCGTGGGAGATTGCGTCGGAAGAATTCATGGAGTTCTGCTTTCGCACCCTCGTGTCGAACGGGATGGAACGGTTCGCGATCATGGACCCGATGATCGACGTGGACGCCATGGTGCGCATGGCGCAGGTGACGCGCAAGGCCGGCGCGAACCAGGTGGTTGCCGCCCTGCCCTTTACCCTCTCGCCCGCCCATGACGACGCCTTCTTTGCCGATGCGGCCAAGCAGCTGACCGAGGGCGGGCATTACGACAAGCTCTACCTCAAGGACCCCGGCGGGCTGGTCACGGCAGAACGCGCAAAGACGCTGATGCCCGCGCTCAAGGCAGCGATTGGTGATCTGCCGCTCGAATTCCATTCTCACTGCACCATCGGGCTTGGGCCGTTCTCCTATCTGGAAGCGGCCCAGCATGGCGCGACGTGCCTTCATACGGCGTCGTCCTCCGCCGCGAACGGCACGTCGCAGCCCGCGCAAGCTCCGGTGATCGCGAACCTGCGCGACCTTGGGTTCACGGTGGACGTGGACGACGAGGCGGTGGCCGAAATGGACGCCTATTTCACCGCATTGGCCGCGACCGAGGGGTTACAACACGGCGCGCCGGGCGAATTCGACCGCGCCTATTTTCGCCACCAGATGCCGGGCGGCATGATGGGCACGCTCAAGCGTCAACTGGCCGAGACGAAGCGCGCGCACCTCCTCCCCCAAGTGCTGGAAGAGGTCGAGCATGTGCGCGCCGATCTTGGATATCCGATCATGGTCACGCCGTTTTCGCAGGTCGTTGGCACGCAGGCGCTGCTCAACGTCGTATCGGGCGAACGCTACAAGACGATCCCGGACGAGGTGACGCGCTATGTGCTGGGCCGGTTCGGCAAGCCGTGGCTGCCCATGAACGGCGAAGTCGAGGACCGGGTGCGGTCGTCCAAACGGGCCAAGGAGCTGGAGGCCGAGCCGCATATGGCGTCGCTCGACGAACTGCGCACAAAGCACGGCAAGGGGCTGTCGGACGAAGAGTTCATCCTTCGCGCCGTCATGCCCGCCGATCAGGTGGACGCGATGGTCGCCCATGGTCCGGCACGGCAGGGTTACGACCCCAAGTCGAAACCCGTCATGGACCTCATGCGCGAAATCACCTCGCGCCGGGGTCTGGGCGACGTGAAACTCGAGAAACCGGGTTTCAAGCTCGAACTGAAAGGGGCGGCGCGATGAGCTTCAAGGCTGCCGTCTTCGACATCGACGGGACGCTCGCGATGATGGACAAGGAAACCGGCGAGTTTACCGCGCTCCCCGGTGCCGTCGAGGCGATCAACACCTGCAAGGCGGCAGGGATGGCGGTCGTCGCCTATACCAACGGCACGATTTTCACGCCCGAACACTACTACGCCCCCCTCGCCCGCGCCGGGATCGAATTGGACCCCGGTCACATGATGACCCCCGCCGTCGTCGCCGCGCATGAGCTTGCGCGGCTCGGCCACAAGCGCGTCATGGTGCTCGCCGCCGAGGGCGTGGTGGAGCCTGTGCGCGAGGCCGGGATCGAGATCGTCGCGCCGAAGAAAGGCGCGGGAGAGGTCGACGCTATCCTCGTTGGCTGGACGCGGGATTTCGACGTTCACATGCTCGAAGCCGCAGCGGATGCGCTCTGGGCGGGCGCGCCGCTCTATGCCACGTCGGTCGCGCCCTATTTCGCCTCGGCCAAGGGCAAGATGATGGGGATTTCCGGCGCGCTGGTGGCAGGGCTGAAGAACGCAACCGGGGTCGAACACACGCTCTTTGGCAAGCCATCCGTGTCCGGCCTCACCATGGTGTCAGACCTCACCAAAGCCGCGCCGCACGAGATGATCGTGATCGGCGACGACCCGAAACTCGAGCTTCTTATGGCCAGACGCGCCGGTGCCTTCGCGCTTGGCGTCACCACCGGAGGGCGCGACCGCGCCGCCTTTGACGCCATGTCGCCCGAGACGCGGGCGCATATCGTGCTGGACACTTTGGAGGATTTCGACCTCTCTGCCTGCGAGGAGGAATTTGCATGACCGAGACAGCCATCACGACCGTAACCGAGGGGCAGGAGCTCTGGCGCGCAACGGAAGAGCGCAAGAAGCGCGCCGAAATCACCCGTTTCATGAACTGGCTCGCCTCGGAGCGCGGCAAGAACTTCTCGGACTATTGGGGCCTGTGGCAATGGTCCGTCGATGACGTGCCGGGCTTCTGGAAGGCGATCTGGGACTTCTACGACGTCATCCACGACGGCGAGATCGACGAGGTCATGACCGACGATCCCATGCCGCGCACCCGCTGGTTCACGGGCACCCGGATCAACTACGCCGAACACGTGCTGCGCAACGAAACGAACGGCGATCCGGCGCGCACGATGATCTCGCATACCTCGGAACTGCGGCCCGAACTGGCCGAGATGAGCTGGGGCGAGATGGCGGGCCAGGTGCGCAAGCTCGCCACCTGGATGCGCTCGGTCGGTGTCGAACCCGGGGACCGGGTGGTGGCCTATATGCCCAACATCCCCGAGACCTTCATCGCGATGCTCGCGACCACCGCCATCGGGGCCACATGGTCCTCCGCCGCACCCGAGTTCGGTGCGCAGACGGTGATCGACCGCTTCAGCCAGATCGAACCGAAGCTCGTCTTTGCCGTGAACGGCTATGGCTACGGCGGCAAGCACTTCAACCGCACCAGCGAGCTGTCGAACATTCTGGGCTACCTGCCCTCTGCGGAATGCCTTGTGCTTCTCGATTACCTGGAGGGCGCAGGGGCACCCGCCTTTGCCGGCGCCACGCATGGCTGGGACGAGACGCAGGCCGGGCCGGAGGTTGCTGCCACGGATTTCACCTATACCCGCGTGCCATCGGATCATCCCCTGTGGATCCTGTTTTCGTCGGGCACCACGGGGCTGCCCAAGCCCATCGTGCAAGGCCACCACGGGATTGTGCTCGAACACTACAAATCCGGCGCCGTGCACCTGGACATGCACCCCGGCGCGGTTCAGTTCTGTTATTCGACCACCGGCTGGATGGTCTGGAACACGCTCATGCAGGGCCCGATGCAGAACGGGCGCGTGGTGCTTTACGATGGGCACCCGACCTACCCCGACGCGCGGGCGCTCTGGCGGTTGATGGCCGACACCGGGGTCACGACTTTCGGCGTGTCGCCGACCTTCATGCAGATGGTGCGCTCGCAGGGCATCGAGCCGGGCAAGGAATTCAACCTCTCGGCGCTTGAGACGATCCTGCTCACCGGATCGCCCTCGACCCCCGAGATCCTCGCCTGGATCCATGAGGCGGTGAAGGCGGACATCTATGCGACGTCGCAATCGGGCGGCACGGAGCTCTGTTCGGGGATCCTCGGCGGCTCCTGCCTGCTCCCCGCCAACGCGGGCGAGATCCAGGCGCCATGCCTCGCCTGCGACGCGGTCGCCTATGACGAAGCGGCGCAGCCGGTCGTCGGCACCGTAGGCGAATTGGTCGTGCGTCAACCGATGCCCTCCATGCCGCTCAAATTCTGGGGCGACGACGATTTCGTCCGCTACACCGACAGCTATTTCGCGGAATACCCCGGTATCTGGCGCCACGGCGACCGGGTGCGGTTCACGCCCGAGGGCGGCGCCTATGTGCTCGGACGATCGGACGCGACGCTCAACCGCTTCGGCGTGCGGATCGGCTCGGCGGAGATCTACCGCACGATGGAAGCGATCCCCGAGGTTGCCGACAGTCTGATCGTCTGCATCGAGGAGGAGGACGGGGGCTACTACATGCCGCTCTTCGTGCAGATGGCACCCGGCAAGCGGCTGACCGAAGAGGTCGAGAAGGACATCGTGCGACGCCTGCGCACCGAACGCTCGCCGCGCCATGTGCCCGACGTGATCGTGCAGGCACCCGAAATCCCGACGACCCTCACGGGCAAGAAGATGGAGGTGCCCGTGCGCCGGATGCTTCTGGGCGAGAACCCGGACAAGGTGGCGTCCAAAGATGCGACCAAGAACCCGGCCGCGCTCGACTGGTTCGCGAGCTTTGCAGCGCGGCGGCTGGCGCAGTAGGTTTCCCCGCAGACTTCGTCTGCGACGACCGGTTGGGGAGAGGCGCTGCCTCTCCCCAAACCCCTCTCCGAGGTATTTCCGAAGCAGTGAAGGGGTGAAGTGGCGGTCCCTTTAGCGGCCCGTGGCCACTTCGAACACCGCGTCCTCGCAGCGGGCGTCCACGACTATCTGACAGGTCAGACGTGACCGTTCTGTGGGGGCGTTGGCGGTGAACTCGATGGTGTCTTCCTCCGCAGGCTCCATCTCGGGCAGCGGGCCATTGGGGGCCTCGAGCAGATAGCAGTGACAGGTCGCGCACATGGCAGAACCGCCGCATTCCGCGATGATCCCTGCGATCCCGGCATCCTTGGCCGAATACATCAGGGGGTCGCCCTCTTTCGCCTCTATCTCGCGCCGGGTGCCGTCCTGCTCGATGAAGGTCACCTTGACCATGCCTGTCTCCTCAAATGAACTGCTTGCCGCCATCCACGATCAGCGTTTGGCCGGTCATGAAGCGCGACAGGTCCGAGGCGAGATAAAGCGCCGCCCCCGTGATGTCCTGCGCTTCGGCATTGCGCCGCATGGCCGCGCGCCCGACTCCGTATTCGATGGCGTTGTCGATCTGGTTGAGGCTCGCCTCGGTCAGGGTGAAGCCCGGCGCGATGGCGTTCACGCGCACGTTGTCGGGGCCCAGTTCCTTGGCCATGACCCGGCTCATGGCGATCACCGCGCCCTTCGAGGTGACATAGTGCATCCACTCAGGCGAGCCCGAGAACACCGTGGCCGAGGCGACGTTGACGATGGAGCCATGATCCGCCGCCCTTAGCATTGTCGCGAAGGCGCGGCACATCTGCCACACACCCTTGATGTTGACCTGCATGACCTGATCCCAGACGCCTTCGTCGATCTCTTCGAAGGGCTTGCGGTCAAGCGTGCCATAGAGCGCCGCGTTGTTCACCAGCACGTCGAGACCGCCCAGTTCCGCGTCGACCTGAAGGGCGAGCGCGCGGCAACTCTCGGTCGAGCTGACATCGACCTTTCCGGTATGCGGCTCGCCGCCGGCCTTTTCGACCTCGCAGGCCGTGACCTCGAGCCCGGCGGTCACGATATCGGCCGCCATGACCCGGGCGCCGGCTTCGGCAAAGGCGCGGGCGAAGGCGCGGCCCAGCCCCCCGGCGGCCCCTGTCACGAGCACACGTTTGCCTTTCAATCCCAGATCACGCATCGGGTTCTCCCATATATCTGTCGAGCATCATGTCCGCCTTGAGCGAGGCCGTGATCGCCCGTACGAAGGCCTGCCCCACTGGCGTCAGCATCTTCGGGTTCGACCGGCGTTCGACCATCTCGACGAACCACGCGTCCGTCGCCGCTTCGCCATACCAGCTCTTGATCAGCCGGATGCCATTCGGGGTCAGCCGCCACGCCTTGTCCGCGTCTTTCATCACCGCGTCCGACGGGCTGATCGCGGTGTCGCGGGTGTCATGCCCGTCGATGATGGCAAGCACATGGTCCACGTCGACGCCCTCGGGCCGCAGCCGATCAAGGATTTCTGCCGCGATTTCGCGCCCCCGGACTTCGTGCTCGCGCACAAGGTCGAGCCGCGTGGGGGCCGAGCCGATGGCGTTGAATATCTCGTCCTTCGGCACGGCCTTCCAGCCGACGTCATGAAGCACCACGGCTGGCAGCACGACGCTCTCGTCCGCCTCAGGCACATCGTGCAGGAACATCCTTGCGAGCGCATAGACCCCGACCGTGTGCTGGTCGTTGTCGCGCACGTCGAGAAAGGGTTTCGCCGCTTCCCAGAGCGGCAGGTCGCGGGGCAGAAAGACCCCGTCCTCCAGAAGCACCTCATGGCTCATGCCGGCACCTCCCAGGACAGATACATGGTCTTGTATTCGAGATAGGCCTCGACCCCGTAGCGCCCCTTTTCGCGACCGAGACCGCTTTGCTTGACGCCGCCAAAGGGCACGTGATGGGACGAGCGCTGGATATCGTTGAGCCAGACCGACCCGGCCTCAAGCCCTTCGCAGAGCGCAAGCCCCCGGCCCAGGTCATGGGTAAACACGAAGCCCGCCAGCCCGAATTCGCTGCCATTGGCGAGCCGCAGCGCCTCGGCCGCGCTGTCCACGGGCTGAACGCCGATGACCGGACCGAAGGTTTCTTCGCGCATGAGAAGCATCTCCGGCGTGGTTTCGGCCACCACGGTCGGCGGGAAGTAGTGCCCGCCGGCAAACCCCGGCCCCATTGGGCGCGCGCCTCCGGTCAGGATACGACCGCCCCGGGCGCGCGCGTCCGCAACCTGCCTCTCGGACACCGCGAGAATCTTTTCGTTCACCAGCGGACCAAGGTCGCCGTCCCCGCCCGCCGGGGCGAGCGTGAGCGCCGAGGCCCGGTCAGACAGATTGCGCAGGAAGGCATCATAGACCGGCCGTTCGACATAGACGCGGTTCACCCGATAACAGAACTGCCCCGTATTCGCGAAACCGTGCCGGGCAATGGCGGCCGCAGCCTTGTCGATGTCCGCATCCGCGCAAACGATAGCGGCGGAATGGCCCCCGAGCTCAAGCGTCAGCCGTTTCATCGTTCCGGCAGCCGCGGCGGCGATGGCCTTGCCCGCAGGCACCGAGCCGGTAAAGGCGATCTTGCGCGGGATCTTGTGCGCGACGAGCGCCTCGCCCAATGCGCGCTTGCCGGTGACCACGTTGAAGAGCCCCTTGGGCAGGCCTGCGTCGTGGAAGACCTCGGCGAGCTTCAGGGTAGAAAGAGGTGTATCTTCCGACGGCTTCGCCACGACGGCGCAACCCGCGATCAGGGCGGCACCCAATTTGAACATGAGGAGCGTGACGGGATAATTGAAGGGCGTGATCGCCACCACGACGCCCACCGGATCGCGCGTTACGATGATGCGCTCGCCCGGTGCGGACCCAAGCGGCATTTCGGCCACGAGCCGGAGCCCTTCTTCGGCGTAGATGTCGAGCAGGTCAGCGGAGCGCAGGATCTCTCCGACGCAGCCCATCAGCGGACGCCCGAGTTCCGCGTGAAGCAAGGCGCCAACCTCACCCGCCCGGTCACGCATCGCCTGTGCGCAGGCCTTCTGCACCGCGACGCGCTCGGTCATCGGGGTCACGCGCCAGCCCGCCATCGCCGTCTCGGCCGCGCGGATCGCACGATCCGCGTCCTGGGGGCCGGCGAGAGGCACGTGATCCACGACGGATCCGTCACGCGGGTTCAGGACGGCGAAGGTCTCGCCTTCCGTTGCCGCCTGCCATGTGCCGTCGATGACCATCTCCATTCGCCCGGCCTCAGATGATATGCCGCATGAGGGCGATCCGGGTGGCCTCGAGCTCGGCCGCCGCCAGTTCGCGCCCCTTTTCGGTCTCGAGGAGGTCGAGAAACCTGGTGATTCGCTCGAAATATTCCGGCACGCTGTCCTGAAACCATTCGGCTGACACGCAAAGTCCTGCCATCCCGAAGCGCCAGAGCTTGTCGGCGTCGCGCACCACCCGATCATTCAGGTCGCGCGGATCCGTCCGGGTGTCGTGCCCGTCAATGATCGTGCAGACCGCGTCGGTCAGGGGTTGCCATTCGGTCCCGTCCAGAATCTCGCGCGCCATGCGCACGCCCTCGGCCTCGTGAAGGTAGCGCACGTCGGACTGCATGAAGTCTTCGGACCGGAAGCCTTCTTCCATGATCCGGTCGTTGTCGATCGCATACCAGCCGATGTCATGCAGCATGATCGCCAGCGAACAGATGTCCCGGTCGGCTTCGGGGTATGCGTCGCAGAGCTGCTGCGCCCAGGAGAAACACAGCGGCAGGTGAATGTCGTTGCGCCGCGCCGCCATGAAGGGAGCCATGCGTTTCCAGACGGTCGCGTATCTTTGCGGATCGGTCATCGGGATCTTGGTCTTTTCTCGAGGAATGGGGCGGGCCATGACAGCCCGCCCCGGTCGGGAGGAGAGGTCAGTCGAGGATTTCGACGGTGCCCGCATTGCCATCGACACGCAGGCGCATCCCGGTCTTGATCCGGGAGGACGCATTGCCGGTGCCGGTGACGGCGGGCAGCGCGTATTCCCGGCAGACGATGGCGGCGTGGCTCATCATCCCGCCGATGTCGGTCACCGCCGCGCCGATTTTGCCGAACACGGGGGCCCAGGAGGGCGCGGTCACGGGGGTCACGAGAATTTCGCCCTTCTGAAGCTCGCCCAGTTGGTCGGGCGAGCGCAGAACGCGAGCGATGCCCTCGACCACGCCCGGCGAGCCTGCCATGCCGGTGATCTTCGAGTCGTCATCGTCCTGCCCGAGCCACGACTGGATCGAGTCGTTGGTCACGCCGAAGAGCATGATCGTGAAGGGCTCGGTAATGACCTCGGGCGGATTGTTGAGCGCGGGGATCGGGCTTTCCTTGCCCAGTGCCTCCATGATCGCGCGGCGACGCTCGACCTCGGCGGGCCAGATGTCGGTGCCCTGTGCCCGGCCACCCGTGCCCCAGGCGGACGAGTAGTCAAAGAGCACGTCGCGCACTTCGTTGCGGTTGAGAAAGAACATCCCGTCGGGCCTGTCCCAGAACCCTTGCCGCATGAGCAGTTCCGACAGCGACCGCATCTTGCGCCAAAAGATCCCCACCGACCAATGTTCGATATAGAAGTTGTGGTCCTCGACATAGGGGAACACGACGCGGCTGAGGCCCAGCTTGCCGTCAAAGATCGCCTGCGCTTCTTCATCCATCATCTCGCGGTATTCGGCGGTGATCCGGTCACGCTCGGCGATGAGACGTTCGGTCGGGCGCATGATCTCGTCGCCCTCCTCCAACCGCTCGATGTAGTCGCGCAGGTAGGTCATCGGGATATCGAGATGGTCGATCCAGTATTTGTCGGTCGAATACATCCCGTTGCCGGAGGTGAAGTTGAACCACGGGTCCTTGGCCGCTTCCCACGCATCCACCCACTGCTGGCCGTTCGGCGCCTTGGCCGTGGCGGCGAGCGCCTCGTCCACGGTGCCCGTGCGCAGCGCATCGGCCACGCCCAGTTCCACGGCGAGTTTGGCGAGCTTCTTGATCTCGTCATCCGGGCGGAAGAGGACCGAGTCCTGACCCTGCACCATCTTGGCGATCGCCTGGTCGGGTATCGAAGGGAAGGTTGCCTTCATGAAGCCGAAGAAATCGAGATAGGCGGCATAGCCCAGGTTCAGGAACTCGAAGTGGTATTGCCAGACCTTGTAGATCAGCTCGATCGCGCGGTCGTAGCTGTCGATGAGGTCGGTGGTATTGTCGAGGCCTTTGCCGGAGGTGATCCATTCCAGCGGCACCACATCGGGGAGCTCGTTGAACTCCAGCGCGTTCAGCTCGGCAATCTTCTGGTCGACCTTCTTGTGCCAGTTCTCGAGCATCTCGTCCCAGTTGGCAAAGTAATGCCCGGCGCGTTCCATGAACTGAGGCACGCGGGCTTCGATCTCGGACGGACCCACGGCGATGGGCGAGAAATAGACGTAGCCATTGAGCACCCGGTAATCGATGCCGTTCGCGGGCGGCACGAGAAGGTGGCGGGTGTTGTATTGACCAAGACACTTGGTGGCGAACTCCACCATGGACATGTCGAAGGGGCGGAACGGCGTCGGCCAATGCTGGCTGTCGCAGAACCAGAACTTCGACTCTTCTTCCATGCGCCGCGATGGCTGGAACTTCACGTAGTAGGGATAGAGGTCTTCCCAGCCTTCGGCGCCTGCGGGTGTGGCGGCGTCATAGGGACTTGGAAACAGCATCTTCTGAGCGTCCATTCGTTTTCCTCCCTGAATGGATGTTGTTCTTTTTCAGTGGTTTCAGCTCTTTGGCGGCTAACTCGCCGCCTTGGTCTGTTTCGCGCCGAAGGGGTTGTTGAGGGTGTGCACGATCCCCGCCATGCCCGTTGCATAGGGGTTTTTCGGCTTCTCCTTGGCCTTCTGTGACCAGATCGTCTCGGGCCGTGACTGGAGCGCGAGGAGATTCTGACCAGCCGGCAGATCGGCGTCGATGGCCCATTCCACGTCCTGCGGGCATTTGTTCTGCCGTTCGAGGAGCTTCGCGAGCTGCGCGATCGCCTTCACCTCGTCGTCCGCAAGGCAGGGCGTTTTGCGACGGTCCTCGTCTACCTCGCGTTCGACCGCCTCGCCACGCTCCGGGTCACCCACAAGCTCGACATGCTTGTCGCTGATCTTGCGGTCGATGATCTCGCCCAGCACCTTTTCGACCGAGTAGTTATCGGGGGTCACGACACCCGAGACGACCATTTCGCCAAGGCCCCAAGACGCATCGATCACGATCCGGGTGCGGTCGCCGGTGTTGGGGTCCAAAGACATGGCCACCCCGGCGGCGCGGGCATTGACCATCTTCTGCACCGCCACGCTCATCAGAACGTCGCCATGGGCGATCTTCTGTTTTTCGCGGTAGGCGACCGCGCGGGTCGTATAGAGCGACGCCCAGCAATCACGGACCTTCTCGACCACGGCGTCAGCTCCGATGACCCAGAGATAGGTGTCCTGCTGCCCCGCGAAGGAGGCGTCCGGCATGTCCTCGGCGGTTGCGGAGGACCGCACCGCGACCGGCATCTCGGCCCCCATTTCCTCACACATGGCGGCATAGGCGTCGCGGATCGCCGCCTCGACATCGGCGGGCATCCGGTGGCTTCGGATACGGATACGAATGGCCTGCGCCGCGCGATCCACGGCGTCGAAGTCTTCGGGATCGACGCGGCTCAGGGCACGGGCGATTTCTTCCCTCAGCCCGTGATTGTCCAGCATGGCCGCGAATGCATCGGTGGTGACGGCAAAGCCCGGCGGGACAGCCACGCCGGCCTGGGTCATTTCACCGAGCGAGGCGCATTTGCCGCCGACCCGGTCATGGTCGGCACGGCATATGGCGGTAAAGGGAAGCGTGAAAAGCGCGTTCATGTCAGCCCTCATACGTTGGTGTTCACGATGACCGAGGTCGGCACGCGGAACGACAGGTTGCGCAGGAACTGCGCCTCGAAGCCCTCTGCGAGCGTCATGTCGGGGAACCGGCGGGTCAGTTGTTCGAGCACCACCTGCCCCTCCATCTTGGCAAGCTGGAAGCCAAGGCAATAGTGAATGCCGTAGCCAAAGCTCAGATGCGTGCGCGCGTTGGGGCGCGAGATGTCGAAGGTCTCGCCATCGGGGAATTGCGCCTCGTCGCGATTCGCCGATCCGGTGATCATCAGGATCTCGTCACCCGCCTTGATCTCGGCCCCGCCGATCTGCGCGTCGTGGCGCGCCTTGCGCCGCCAGCCGGTCACGCTGGGCGAGTGGCGCAGGATTTCCTCGATCGCATTGGGGATCTTGGCGTGATCTTCCTTGATCGCGTCCCAGGCACCCCGGTTCTGCATGAAGGTGATGACCGCATTGCCCATGAGGGTCGAGGTCGTCTCGTGCCCGGCAAAGAGCGTCGAGAACATGAGCCCCTTGATCTCGTCCCGGCTGATGTCGGCACCCTCGGCCTGCATCCGCAGAAGGTCCGAAGGGAAGTCGTCGCCCGGATTGTTTTCGCGCGCCGACACGAGATTGTCGATGTAGTTCCAATAGGCGACCATGTCATGGGCGGCTTCCACCTGCCCCGCCTCGTCCAGATCGCCGAAGGTCAGCATGGCGCGGCTTTCACCGTATTTCTTGATCTTCGGCACATCCTCCTCCGGGATGCCCATGAGGGTGAAGAGAACAAAGGCGGGCACCGGATAGGCGACTTCGCGCCAGAAATCGACGGGGCCGTTCTTGCCCTTGGCCTCGAGCGTGTCGAGGTGGCGCTCCACGATGCCGCCGATCTGCGGCTGGATCGTCTTGAAGCGGCGCGGGCCGAAGCAGGACTGCGCCACCTTGCGAATGCGCGTATGCTCCGGTGGCACGCGGGAGGTGAGGCCCGAGTAAGCGGTGAAATTGCCGTCCTTCAGGACCTTGAGCGCGGCCTCACAGGTCGGCACGGCGGGCTTGTTCACGTTCTCGGACGAGAAGGTCTTCCAGTCGTCGAAGATCGTTTTGATCTCGTCATAGCGCGAGACGACCCAGTATCCCGATGCCTCGTGGAAAAAGATCGGCGCGCCTTCTCGGAACGCGGCCCAGTTGGCATGGGGCTTGTTCAGATCGAAGGGGTCGAAAGATTGGGGCGCGAGCGCGCCGTCCATCGCATTCATAGTAGCTCCTCCCAGATCGCCGCTGCCCTGTCAGGCGCATCACCCGGTTTCCTCGGACGGATGATCGGCGGTTGAGAATCACCGTAGCGCCATCACTTTGGTTTTTCTTTGGTCCGGCGTCATGTTCTCCAACGCATCGCAGAGGTCCAGATAGACCTCTTCGATTTCAGTGCCTTGCACGTCAATCTCCACATCGCCTTCACGTTTGGCGAGTTGACGGTAGTGGCGGTGCATTGCCTCGATCCGTCCCTGCGCGAAATAGACCCGGAGCGCCTCACAATGCGCAGCCTCGGAGGTCGGGTCGATGGCCAGCGCCTTCAGCACATGCTCCAGCGCCTCGCCCAGACGCCCCGACTGTCGCAGAACATTCGAGAAATCATACTGGTGGCGCACCGCCATGTCGCGCAACCAGATCCGGCGCGGCATGCACCAGTCGTCATGGTCGTTCTCGACATAATCCTGAGGCAGGTCTTCGAAGAGATCGCCACCATAGAGCCGCTCGGCGGCGAAATAGATGCGGAGCGCCGCCTCGCGTTCGCCGTGGCGGGCGAGCGAAAAGCCCCGGCGGCAAAGCTGCTCGAAACTCGTGATGTCGAGCCACGATCCGACCGGCGCATTGAGACGGTAATAGTCGCCCTGCCGCAGCACCGCGTCCTGATCGCCAAGGGCACGGCGCAGCATGGCGACAGTATGGTGCAGACGGGCTCGCTTCTGCTGTTCGCTGCCGCCCCGGGGCCAGAGCAATTCGCCGATCCGGTCGGCATGGGCCCCTTTTTCGCCCGACTGGAGGAGATAGGCGAAGAGCGTGCGGGTCTTCTTGGGCGCGGAGCCGGGCACCTGCCAGTCCACCTCGCGGTTCTGGCCGACGAGAACGCGAAGGCGGCCGAGGCAGTGAATCTGCCAGCGCGCGCCGCCGACAGAGAGCGTCGCCTGTTCGCGATCCTTCTCCAGCCAATCAGGTGTCGCCCCCCGCGCCGCTTCGCGCTCGGTATGCTCGAACAGCCGCCCGCCTGCGAAATCGGGCACCACGCGGCCCAACATGAAGCCCAGTTGTTCGTCGAGCGTCCCGTCGCGCACGAGGTCGGGGGGCATCCAGAAGGGGTTTTCGTAGAGCCCGGAGGGGGCCAGAAACTGCCGATGGGCGCGAAAGGCGGCCTGCATCTGGTCCTCGATCATCAGTTCCTTGTTGTAAAGCGACATGAACGGCATCCCGAGTTCGAGCGACAAGACCTCGGTGATGCTGCCCCATGTCTCGTAACTGTCCGCCCCATGGAGCGCATCGAGCCCCCAGCCCATATCGACGATCACGGCCGTCGGGCCCTCGAGCGCGGCGATGGCTGCTCGAAGCCGGTCGATGGTGGCGTCACTGTCCAGAGGGATGGTGTCGAGCCCCACTTCGGTCGGGGAAATCCGGCGATGAGGAAGCACGTCCGGGCGGAACCAGGCGTCGTCCGAAACGACGACCGGTCCGAACCTCTGGTCATAGGGCGCGAGTGCGCTGTCGATAAAACCGGTCTGCGAGAAATCGCAGAACATGCAGGCGTTAACGTGACTGCCTTCGGACAGGATCATGGCCGTTCCTCCTGTGCCCTTCTACATCGGGCGGGAGGGAAACCAAAGAAACACCAAAGTAGGATTTCGTCTGGTGAACCCTAGGCACGCGGGCGCTGCGAGAGCCAGAGCGCGGCGGAAAGGCCGGGGAGGATCCAAGTGTACTTGATGTATTCGTTGGGAACGAAAACGCTCACGATCAGATAGGTTATCGCCCCCCAGAAAAGCGCCTTGGCGGCAGCGGCGACCTCGGGGCTCGCGGTTTTCCAGATGCGCGACAGGGCGCGCAGCGCAGTGACCTGCACCCCCATGAAGGCCGCAAAGCCCAGAAGTCCGTATTCCACCATGACCGAGAGATACATGTTGTGAAGCTGCCGGCCATAGAGCGTGCGCCCGGGCAGGTAGCGGTAGTCCTGATCGGTGAACATCTCATAGAAATTGCCGGGCCCGACGCCGAAGATCGGATAACGCCAGACAAGGTCGAGTCCGATGACGTTGTAGGTCATCCGCCGCCCGAGCGTCCAGTCACCGCCTCCCAGACCGAAAATCGACAGCACCCGGTCCAGGAAACTCGCCGGCATGAAGGCCACGGCCACCATGAGTCCGAAGACGCCGAGAATGCCGATGGGCACGGTCTTGCGGTGGCGCCGGTAGGTGATCCAGAGCGCGACCGCGACGATGCCGTAAACAAGCATAGCGGAGCGCGCGAAGGAGGCGAGGATCGCCAGCGTCCCGATGAGCGCAGCGAGGGTGAAGGCCTTGCGGTGCGTTGGCGTCTCGATGGCATGGACCAGCGCGATGATGGTCCCGGTCAGGAGCATGGTCGCCGCCGTGGTCGGATTGGCGTTGGAGGCCCCCGACGAGCGGTCGAACCCCTCCGCCGTGCGCGCGGTGGTCGCCGCCTCGGAGGTGGAGATCAGGCGCTGCCCGGTCACGATGTCGGCGAGCAGCACGAGACCCGAGACAAGCGTCGCGGCGGCGAGCAGCCAGATGCCGATGATGGCAAGGCGTTCTTCCGACAGCGCGATGGCGACGAGGGGCAGGAGAACATAGGTCGTGGCCAGGTCCCCGCCCCAGGTCATCGCCGCACCCCGGTCCTGCGCCATGAGGATCGCGATGGCCCAGGTCGTTGCGAAGATGACGAAGGCCACCATGGTGGGGCCACGGAAAATCCCCTCGATCCGCATCCGGTAGTCACGGGCCCGGAGAACGAGGCCGAGCATGGTCATGACCGCCAGAAGTTTGTAGGGCGCGCCCGGGACCATGAAGAGGAGTTTCGACAGGAGCGCGTCGGGAAATGCAAAGAAGACGAGCATCATTGCCCCCCAGACCGGACGAACCACGGCGGCGAGGCCGACCATGAACCCGATGGGCACGAAAGGGGCGAGAAGCGGATCGCCCGCGAGCGCCACCGCCAGCGTGAAGAGCCCGCCCGCGATGCCCACGGCAAGGCCGATCCAGCTTTCGTGCAACGTGGGAACGAGCGCGCGCCTCATGCCGTGGCTCCGGCCTGCGGGCCATGCAGGATGGCGAAACGGCGGGCGCGCAGCCGCGCGGCCAGCGCGGCCAGCGGCCAGAACAGAAGATTGCCGGAGGCAACTTCGAGCCGGGCACGGAAAATAAGGACCTCGAGCCAGATCGGCCCGCCTCCTGCGGCGCGGTCGGTAATATGGGTGCGCGACAGGGTATCGGTCGGCTGTCCGATGGGGTTGTCGGCGCGCCCGCCGGTGAAGGCGGTGAAGCCCGCCGCCCGGGCGGCACCGGTTGCGGCGGGCATGACGCGGTCGAAGGGCCAGCAAAGCGTCGTGACCGGGCGGTCGAGAATGGCCGAGAGAGCCTCGCGCGCCTCGGTCAGGTCTGCCGTCACCCGGGCATCGCGGGCGGCGTCGTCCTCGGGCGCCGCGCCGCTCCACAGGTTGGCACAGAGCGCAGAGTCGGTCTCCGGCACCTCGGCCACGGGCGGCGGGGCCCTGTCGAACCAGCGCGACTTGTCACCCGGGATCAGCGACCAGAGGAAAGCGGTTTCCGGGCCCCACAGGGTGGGTTCGCGCGGCTTGGTGCGGCCCGAGACCGGGAGCCGCGCGTGGTCCTTGCCGTGGCAGGCGACCTCGAACAAAGGATCGGCATCGAGCGCGCGCAATTCATCTGCGTTGAGGTAGCCGCGTCCCGCTGATGCGCGCTGCCCCTTCGACGGGTCGATGAAGTCGGACGAGGCGAAGACCGTCGCGGGCAGGCCATGCCTGCGCAGGATGGGTGCCGCATTCAGGAAATCGAGATAGGCATCGTCGAAATGAAGGGCCACCGAGCGGTGGTCGGTGTTGCCCGCGTAGACCTCTGCGCTCGGGACCACGCGCCAGCGGCTGGACGCAAGGTGCGCCATCTGCGCCGAAAAGACCTCGGGCCGGACGGATATGTTGTGGCCCCAGGGCAGCCAGCCGGGATCGGTGGTCACCGAATGGTAGACCATGACCGGAACACCCTGCCGCTGGGCCAGCATGAGAAGCGCGATGCCGGTGAGCGCAAGTCCCGCCAACAGCCAGAAGACCGCCACGACGAGGCCCGCCAGTGCCAACCCGCCCCAGAGTATCAGGCGGCCTTTGCGTATGCTTTGGCGGTCGGCCACGGCGCGCCTATTCCCACAGGACGAAAAGCGGATCGCGGGATTTCTTCTCGCCGAAATGGGTCAGACCATCGAGGTCGGCGGCATTCTGGGTGAGCGGGTGCATGACCACGATCACCTGCCCGTCCGGCAGGCTGTCCCAATCGCTGATGGAGTGGATCGGCCCGATGGAGGTGACGCGGAAGGGGTCCTCGGAATTGCCGAGATAGACCGAATTCTGCACCACCCGGCCAAGGAAGTTCCGCACCTCGATCAGTTCCTTGGGTTCCAGGAACCCGGTGACGAGGAGATTGCGGCGCTTCCATCCGGACTCGGCACTCATCTTCTGGCCGAAGGCGACCATGAAGCGGCGGACCATGCGGCGTTGGGCGGCTTCGCGGAACCGGCCCACGACCCCGCCACGGCGGCCGCGTGTCACCGATCGGTCGATCGTAGGGAGCGCGCGGCTACCCACCAGCGCGGCGAGGTCGGAGGCGGTGCGCACGCGGGTGCCGAAGAGGTCCTGCATGACGATGCCCAGCGCAACGAGGAGCGCGCCGGTGATGAGGGCCGAAATCGTGAAGACCAGCACCTTGGGCGACGACGGGTAGACCGGCACCGTCGCGGGCGCGAGGATCTGCACCTGCCCGGCCTGCGCCTGCGCGCCAAGCTCGAATTGCATGAGCTGCTGGCGGAGCGCCGCGAGGTCGGTCTGCACCGCGCGGCTTTGCAGGTCGAGATCCTCGAACTCGGCCTGACGTGCGCCCAGATCCGCCAGTTGCGCCCGGTAGCCCGCGATCTGCTCGTCCCGGAAGGCCACGCGCTCCTGAAGGTCCGAGACCTTGGTGCGGGCTTCTTCGATCGGCCCTTGACGGGACGTCGCGGCACCCGAAAAGCGCTGTTCGAGCTCGGCCAGTTCGCGCTGCGCGAGGATCAGGTCGATCTCTTCCGTGCCCTTGGCCGTCACCGCGTCCTGCAGCGCCTGAATGGTCACTTCACTTTCGGTCTGAAGGTCCGAAATCGCATAGCTTTCGCGCAGCGCTGTGAGCCGCCCGAAGAGCGCATCCAGCTCGCCCTGTCGTTCGGCGATCCGGTTTCGGATGATGACGGCGTTCGTGCTGGTGCGGTCGGCGACTTCTTCCGACACGATCTCGATATAGCTTTCGGCATGGGCATTGGCGATCCGCGCCGCCACTTCCGGGTAATCGAAGGTGGCGGACAGGCGCAGGATGTAGCTGCCTTCGACCGCCTCGACCGTCAACATGCCCAGAATGGTGTTCACCATCTGGTCGTGTTCGGACAGTTCCTTGAAGCTGCCGTAGTTCGCCCGCGTCCAGGTGCGCCAGAGCCAGGCCTTGAGAGCGGCGAGTCCGGAGGGCTCCTGAGACACCTCGTCACCGGCCTCGGCCATCATCTTTTCAAGCGTGCGCTCGGCCACAGGGCGGCTCAGGAGCCGTTCGATATGGGTCTGAGCGATGATCGTGGCCGGGTTGAACTGGGACTGACCGAGGAACTCGCGGTTGAAGGTCAGCGCCTGTTCCGAGGGCTGCATGTTCATCGTGACCGAAGCGGTATAGGACGGTGACTTGACCAGCACGACAGAGGACACCACCAGCGTCAGCGCACCTGCGACGAGCGCACCAATCAGGATGCGGAGCCAGTAGATTTTGAAGAGGTCGGCGTAATGCTGGAACATGAAAGAACTCGTCAGAAGACCCGGGACAGACCCGGGCCGGAAAGAAGAATCGCGTAACCGTCGCAGGGCGCAGCGGAGACGATGGCATCGGTTTCCTGCGTCTCGGCATCACGGATGCAGAGCGCCGGTTGCATGAGGGGACCAAGATCGGCCAGCGCCCGGATACCCGCCTCGGTCAGGGCGATGCGCACGGGGCCGGCCTCGGTCTGAACCTCGAACAAGGCGGGAGCAAGGCGGGTCACGGTCGCCTTTTCGTCAAGGATCGTTGAAAGAAGGCGGTAGGCATGGGTGCCCGGCTTGTCGTCGAGCTGCGGGTCGAGAAGCTGCACCCGGCTGTTGCCGAAGGTGGACCCGAGCCCTTCGCCCAGCCCGAACCACAGGCAGAAGGGCGCGCCGGAGGCGAGCACGTTGAGATTGCGCCAGAGCACGGCGCGGTAATGCTCCTGTCCGCTGTAGGTCCCGCCGTAGTCGAGCGACGGCCCGCCACATTCGCTCGACAGAGCCGGAGTGCCTGCAAGCTCGCCGATCAGGGCAAGGCGGGCCGGGTCGCGGTCCTCGGGGCCATAAAGATGCGCGTCGGCAAGATCGTAGCGGCCCTCAGACAGCAGCGTTTCGAGCCGGTCGTAGGCGGCATCGAGGCTGGCCATCATGTCCGCGTCATCGGTGGACAGCACGGTCTTCGTGCCGTTCTGCCAGACCTGCTGGACCGGCATGTCGGCGCCTTGGCGGGTCACCAGAAAGGCATCGAGGTTCATCGACGCGATCCCCCCCAGTACGAATGTGACCGACGGATGGGCGGCTTTCGCGGCATCGTGCGCGGCATTCACGAAGGCGACGAGGTCCGCGTCGCTCCCCGCCCAGCCGCCCGATTTGTTGGCGTCGGACAGGGGTTCGTTGGCGACCTGCCAGAACCGCACCGGGCGCGACAACGCGGGACCGTCCTCGGTGCCGTCCATGTCGTAGCGTTCGACGAGGCGCGTAACGAGCGCCGACCAGTCGGCAAGGTCGCGCGGCGTGCCATTCTTGACCCGGTCGCCGTGGTCCACGGCCCAAGGCGCGTCGGCCTCGAGCGTAACAAAGGGGACAAGCCCGGCGGCATCCAGCGCGGCGATCTGGGCGTCGAGCGACTTGAAACGGTATTCGCCCGCTTCCGGCTCGAGCCATTTCCAGCCCACGCCGATCCGCACGACGCCGATGCCCATCCCGGCGATGCGGCCATATAGGCTCGGGTCCTTGCCGGGAAAGGCGAGGCCGAGGCGCGGATTAGGCGCAGGCGTAAGCGACCAGAGGCGGCCCACATCAGTGCCCTGCGCAAGGGCCGGCTGTGTCGCCAAGGCCAGCGAGACCGCCAACGCGCGGACGAAGCCTCTAAGCATCCTGCCCTCCCTTTCCGGTCCTGTGGCGCAGGCCGCGGGCGCGCCGGAGCGTGGCGCGAAGCCCCTGCACGGCGTGGTGGGCGAAGGGGCGCAGGGGTTTCGAGAAGATGGGCAGCACGTCGATGATGTCCGGGCCAAAGTGTTTCTTGAACATCGACCGTCCCAGCCGCTGCGCGTCTCCGCCGCTGTCATAGCCGACAAGATCGAAGCGACGACAGCCCTTCGCCTTGAGCGCGAGGGCGGCCTCGAACATCATCACATGGGTGCGAGGCAGGGTGATGTCGGGCCGGGTGCAAAGATTGAACCCGTAGCCCACGTCGCCCTCGCAGTAGCTCACAAGGCCTCCGAATACCTCGCCATCGAGCGTGGTGACAAGGATGACGCCATCGTCCGTGTGACGCGACAGATAGTCGAAGTGCCTGCGAAAATCATGCTGGGCGTCGGTCTGCATGCCTGTAGCGGCGGCCATGGCGCGCATCGCCTCGTTCGCGGCCTCGGCCTCGGAGAGCGAGGCCATGGGGCGCGCTGCGATCCCGTTGTCGGTGGCCTTGCGCAGGTCCTTGCGGCCGGACTTCGACATGCCCGCGCGGATCTCGTCGGCGCTCCGCGTCAGGTCGAGCCCGGCCGTGGCGGTGGGAAAATTCTGTAGCGCGGCAGGGACCTGCGCATAGCCCTGCGCGACGAGCGCCTCTCGGGCGGCAGGCACGTCGTCACCGGTCCAGACCGGGTTCACGGTGAGCGTCGCCACGCCACGGGCGGCGAGCGCGGCCTCGATCGGCGGAAGGACATGAGCGAGGTCGGCGGGCGACGGCGTGACCGGTCCGCGCTGGATCGCGGCGACGCTGAGCCCCGGCAGGACGCGGGTGATGCGGATCATGCCCCGCGCGCGAACCGGGCCGTCCAGCGTGAAGGCGAGGTTGGTCTGGCGCGGTGACTGCGGGCCGAGGTGATCCCATGCGGTGCATTGGTGGACGGGAAAGCCGTCCCGGCAGGTCGGCCCCTCGTCCGCTTGGGGCGGCCGCATCGAAAACGTCATTGACCCGTCACACCCTGCGTCAGGAACTTGCGCCGCCCCTGTGGGCGCTTGGCGCGCGGACCGGACCAGTCGATGAGCCGACGGAGGCCGACTTCGAACAGGACGACCCCGGCGGCGAGATTCCAGCGGGTGCGGATGTGGCAGCGCGTGAGGGCCTCGGTTGTGTCCCCGATGCTGTCAGTGAGGGACGACAAGCGCAGGGTGTCGAAGACCGTGCAACCGGCATCGGCGGCGTCATAGATCGCCTGCACGCAGGCGACGAGGCCGAGGCTTTCCTTGTAATAGGCCGCATCGTAGTCGGTGATCAGCCCATAGGCGCGTCCGCCGTAATGCACGGTGATAGCAAAGGCCACCGCTTCGCCATCCTTGCGCAGGATATCGACGCAGAAGGCGCAATCTTTGGGCGGCCAGGCGACCATGCGGTGCAGGAAGCCCCGCTCCTCGGCGCGGGCGCCGATGTTGGTGCCATAGGCCGCCTTCCACGACTTGAAGGACATCTCCAGTGCCTCGGCCAGAACCGCTTGGGCGTTCCGGTCCCCGGCGCGCGCTCGCACGAACTCGAAACCCTGTGCCTGTGCCCGACGCATCTTCTTGCGCAGGGTCTCGCGGGTCTTGGGCGAGCGGCGCGACAGGAACCCCTCGGCCCCACCGGTCAGATTGATGAGCGAGGACTGGATTTCATCGCGTTCGGCAAGGACCCGGCCCGCCGCACGGGCCGCAGCCAGAAACGCGGGGCCACCAGCCTCGGAGGATAGTGGAAAGAGATCGACGACGCTCACATCGCGTTGGCTATAGACCGCCTGCACCATCGCCTCGGCCACGCTTGGCACTTCGGGATCGAGAAGGATGTCATTGGAGCCAATGTCGAACTGGTCGAGGAAGGTGAGCTTCATCGCCCGGAAAGGAAGTTTGCGTCCGATCTTCGCCCGGCGTCTGGCGAGGCATGCCGCGCCCACCATCCGGTCGCCCTGCCACAGAACGACCGTGTGCAGGGCCCGACGCTTTTCCAGCGAAGTTTCGATCTTGGCGACCAGCAGGGCGTGCAACGAAAATACGGTCGCGCCGCAGGCGCGGTGCAACCGGGACCATTCCTTGGACAAGGTCCGAAACCGGGCCGGCTCGGACACGATCTCGCATCTAAACATCACTGGCGATCAAATTGCTGCTACCCCTCGGTTAACTTAACAGCCCCCTCTCCGATCCCGCAATGAATTCGGAGTGAATGGACTGTTTCCGTTCCGGAAATGTGTTGTGGTCGCGATGCGAACGTCGGCCTGATACCTCGTCGCCAGCCCGTGTCGCGATCAGCTCTGTGACTGAAACTTGCGCCGACCGTGCACGCGCGTGCCCTTGAGCCCGGTCTGGTCACGAAACCCGCGCAAGCGCGCCTCGATCCGCACGACAAGAGGCGCGAGACCGTAGCCCAAGCGCAGATGGCAGCGCTTCAGGTCTTCGAGATCGTCGTGAATATTCTCGGACAGGGGCGTAAGGCGCATGGTGTCGAAGAGGACCGCCCCGTCGGCGGCAGCATTGTAGATCGACTGCATGAAGACGGCCCGTCCGTAGCTTTCCTTCTGAAACGACATGTCATAGTCGGTGATCAGACCGCAGGCGCGCCGACCATCCGTGAGGGTAAGCGCGAAGGCCACCGCCTCCCCGTCGCGCCGCAGCAGATCGACGTAGAAACGGCATCCCGCCGGCGGTTTGGCGAGAATCCGGTGCAGAAAGCCGCGCTCGTCGCCGCGCGCCCCGATGTTGGTGCCGACCTCGGCCTTCCAGGACCGAAACGACATCTCGAGCGCCTCGTCCAGAAGACCATGCGCCTTTTCGTCGTCGTCGCCCGATCGCAGAAACTGGAACTCGGGCCCGCTGGTGCGGCGCATGAGCTGCTTCAGCTTCGTGCGGGTGTTCTTGGACCTGCGGGACAGAAACCCCTCCTGCCCGCCCTCGAGATCGACGATGGAAGACAGCATTTCGGTCTGCTCGTCGAGCATTCGGCCCGTCGCCCGCGCGGCGGCGATGAAGGCGGGGCCTCCAGCATAGGGAGAGATCGGGAAGAGGTCCGCGATCTTGACCCCTGGCACATCGTAACAGGCGCGCACCATCGCGGCTGCAGCATCGGGCGTCTGCGGGTCGAGGAGCACGTCGTTCCAGCCCACGTCGAACTGGTCGAGAAAGGTGAGTTTCATCGCCTTCACCGGGATCTTGCGGGCGATCCTTTCGCGGCGCCGGGCCAGACAGGCCGCCGCCACCAGCCGCTCCCCCTCCCAAAGAGTCACGGCACAGAGCGCGCGGCGTTTTTCGATCGAGGTTTCGAGCTTGGCGAAAAGCAAGTCGTGGTGGGAAAAGACGGTGCCGCCACAGGCCGCATGAAGACGCGACCACTCCCCCGCGATGGCACGAAACCGCGCCGGGTCGGTGATGCGTTCGCAAGTATAGCGACCGTAGGTCGTGGTCGGAGCGCGACCGGGAACGGTGTCTGCCTTGGTATCTGTTGTCACATCGGGCACTTATCGGAGCCTTTGGCGCTCGGGCGGTTTGCGAGCCGCTTTCCGAGACGGCTTCCGGCGGACGGTAACCCGCGTTAAGAAGAGCCTGCAACCAGTACCGGGTGAACGCACTGTTTTCTTTGTCGCATATCGGACGGACCGGCGGGACGGCGGCATGAGTGTCGGGCAGGACGGACAGGGGCCCTTGGCCGGGCCGGCGCGGATCGGCGTCGCGGCGATCCTGATCCAGTTCCTTCTGCGCGCCCTCGGCATGGGCATGAGCCTGATCATCGCGGTGGGCGTGGCCTTCTTCTTCGGGGCGGGCGCGGCCTCGGACGCGTTCTTCTTCATGCGCCGGCTCATGGGCAACTGGACGCTGGTCGCCGATGCGATCACCCAGACCGCGCTGGTGCCGCAGATCGTGGGCGCCTTGGGACGGCACGGCGCGGCAGGGGCGTTGTGGCGGCTCAGACGGACCGAGATCGGCTTTGCCGTGGTCGGCGGGATCGTCGCGGTCTGCTGTCTTCTGTTCCCCGACGCGATCACCCGCGCCATGGCGCCGGGCCTTTCGGACGAGGCCTTCGAGCTGTCGCGACGCTTCCTTCAGTACCTCGGCGTGGCGCTGCCGGCGATTGCGGCGACCAGTGTCTCGGGGGCATTTTTAAATGCCTCGCGGCGCTTCACCGCACCGGTCCTGCTCAGGCTCCTGCCCCGGCTCCTGATCCTGCTGGCACTGGCGGGCGTGCCCTTCGGCTTCGGCATCGCGGCGGTCGCCATCGCCTCGGTTCTGGGACAGCTGATCGTCTGGGGCGTCTATCTGCGGGTGCGGCTTCGGGTGGTGGCAGAACTGGCGGCGCAGGAGGTCCCCTCGGACCAGACCCCAGACCCTGCACCCGAGGATAGACGCGGGCTGGCCAACCGGTCCGCCGCCGTTGCCATCACCACGACCTTCTTCGTGGTCTCGACCTTTGCCGAGAACTACTTCGCCTCGCTTGCCGGGGTCGGCGCGATCGCGATCCTGACGCTGGCGCAGCGGATTTCGAGCATCGGCGTGACCGAGATGATGCGCTCCATGCTGGTCGTCTATTACACGAGCTTCGTCGAACATGCGGCGGCGGGCGACCGCGACGCGGCGGTGGACGAGATCGCGAGCGGCCTTCGGCGGGCGCTCTTCTTCACCGCGCCGGTCGCGGTCTTTGTCGCGGTTCTGTCCGGCCCCCTCGCAGGCGCGCTTCTGGGCTACGGCGCGTTCGACGACGCCTCCGTCCGCATGGTCGCGGCGCTGGTCACGCTCTTCGCGCTGTCGTCCCTGTTCCAGACCCCGGCCAGCGTCCTGGAGGTCGCTCTCATGGCGCAGCCCGGGATCGGCCAGGCTCGGCACTTTGCCGTCGCCATGTCGGCGGCGCTGGTCCTGCGGCTCGGGCTCATGGCGTGGCTCGTGCCGGGCCTCGGGCTCGCCGGACTTGGCTGGGCGGCGATAGGCGCCACCCTGCCACAGACGCTTTGGCATGGGTATCGCCTGTCGCGCAGGCTGGGACCCGGCTTCGCCCCGCGGCTTGCTCGTGAGAGCGTGACGGTGGTCACGACGGCGCTTGCCGCTGGCGGGCTGGCCTGGCTGACGGCCGCCGCGCTCTCCGCGGTCGGCGCAGATGTGATGGGCAAGGCCGTGCAGATCGGACAGGTGATCCTGTCCGGCGCGGTGTTCATCGCCGCTTATGTCGGTATCGGGCTGGCACTGGGACAACCCGAGATGCGCCACCTCCTGTCGTCGCTGCGCCGCAGAATTCTCCGGCGCTGACCGCCCCTTCCGGAAGCGGAAACGGCGGACCTTTACCTACCTTCCCGAGACGGACCGCGGAACAGGCGAACGATTCGCGTTTTCACACGCGCAACGAGAGCTTCCCCAGCGTCACCCGTTAACGGTTGTTCGCGCATCGGAAACAATCGCCCTGAATTGGGGCAAAATCTTGGCATTCCGAATGACAGACCGGTTGTAAATGCCTGCGATCCTGCGGTTTTCCTTCCATTTCGCCACATTTTTTCCTTAAATGAATTCAGACTTTTTGGTGGCACGATCACGGCGGGGATGTGTTCCCCCGTCCTCGTGCGTCAGGAGCCTGGGGGAAGTAAATGTTTGACGAATTGGGCTACGGCGCCACTGCGGGCGCCGAGCAGGATACTTTTTTGCATCCGCAGCATCGGGACGACGCGAAACGGGACAGACTCGGCGGTTCGTACGCCGACGCAAGACGAGACCGACGCAGGGAAAAGCTGGCCTTCACGAGTGCTGCGCCGCAGCGCACCGTGGCGTCCACAAGGCCCCTGCGCAGTTGCGTGAGCGGCTACCTTCCCCGCAATCCCCTGCTGCATACGATCTATAACCGGGCCGTGGGCCTTGGGCTGCTGCTTGTCGCATCGCCTCTCCTGCTGGTGGTGACGTTCCTTGTGGCACTCACGCAGGGGCGGCCGATCTTCTACGGCGGAACCCGGCTGGGCAAGGACCGGCAGGCCTTCGAGATCTACAAGTTCCGCACGCTCGACACCCGGGCGGCGCAGGCGCTGACCGGGAACAAGGTCTTGCCGCGCAATTCGGGGATCGAAACGCCGCTGGGGCGCTATCTGCGGGCCTCACGGCTCGACGAGTTGCCGCAGCTTCTCAACATCGTGCGGGGCGACATGAACATCGTGGGTCCCCGGCCCGTGCGCGACGTGATCGCCGCCATCGAAGAGGCGAAGAACCCGAATTACGGCATCCGTTTCGCCGTGAAGCCCGGGCTGATCGGGCCGACACAGGTCTACATGTCGCATGGCACGTCCAAACGTCTGCGCGCGCGCTACAATTACAAACTCGCGACGCAGCCGGTGAGCTACCGTCATGAAGTGGCGCTATTTGTTTCCGTCGCGCTCGCGGTTCTGGCCAAGTCGGTGCGGCTGATCGGGCAGAAGCTCGTGGGGTCGAACCCGCGTCGCAAGGCCGATGACTGGGGCCTGACCTATGCCTGCCAGTCGGGGATCAATGCAACGGTCTGGCAGGTCGAGGGCTTCGACCTTGCGCTCCAGCACCGCAATTACCGCGGCGAGGGCCAGATCCTGATCCGCACCGGGCACGGTCTTCGGCGCGCCTCGGTCCGGCTGGTGCCCATCGAAAGCGACGCGCGTGGAATGACCCATCGGATGGAACCGAAGATCGAATTCGCCTCGCATCTGATCGACCGCTATCTGATGGACGATCCGGTCATCGCGCCGCGTCCGCCCCGCCGCAAGCGCGAGCAGGCACGTGTCGCCATCGTGGAAAAACACCTCGCACTGGCGCAGGTTTCGGGCCAGTAAGGGACGGCCCCCCGCCCTGCCACCGGGTGGAACCCTAGCCGGAGTGACCTGTGCCGCCTGACGCGCCCGAAATCGGGATCTTCCTGCCGCATCTGCGGACCGGCGGGATCGAACGAAGCATGATCCGGCTGTCCCCGCTCCTCGAGGAGCAGGGGTTCCGGGTCCGGTTCCTGTTGCAGCGGGCCGAGGGCGATCTTCTGGAGCGGGCCGGGTCGGTCGCCGATCTGGGGGCGGGCGGTATGCTGGCAGCGGCCCGGGCGCTGGAGCGCGAGCTGCGCGCCCGGCCCGTGGACATCCTTCTGAGCGCCACCAACGCGACCAATATCGCCGCTTTGATTGCCGCACGGCGCCTGCGCCGGTCGGCGGTGCCCACTGCACCCGCAGTGATCATTGGCGAGCATATCCCGGTGCGCGCCTTCCTTGCCACGCGCAAGCGTCCCTGGCTGCGCCCGGCGATCATGCGGGCGCTCTATGGCGGCGCCGATGCTCTGGTTGCACCGAGCCGACCGATCCTCGATGAACATGCCGCTATGCTCGGGCGTGCCTGTCCGCCGTTGAAGGAGCTGCCCAACCCGGTGGTAACGGAAGTATCCTCCCGCCCGCTTGCGCCGCAGGCCCGGCGGATCGTGAGCCTTGGACGGTTGAGTGCCGAGAAGGATTTCGCGCTCGCGCTTCGGGTCATGGCGGAACTGCCCGACGACTTCACGCTTACGCTCTTTGGCGAGGGTGATGAGCGAGAAGCGCTGGCTCGGGACATCGCGTCGCTGGAAATTTCGGAGCGGGTGACGCTCGCCGGGCGAACCGAAAACCCGGCCGAGGCGATGCGCGACGCGGATCTGTTTCTGTGCACCTCCAAGGTCGAAGGCTTCGGCAACGCCATCGTTGAGGCGCAATCGGTCGGGCTGCCGGTGGTGTCGGTCGACTGCCCCTTCGGGCCCGCGATCCTTCTGGCGGACGGCGCCGGGTGCCTCGTGCCAAACCGGGACGCCGCGGCGATCGCCTGGGCGTTGAGCCGCTTTTCCGAGGACCGGGAAGCGCGCGAGGCGGCACAGGGCGTTGGCCTCGCACGCGCCGGGAAATACACTGTCGCGGCTTCGGCGGCGGCCTATGCCGCGTTGTTTTCCGAGGTGCTCGCCGCGCGGGGACGGTAGCCGGTCTGGCTCCAGACCCAGTCGGGCCAGTCGCCGCCACTTGCCGCGGCGCGGGCCTTGTCGCGGCGCAATTGCCAGCGGCGCAACAGGGACAAGGGCACGAGCCCGGCGAGAACCGCCGTCAGTCCGACCAAGACGCGAAACCCCGGTCCGGGCGCGGCGCGACCTTTGCCGGAGAAAGAGGAATTGGCGGCATAGCGACTCGTCATCGCGGCGCTGTCGGACGGCAGGTCCATGTAGGCCAGAAGCCGTGTCCGAAGCGGGCCATCGTCGGCCAGGAGGTCCTCGTAGCGCAGGAGCATCCCCTGCCCTCTCCGCGCAAGGCGGCGCATCTCGCGGCGGTAAAGGACCGCGACGACGGTGCCCCGGATGATGTCGAGCATCAGCCGAAGACCCGGCTTGGGGTCGCGGCCAAAGCCATGCAGGCGCGACTGGACGAGCGGAACCAGCGCCCGTTCGACCATGAGGAAACGCGCCTCGGGGATCGCGACGCGGATTTCGGCGGCGAGCAGCGTGTGATGGGGCGACTTTTCGATCCAGAGGTCGGCGCCCTGTGCGGCGCAGAAGGCCTCCATAACGCGGCGAAACACCTCGGCGGGGCTGCCCGCACCCTCCATCGCTCGCAGCAGCGCATCCGGGTCGAGCCCGGTCAGGCGGGCGTAGTCACTGGCAAAGAAGGCCTCTGCGAAGGCCGCGCGGACGCCGGGGTCGTGCCAGTCACTGAAGTGGCGCGCGAAATGCGAGAAGAAGACGCTTTCGTGTACACCGTGGTGGTCGGGATGCTGGACCGCCGCCACCCCGGCCACGGCGGCGAGCTGATTGGCGAGCCACGTGGTCCCGGAACGTTGCAGGCCGAGGATGAAGACCGGCGGCTTCACCGTTCGGCCTCGTCCGTCGCGGCACCCATGTCGCGCACCGGGGTCCAGACCGACACACGCTCGCCCCGGTAATAGCGCCAAAGCCCGATGAGCATGGCGAGGTTCGATATGACGAAGAACATCAGCGGGCCTACGAGCGGCAGGCGGCGCAGTTCGGGCCGGACCCAGGCGGCGAGAACCAGCGCATAGGCCGCCGTCTGGAGCGAACCCAGCCACGACCAGAAGGGCGTCGTGCCGATAAGGAGCAGATTGGTCACGAAGGCTGCGATCAGGAAGACCGGGACGAGGCGGCGCAGGAACTTGTGCGAAAAGAGCTGCCAGCCATAAAGCCCGGTGCGCGCCGGGTTCATCAGGTGGCGCATCTGCATGAGCGCGGCCCAGCCCATCACGGTCGAACGCACCCGGCGGGCCATTTCGTCGCCCGCGCGTTCGGTGACATGCTCCCGTGCCTGCGCTCGGGGCTCGAAAGCGAGGCGGAAGCCCTGGTCGACGACACGGGTCGACATGAGGAAATCATCGGCCACGCCCTGCGGCAAAGGCGCGGTGAGCGTGCGGCGGATCGCATAGAGCGAGCCTTGCGCCGAGACGACGCCGCCCAGATCGCTCTCCGCCTGCTTCATCGCTTGGTCATATCGCCAGAAGAAACCGTCCGCCTTCGCGATGTCGCCGGTGCGGGCCACGGTGATCTTGCCGCAGACGCCGCCGACCTCGGGGTCCTCGAAGTGGCGCATGATCGCGGCCATCGCCCCGTCGTCCAGAAGCCCGTTCGCGTCGGAGAAGATGATGACGTCGCCTGCGCAGGCCGCGAGCCCCTGATTGAGCGCGCCGAGCTTGCCGGCACGTCCCGGCGTTTCGATGACCTCGACCCGGGGATCCTCGATCCCCCGCGCGATGGCCAGGGTGTCGTCTGTCGAGCCGTCCGACACGACAATGACCCGGACAGCGTGCCCATGGGGGTTCGACTGCGCGAGCGTGTTGGCGATCTTGGCCTCGATATGGTCGGCCTCGTTGTGGGCAGGGATCAGGAAGTCCACGTTGCGCGGCTGGACCGTCTGGGCGAGCCTGCGACGGCCGCGCAGCTTCCACAGCGCAAGGAGCGCGAGCGGATAGCCAACGATGGCATAGGCGATCAGGGCGACGGCGACCCAGAAGATCGCGGCGGTCAGGATCATGGGGTGGTCTCCTCGATCCGGCGCAGGAGCGCCTCGGCGGTTTCGTCGATGTCGAACTCGGCTTCGACCTTGGCGCGGCCGCGCCGGCCCATCGCTGCGGCGGCGGGATAGTCGGAGGCAAGGCTCATAAGCGCCCGGGTGAGCGCGGCTTCGTCGCCGGGCTCGGTCAGGAACCCGGTCTCGCCGTCCACGACCAGTTCCGGGATGCCCGAGAGGCGCGAGGTGACGACGGGACGAGCCTCGGCCAGCGCCTCCATGAGGACGACGGGGATCCCTTCGGACCGGCCTCCCGCCCCTTCGACCGAGGGCACGATGACCGCATGGGCGGCGCGCATCGCGGCCCGCACCGCACCTGCGTCACGTGGCCCGTGAAAGGTGATCCGGTCGGCAAGCGGGGCGGCCTGCGCCCGGAGCGCCGGCTCCATCGAACCGCCGCCAATCACGTCGAGATGCCAGGCAAGATCCTCGGGGAGTGCCGCGAGCGCGGCGATCAGGTGTTGCACGCCCTTGCGCGGAAGGAGCGCGCCGACGAAGAGCAAGCGGAGGGGAATCGTGGCATCCGGCGGCGGCGGAAGCGGCGCAGGATTGCCCAGCGCGACGCCGCAGTGAAGCACCTCGACCTGGCCCGCAGGCACCCCCGGGACGGCCTCGATGAAGTCCTTGTTGAACCGCGATATGGCGCGGACGAACCGGGCGGCGCGGGCCTTGGTCGCGAGCAGGCCCTGCGTCAGGAAGATGTCATGGGCATGGGCCGAGAAACTGAAGGGCACGCCGGAGAAGGTCGAAATGATCCAGGCAGCGGTGGCGGGATAGCCCGCGAACTCGGCATGGATATGCGCGGTTCCATCGCGGCGCAGCTGTCGCGCCATGGCGAGGGACTTGGGCAGAATGGCGAGAGAGGCAGTCAGCCGGGAAGGCTCGCGCCAGAAGGCCGCGACGAGCCGCGCGACGACCGGCAAGAACAGAGCCGGACGCGACAATCCCCAGAGAAGGCCGACGAGGCTTTCGCCTGTGATCCAAGGCAGGCCGATGCCACGCGCCACCACATGGGCGGCGTCGGGATGGGTGACTTCGCCGTGGCGGAACGGTTTGAGGTGAAACACGCCCAGATCGTGGCCGCGTGCCAAAAAATGGCGCGCGTTCGCGAGAACGAAGGTTTCCGTCACCTTCGGAAAATCACTGACCACAATCAAAATGCGCATTCGGTGCTCGTCTCGGTGCGGCCGTGTCGATGCCGGCCGCCGTTGGGAATCGTTCCTAGGCTAACTTCATGTCAAGAATACGGAAGTCTTGGTGACGTTCCTTGTCGCCGCATGGCAAGGTTCCCTGAGGCGCAGCCCTGCCTCAATAGAGAATATTTGCCACTCGAATGAGCCGGGCCCTATGGTGGACGGACCCTGCAGCGGCGCTTCAGGGAGGGGCGGCGGGGCGCGTCGGGAGGGACGAGCAAGGTGGAGACAACTGACGACAGCGTGGCGCGGTCGATTGTAGAGAGTGCCGCGCGTGCAGCGCGGCTTCGGCAGCGCAAGCGGGTGCTTCTGTGGCTGTCCTGGATCGTCATTGCGCTCATGCTTCTGGTCACGATGGAGGTCATCAACCGGATCGCCGGCAAACTGGTCATGCCAAGCCCGGTGGAGGTGGTCCGGCGCGGGATCGAGATGACCGGGGACGGCACCATTCCCCACGCGCTCGGCGAATCCCTGACAGTTCTCTTTCTGGGCTATGCGCTCGCCGCGGTGACGGGGATCGGCTTCGGCATCCTCTTGGGCGGTATTCCGTTCGCAGGCAAGGTCTTCGACCCCTTCGTGAACGCGATGAACTCGACCCCGGGCGCGGCCTTCATCCCGCTGATCATCGTCTGGTTCGGGCTTTATACCGAGGCGAAGGTCGTCGTCGTGTGGAACGCGGCGCTCTTTCCGATCCTGATCAACACCGCCGCCGGGATCGCCAATGCGAACCGGGAGCTGACCGAGATGGCGCAGTCCTTCGGGGCCGGCAAACGCGCGCTCTTCTGGCAGGTGATGGTGCCGGATGCGCTGCCCTCGATCCTCTCTGGTCTGCGCATCGGGGCGGCGATTTCGACCGTGGGCACCGTGATCGCGGAACTGACCATGGCGCAGTCGGGACTGGGTGGGCTCCTCGTCGCAGCAGGCAACCGGTTCCAGATGGATCGCTATTTTGCGGTGGTAATCGTGCTCATGGCACTGGGCACGCTGATCACCGCGCTCCTGCGCTATGCGGAACGCCGCCTCGGGCGCTGGCGCGTGTCGATGGCCGAGGGGCGCTGATCGTGACCGAACCGCTGATTTCGCTGCGCCATGTGGGCAAGTGGTTCAAGGATGGCCGGGTGGTGGCGCTCGAGGATGTGTCGCTCGACATCCACAAAGGCGAGTTCGTGAGCCTCGTGGGGCCGAGCGGATGCGGCAAGACGACCCTGCTTCGCCTCATGAACGGGCTGATCGCGCCTGACGTCGGCGAGGTTCTGGTGCGAGGCAAGCCCCCCACGCCCGAGGCTGATCTGGCCATGGTGTTCCAGTCGGCGCGGCTTCTGCCCTGGCGCAGCGTGGCGGGGAACATCGAGTTCGTCCTCGCCCTGCGCGGGTTGTCACGGCAGGCGCGGGCCGAACGCGCGATGAACCTGCTGGGCGTCGTGGGGCTTCGCGACTTTGCCGATGCCTATCCGCACGAATTGTCCGGCGGCATGCAGCAGCGCGTCGGGCTGGCGCGGGCGCTTGCCGTGGAGCCCGAAGTGCTCCTGATGGACGAACCTTTCGCCGCGCTCGACGCCATGACGCGCGAGACCCTGCGCGCGGAGCTTCACCGGCTTTGGGCGCGCCGCCGAATGGGCATCGTCTTCGTGACCCATGACATCGACGAAGCGATCTTCCTGTCGCAGCGGATCGTGTTGCTGCGGCCCCGGCCGGGGCGGGTCGATACCGTGATGGAGGTCGACCTGCCCGAAGCACGCGCCGATGCCGACCTGCGCGCCTTGCCCGCCTTCGCCGACCTGCGGGGCGAGCTTTGGCGGCGCATTCAGGGGATGGCGGGGGACGGGGCCGCGCTCGAGGAACTGGCCCATGCCTTCGACACGGAACTTGCGCCGGAGGATGGGTCGCGCTCGCCCGTTGACCCCCGCCCAAGGTCGTAATTGGGAAAACGAATTTCCGGCATAGAGTGCCTGAACACGCGTCACGGCGTTAGATTTCCCTACCGTAACGGCGGGGCACAATCCGCGCGCGGTGGGAGGAAAGACCATGGCAACGCTCAATGCCGGATCGTTCGATCCGATCGGCGAAGCCGACTGGTCACGCGACTTCGCGGGCCATTTGCTTGAACGGGCGGGCTTCGGCGGCACGCCCGAGGAGATCGACCGGCTGGCCGCCATGACGCCCGAGGCCGCGGTCGAGGCGATGCTCACGGGCAGCGACACCTCTGCCTTGCCCGCCTTCGACCCCTCTGGTGTCTGGGACGAAAGCCTGAAGGATTTCCCCCCGAGCCGGCCCGCCGCGACCGAACTCGCCGAACGCACCGGCGAGGCGATGGGCGTCAAGGTCAAACCCGGCGGAGCCCGCCCGCTTCAGCCGGTGACCGACCGCTTCTTCTACTGGCTCAGGGCGACGCTTCTGGAAACCCGGAGGCTTGGGTTCTGGTGGATGAACCGCATGGTGGCGAGCCCGCATCCGCTCGAAGAAAAGATGACGCTCTTCTGGCATGGGCATTTCGCGACGAGCGAGGAAAAGCTGCGCGACTACCGAAAGATTCAGCAACAGATCGACACGCTGCGCCGGGGTGCGCTCGGAAATTTCGGAACCCTCCTCAGTGACGTGTCCAAGGACGCGGCCATGCTGGTCTTCCTCGATGCCGCCCATAACGTGAAGGGCGCGCCGAACGAGAACTTCGGGCGTGAGGTCATGGAGCTTTTCACGATGGGGGTCGGAAATTACTCCGAGACCGACATCCGCGAAGCTGCTCGTGCCTTCACCGGCTGGGGCAACAACGACCTCGACTTCCGCTTCGACGCGGAGAAACACGACGACGGCGAGAAGCGGTTCCTGGGCCGGACCGGACGCTTCGACGGCGATGACATCCTGCGCATCATCCTCGAACAGGAGGCGACCGGGAATTACATCGCGGCGAAGATTTATCGCTTCTTCGTCCGAGACAGCGTCTCGCCGGAGCTGGCCGCGACGCTCGGAGCGTTGCTGCGCAACGCCGATTACGAGATCACGCCCTTCCTGCGCACCCTGTTCCTGTCGCAGGATTTCTATGCCGAACCCTCGCGCGCGTCGCACATCAAGTCGCCCACGGAACTGGTCATCTCGACCTACCGCAAGCTCGGGCTCGACACCCTGCCCGGTGTGCCCGACCCCTATACCGTGGGCAAGACGCTGGGGCAGATCCTGCTCTATCCGCCCACCGTTGCGGGCTGGGGCGAAGGGAGAAGCTGGATTACGCCGGGGCTTCTGTTCGAACGGGGAAATTTCGCGCAGGCGGTCTTATTCCCCGACATGATCAGCTTTCGGGACCCCAATCTCGACCCGGGCGGCGAGGTGCGCCGGGTCAACCGAAACATCAACGAGGGGATGGAGATCACGGCGGCCACGCTGGAAGACGGGGCCGCCGACAGCTCGACACAAGGTATTCGCGAGACCTTCAACACCCGCTACGCGAGCCTCCAGGGCTGGCAGGAGGCGATGCGACGCGTGAAACCGACACCGCGAACGCCGGGGCAGTTCCGCCTGTCCGCGATGATCGGTCCTGCCCGCACACCCGCCGAGGCGGTGGACGCGCTGGCCGACCGGTTCCTGCGCAGCCCCCTCGACCCGCCCGCACGCGACGCGATGATCGCGAGCCTCACGCGCGAGATCGGGACAGAGGACCTTGCCGACGCGGGGAGTTATCTCGAACATCCCCTCCGCCTCGTTGCCCACGGGATCATGAGCACGCCGCAATACCAACTGGCCTGAAGGCCGCGCGAACACTTCGGGAGGAGACGATGACGAAACAGCCGAAACTCACCCGCGCCGACCGCGACAGGCTTCGCGCCGGTGGATATGACAGCATCGTTCTGGAAGGTGCGGGCGGAATCACCACTTCGCCGGTCTGGTCCAAGGTGGCAGGCGCCGGAACAACCGACCGCATCCTCGTGATCGTCGAGCTGTCGGGCGGGAACGACGGGCTCAACACAGTGATCCCCCACGGCGACGACGCCTATTACCGGCACCGCCCGCAGCTTGGCATCCGGCGTGAGAACCTGATCGAGATCGACGACCATTTCGGCTTCCAGCGCACGATGCGCGGCTTCGAACGGCTCTACAAGGACGGCCGGATGGGGATCGTGCACGGCGTGGGCTATGACCAGCCGTCGTTTTCACATTTCTCCTCCATGGCCTTCTGGCAGACCGGCGCGCCCAACAGCGGCGAGGCGCATGGCTGGCTGGGCCGGATGGCCGACGCCATCGACCCGCTGGGCCACAATGCCAATTTCCTCGTCAATATCGACGATCACCAGTCGCTCGCCGTGAACGCGAAGGACCATGTGCCGCTGGTGTTCGACGATCCCAACAAGTTCACCCGGCAGATGTTCGAGGAACAGGCCGCGATGATGGACGCCGTGGACCAGCGCGGCAATGGCGACGCCAACCCGGCACTCGACTTCCTCAAGGAGATCGCGGCGAGCGCCTCGACTTCGGAACAGCTCGTGCGTGACGCCTGGGCCAGTTACCGCACGCCGGTGGACTACGGACTCGCGCCCTGGGGACTCGAGAAGGTGGCGGCGCTCATCGCCGCGGATTTCCCGACGCAGGTCTATTATGTCCCGTACCGGAACAACGCCTTCGACACCCATGTCTACCAGAAGGACCCGCACGCCCGGCTCTGGTCCTATACCTCGGACCATATCGCGGCTTTCATCGCCGACATGGACCGGCTCGGGCGCGGCGACGACGTGGTCCTCATGGCCTTTTCCGAGTTCGGGCGCCGCGTGCCCGAGAACACGAGCCTCGGCACGGATCACGGCACGGCGGGGACTGCCTTCGTCATCGGCAATCCGATCGCAGGCGGGCATTACGGCGCGGTGCCGAGCCTTGAAGACCTCGACGACGGCAACCTGAAATACACGACCGATTTCCGGCGCATCTACTCGACCCTGATCAGCGGCTGGATGGGGCACGACACCCCGTCGGCGATCCTGAACGACGAATTCGCGCCCCTCCCGGTCTTCGACCGCCCCGGATGACCTTGACGATCCGACGCCATGTGAACCCCCTGACGACCCCGAAAGCGAGACCGAAATGACCCAGACTTTCCGCATTCTCCCCGCCCTCTTTCCCGCCGCAGGCCTTGCCGGCCTGATGGCGCTGCCCCTCCCCTCGACCGCGCAGGAGGCGATGCCGGAACTGAGCGTCGCGCTCGGCGTGGTGGACGCCAACTTCAACCCGACCACGGCCTCGGTCTTCCAACTGGCCGAAGAGCTTGGCTATTTCGAAAAGCACGGCGTCAAGGTGACCTACGTGAAGCTCGACGGCACGCCGCAGGCCGCCGCCGCGCTTTACTCCGGGTCTGTGGACCTCGCCGACATCTCGATCGACACGGCGTTGAGGCTAAGGGCGGACAACGACGTGGCCGTGCGCGGCGTCGTGGCAAGCTCCATCGGCAGCGCTTTCCTGATCGCCGCCAAGTCCGAGATCGCCTCGGTGGAGGATCTGGAAGGCCGCAGCTTTGCCATCGCGGACTACGGCAGCCTCGACCACGCGCTGACCCAGGCCGTCTTTACCGAATACGGCCTGTCACCCGAGATGCCCGACTATGTGGCCATCGGCGCCCCGGACGTGCGCATCCAGGCGCTGGCCGCCGGCAAGGTCGACGCGACCACGGTGTCCTTCGGCACCTATTCCTCGATCGGCGCGGTCGACAGCGTGCATGTAATCGTGCCGCCGGACGAGTTTTCCAGCCGCTCGCCCGCACTCACGAAATTCGTGGCGGGCCTCGAAGAGACGCTGACCGAGAAGCAGGACGCCGTCCAGCGCTTCACCGCCGCACTCATCGAGACTTCGCGCGACATGCAGGCCGATCCCGACCGCTGGGTCGACATCGCCGCCGAGAAACGCCCTGACCTTACGCGCGAAAGCCTCGTCCAGAGCGCCGAACTCAACGCGTCCCGCTGGTGCATCAACGGTTGCATGTCGCCCGCCGAGCTTGAGAAGACCCTCGCCTTCATCTACGGCAAGCCGGACTTCGAAGGCGTCGCCGTCATCGATTACGCCGACATGAGCGACCTGTCCTTCACGGAAAACGCGATGGCCGAACTGGGCGACGCAGAGGGCTTCGGGCTCGACCTGCGGAACTGAAGCCGGACCCCTGCGCTCATGCGTAGGCCCGACAATCGGGACCGGCGCATTTCCGCTTCCGATCCGTCTTGCCTGACGGCGGGTTCATATTGCCGTGGGTTGCGGACCCCCGCCGCTTGCAGTGGTTGGTCGATCAGGCTATTCGACCGCGAGCCCATAAGCATCTGAGTTGGAAGACATGACGGCGGACACCCCGGAAGTTCAGGACGACGAGATCGACCTCGGCGAGTTGTTCGCGTCTCTTTGGGCCTACAAGAGCCTCATCGGAGGCCTGACGCTGGGCGCGATCGTTGCCGGCGGGTTCTATGCGTTGAATGCGGAAAAGATCTATACCGCTGAAGCCGTGTTCAAGCTGGAGGACTCAAGCAATTCTGGCCTCTCGCTTCCAAGTGAGATGTCCGGCCTTGCAGCCTTGGCAGGCATAAGTGGTCTGGCTGACGAAGGAAACGTCCTCTTCGACAGGGTCCGCGGGCGCGTGTTCATCGGAAAGGTCGACGAAGCGGTCGATCTTCGCGGGGATGACTATTTCAATACCTACGATCCCGATGCGACGGACCCCCTCTGGAAAGCCCTGATCAAGAGGGCGATCGGCTACGACTCCGGGGAATTGGATCCTGAGAGCATCATCGAGAAGAACGTCGTTGACACGCTGCGTGCGAACTTCGTGATCGAGAGTACGGAAAACGGTGCGACCTCGATCAAGATCGACCACACGGATCCGGCACGCGCGGCGTTGATTGCCAACGCGATCATGGACCTGATCGTAACAGAAACGGAACTCGATACAGACGCGCGGCAGCGCAGCCAGCTTGCCTACTTGTCCGAGACCCTCGCGGGGACACTGAGCGAGATGGAAGAGGCTCAGGCTCGGCTGAAGGAATTCGCGATTGACAACTCGACGTTGTCGATCGAGGCCCTTGCCAGGGGGTCGGTGGCGCTGGATCAGATCAGAAACCGACTTGAGCGCGCGCGAGAGTTGAGTGAAGCGGCAGACGCCCTGCTGGATGCCGTGGAAAGCGGCAATACGAACCAAGCTACATATCTGGAGCTCAGGTCGGAGCATCCGATCATCGACGACGTGGAGTTTCGCCGAGTCCTTGGCCTGAGTGAAATCATCTCCGAGTTTACCTGGCCGGAACGGGAATTGCTGGCAGCGGTAAGTGCCACGCTGCGGGACAGCCTCGAACGTATCGCGCGGGAAAGAGCCAGGCTTGAGGATGAAGCGATCTCCTATGCCGGCTCTGCGGAAGAACAGGCGACCCTTCAACGCGAGGCCGAAATCGCCGAGGCCTCTTATACCGTCCTGATCGAACAGGTGAAGGCGCAGTCCCTGCTTGCAGGCTATACGGGCGAGACGGCCCAGATCTTTGAACGCGCCGTGCCGCCCCTGTCGCCGGCGAAACCGAACCGGATGCTTGTCCTGGCATTGTCAGGTGTGCTCGGCGTGTTTCTTGGGTCCGGCGTTTCTCTGGTGTGGGCTTTGCGCAGAGGCGTGTTTTTCTCGCGCCGCGCGTTTCGCGACGAGTTGAACCCAACCGTCACGGTGCCTGCCGGCTGGCTCAAGAAACTGAATGGCCGGAACCTGACGGGTGTTCAGGATTACATGTCGGCCAACAGGGGCAGCCGACTGTCCGACGTTGCCGTCAGCCTTCGCCACCCGGATACCGGGTTCGCACTGGTCTTGGGCGGCAGAGCAAAGGCGACTGCCCGCAGCGCAGCACTTGGAACGGCACTTGCACTCGCCGAAAATGGTACAAGGGTTGCCGTTGTCGATCTGAGCCGCACCGTCGAACCGGCGACGGATGAAGCCGCAACCGGCGAATACTGGTCGGAAACTCAATCCGAGTCCGGTGTGGCCGAGTTCGGCTTCGCCGCCGGTCGCAAGAATGCGGATCTCCTCGCCTCCTCCAAATTCGACGCAGCCATCGAGGCATTGTCATCCAGGCACGACCTCGTCATCTTCTCGGCCGAAGCACCCGTCGCTGAAATGGCTGCCTACGGACTTTCGAGCCTCGATCCCGTGACCATCCTCGTCGGCCGGACCGGGCGCACGTCGAAGGGCTTGATCCACCGACTTCGCAGCCTCAAGCTGCGGACCATCCTATTGCTCGAGTAATCGCCATCGTGAAACCTGTCCTGCTCCTCATGTCCTTCCTCTCGCTCGCGTCCTGCACGGCGGTTCTTCAGTCGCCGATGCTGCCGACCGATGTCGAAGTGGTGCCCGGTGAGCAGGAGGATCTTCAGATCATCGTCGAGCCCCTTACGCTCGACACCGCTCGGGCCCGTCAATCGGACCGTTACCCGCGCAACGTGATGAGAACCGGGGTCGGCGCCTCTGCGAACGTGGTTCCCGAAGGCGCGGTGACGCAAAGCAATCTGCCCCCCGCGAACCGGCCGGAAATCTACCGGCTCGGGCTCGGCGACGAGTTGACCTTCGCGCAATTCGCGGAAGGCGGCGTCGCCTCGGTCAACGAACTGATCGACACGGGACCGGGCGCCTCCTCCTCCGTTCTGACAGCCGATCAGGTGCTGACGAGCGCGGGACGGATCGGATCCGACGGCTCGATCCTGCTTCTTGGCCTCGGCAAGCTGAGCCTTGGCGGCAAGACCATTACCGAGGCCCGCGACATCGTGCGCAACGTGCTGATCCGCAACGGCATCGCGCCGAGTTTCCAGCTCGAGATCACGGGATTCAATTCGCGCAAGGTCTTCCTCGTCTCCAACGTATCGGGCAGCCGGGTCGTGCCGATCACGGATCAGGGCCTGACCCTGCGGGAACTGATCACCGCCACGGGGCAACAGATCAACGGTCAGACGGTGGTCGTCATCAAGATCCAGCGCGACGGTCAGGAATACCGCCTGGTCTCGGACATCCTGTTGCACCCGCAGGCTCCTGACATCTACCTCCACGATCAGGACCAGGTCATCATCGAGGCGATGGGCTACAAGCCCGGTCAGGTCTATGTCCTCGGTGCGGTGGCCCCCGTCATCGTCCCGATCGCGCCCGAGAACCGCGAGACGCTCGCCGACATCCTGTTCACGCCGAGCGGGATCATGGGAAGCCCCATCGCGCAACGCTCTGAGGTCTATCTGCTGCGTGGCTCCCGCCCGGTGCGCGCCTACAAGCTTGACGCGACGGACCCCAGCCGCCTTGTCGTCGCCGCCGCAATGGAGCTTCGTCCGAACGACATCATCTTCGTACCCGAACAGCCGCTGTCGTCGCTGAACCGCACGCTCGTCCAGATTACCCCGCTGCGGCTGCTGATCCGCGATATCGAGGCTGGAAACATCCCCTGACGAGGCGTTGCCGGGACGACCGACAATGGACGGTAGCGCACGCGCCCCGGTCAGGTCGCTGGCCTCAGTCCATAGGTTTGGATGAAAGGGTGAGGCCGTAGGTCACGACGCCGAGGCAACGCGAACACCTGGCGTCGCAGCGTCCTGCGCTAGACCTTGCGCGGCACCTGCCGAAGGAATGCGCGGACGCCAAGTCCGACCGCGCAGCCAAGAGCGAGACCAACAAGGTCCGCGCCGAAATCGGCCAGTTCCTGAGCGCGTCCGAACCACGGCTGTATCACCTCGATCCCGCCGCCCAAAGTGACCCCGAGCAGCACGACGGGCAACAACGCGCGCGGAAAGAGCGCCGCCGTCGGCAGGACGTAGATCGCAAAGGCCGCCACATGCGCGAGTTTGTCGAGCGGCAGATCCTTGATCTCGGACACTGCCTGGGGCGTGAGCGTCAACCAGAGGATCATCACGGCAGACAGAAAAGACCCGCCCAGGGCAATCAGATGCGCTTTCTTCTCAGGCACTGCGTTTCGCCTTTCTTTGGTTGAATCCTGCTCGTCATGGCATGCGAGGCGAAGCTCTACCATGCTTCCCGTCTCTATACCCTACAGGACCGATCACAAGGCCGCACGGTCTCGTCAGGCAGCAAGTTTTCTCACATTATCAATTGCGAAGACCTGCGACGGGTCGATAGCCTGATCCTGAAACGGCAGGTGGACAGACAATCCGATGGCAGGCAAACGACGATCGACCGCAGGAAGGACATCGTTGCGCGGGGTCATCACGATGGTGGCGTTGTGCCTCGCGACCATTGCGCCGATCCCAACCAATGCCCAAGTGACCGGCACGCGGGAGATCATCCACTATCAGAAGAACATCCGCGTGAACCGGAGCAACCACGCGGAACTCGCGCGCGAATTCCTTCGCTTCCGGCCCGACACGATTTCACTTCAGGAGATCGCGTCCTCGGACAAGGTGATCCTCGACCTCCTGAAGGCCGAGTATCCATCGCAACATTACTGCTACGTGAAGCACCTGAGCGGCATCGCCGCCCTGTCCCGCTGGCCGATGGTGGAAGGAACTCAGACCTGCTTCGGAGGATGGGGCATCGCCGGGTTTCAGGTCATGATGCCCGAAGGCCCCGTCTGGGTGCTGTCAGCCCACATCGAGGTCTTTTTCGAAGGCCTGCGCCCCGACATCCTCCGCGCCCTCCTCCCGCAACTGGAGGCACTCGAGGGCCTGGTGATCATGGGAGGCGACTTCAACGCCGAGCCCTTCTTCACATCGACCGTGCGGCTTGCCGAAGCCGCCCGCGTGAGACGCATCGGCCTCCCCATCCCGACCTTCGAGTTGTTTGATCGCGTAGGGATCTCCATCGACCACATCATGGCCACCGGTGGAGTGGGCGTGATCATGCAGCGCCCGAAGCTGACGTCGGACCACTTTGGGGTGGTGGGGCGGTTTCGGTTGGGGGTGCGGTGACACCAACGTATTTGCCGTCGGGTATGGCGTTCCCGCTAAGAGTACCTTGCTCTGTCGGTGTTCAATTCCCGGACGCTATGTCAATCGCCCTATGTATTGATACCGATGATTTCAGTCTACCCACAACCATACCTGCATTTAGGTCTGACCTCACTGACAGCCAGAACCGCGGGTACTCTGGATGGATCGAAATCCAACCTTAACTCAAAACAAACTGATTGCGTGCTGATTTCGAAGGGCCATTGGGGATGTTGTGGCCCTCAGAGATCAACCCTAAGGTGCAAATTGGCTTTGTTTCGGGATTCCAGAAATGAGACGGTTTACCTCTCCACCCTTGATCGCGTTCCCAAGTCCTCCACCCAATAAAATAAGGCACGCCTGCGCTGCGCACGTGCTTCGCCGACGTATCGTTTCAGAAGACGGTGACGCCGCCCTCCTACACCGTTCTCCCACGAATGCACTCGCGCAATGTCTGACAACATGGATTTGGTGGTACGGATTTGTTTCCGCGAAGCCGCCATATACCTAATCTCGAAGAGCATTTCGTGCGCGTACTTTTGGAACGCATCATACGGCTCGGTCAGGTCAGAGCGTCCCTGCTCGAACTCTAATAGAGCAAGCTCGGCCGTAAATAGGCGCGCCTCTGCCTGCGCCAGCGAAAGAGCCCGAAAACCGCGATCGTCCGCTGGCACGAGATCGTCGACCGAAACCTCGGGTCTGTCGAGAATGATGGCGAGCCAAACCGCAACAACTTCAGGGTCAGGCTGGGAGGTTGCCCCGTGGCGCACTGCGTTTCGCGAAACCACTGCTTTGCCGGCCAGGGTTCGCGGCCCGGTACTCTTGGCCGCATTTGCACGATTGCGCGCCGCGATGCCCGATTGGGTCATCCTTCAATCCATTCCCCTTCGACGGGGCGCACTTTGACAAGCAGGTCGAAATCGCGCTTTACATCGCGCCGACGTTTCTCCAATTGTTGGATCTTCGTATCGTGCTCCAAGACAGCTTCCGAGTCCCGATAGGCCGCACTCATCACCTCGGTCGGCTCGAGGCCCAGCTTCGCGATTTCATCAAGGGCGGCCTGCTGGTCTGTCGCATTCCTCGATGTCGCACGATCTGCCAACTCCTCACCGGCTTTGACAGCGGAACGACGATCGAAAGACTTGGGATCCTTCCATCTTTCTCCATCCCCGCCTTCCGCAAGGAACTGCTCGAAGGCACGATTCATCTCCCGGGAATGCACAGCCTTTCGATGCGCCACCACGGCATCTGTAATAGAGGATTTCACAAGCCGGCGAAGACTGGCCTCCCGCATGCGCCGATGTTGAATAAGTTCCCACTCGATTGCGATGAGGTTTTCAGCCACGACAGCTTCGTATGGTGTGGCCGGCATGAGCGATTTCATCATCGCGTCGTGGAACGCTTCGAAATCGCTCGGCGCCTCCCCAATAATTGGATCTCTGGGCGGCAAGAGCTCCGAGAAACTCGTCAGGCTGAAGCGGGATGGGTCGGGCAGCATAGGGTCTTGAGACATTTGATACTCCGTCTGCGCACCTTCCTAAGACCGCGATGTTCTTGCTTTGATGAGCATTCAGGCCACCATATCTTGTGACCTGGGCTCATGCAATCTCAAGGCGTCTGACACTACCCCGCGACCAGGGCCTGACCGATCCAGGATCTTCCATTTGGTTGGGCTTCAAACACTGGTGCTGGGTTCCATCGTTCCTGCAATTTCCCAGAAACTATTGAGTTTCCCGCTGCGTCGCCTCCGCTGACGATAAATCAAAGAACTCGGAAACATCTGCCTCCAATGCTTCCGCGATCCTCTCCAGGACGAGTGCTGATGGGTTTCGGACACCCCGCTCGACGCCGCTGATGTAGCCTCGATCGAAACCACTCGCATTGGCAAAATCTTCCTGAGTGATGTCGCGTTCTTTGCGCATCCTTCGCAAGTTCCATCCAATTCGTTGCCGCACATCCATGATGCGAAAGCAATTGACGCGATGCGACCAATCAGGCCACGACTTATAAGTCTCATTTTTCTCTGGACCTCCGAGCGGTCTCGTGCAAACTGATCCTCGGGACGACGTACATACTAAGCCCCTGATTTTTCGCACTTATCGCCCCGTCGAAAGGAGCCAAGCAACATGCAAACTCAGACACGTTTTCCAACAATCGTCACGCGAACACGCTTACCGCTTGTTGATCGTGCTTCGCTTTATGGCGAGTATTACGCTGAAATAGCGGCGGACCCTCGTCGTGAGGGAGACCTTCGAGACAGGGCTGCGTACATGCACATCACCGGCAAGTATCCGTCCCATCTTCGCCCGAAGTACACACGCATGTTGACCCAGATCAGCCGACCTTTCCGCAAGCCCAGCAGTCTCGACGGAAGAACTGGATACAGGAAGCTCGATGACGACGCTATTCGTGCACTCAACCTCAATCAGCATGAAATGGTGAAAGCGGTTCGGAAGAAGCTTCAGGAAGGCTTCGTGATCCAACCTAGCCGAGGTTATGGAACGCGCAACGGCTATGGCAAGATATTCATGTTCAAAATGGGCCCTGAGAGCATGATCAGCAGTCGCATTACCGTGAACATCCATGGAGCGATCAAAGATGGGTGGTCCTAGCCCCGACCTTCAGATTAATACTCTTCGGATGGCTGGTTCTGACCAGCCATCCACGTTTGGCAAGCCTAGTAATTTTGCACACTTTGTAGTTTAAGATCCACCTCGAGAGCCTCAGCAACTCTCCAGATTTATTTATACCACTAATTTGCCAGCCGTAATGGCTGGGCCGGAGCATGAGGCGCATGTGCCCTTGGAACACTCATTGGCGATGATCCGGATCTCCGACCCGAGTCCTGACATTCACTGCTTTGGGCATGAAGTGGTCCCACCTTTCCGGACAGGTTTTGCAGCGTTTCTAAGGTGTATCGGTCTTAGGTTTCATGCTGCTCTTTGCTCTTCCAAGCCGGTCCAATATGCCTCGTCGGGCGTTTGCCGATCAAGCGCTGAGTGGGGCCTCTCGGCGTTGTAGAAGGCCATCCAGTTTTTGACGACCCTTCGGGCTTGGAAGCCGTCAGTGATCTCTTCCAGATAGATCGCCTCCTGCTTCAATGACCGCCACAAACGCTCGATGAAGACGTTGTCCAGGTAGCGACCGCGCCCATCCATCGAGATGCGCACGCCAGTCTCGTTTAGCGTCATGATCCAGGCCGATCCCGTAAACTGAGATCCTTGATCTGTGTTCATGACCTCGGGCGGGCCATGTTTGGCGATGGCCTCGTTGAGGGCATCGATGCAGAAGTCTGCGTGCATCGTGTTCGAGAGCCGCCAGCTTAAGACCTTGCGCGACGCCCAGTCCATGATCGCCACGACGTAGAGGAACCCGTTGCGCACCGGCACGAAGGTGATGTCGGCGCACCAGACCTGGTTCGGACGCTCGATCTGAATGCCTCGAAGCAGGTAGGGATAGACCGGATGCTGGGGATGCGGCTGGCTGGTGCGGGGCCGTTTGTAGATCGCCTCCAGCCCCATCTTCGCCATCAGCCTTCTGACGCGATGGCGCCCGACAACGATCCCATCCCGGCGCAGATAGGCCGCGATCTGGCGACTGCCGAAGAACGGGTATCTGGTGAAGACCAGGTCGATCTCTTTCATCATCGCCAGCGTGTTCGCGTCGATCCCGACCGGCGTGTAGTAGAACGCCGACCGCGACAGCCGCACCAGTTTGCATTGCTGGCTGATGCTCAACTCGGGATGGTCCCGCTTAATCATCGCGCGTTTCTTCTCGGGGCTCACCGCTTCAGCCCTTCGGACAAAAAATCGTTCTCGACAGCCAGCCTCCCGATCTTGGCATGGAGCTCTTTGATTTCTGCTTCTGTCGGACCTTCCGGTTTGCCGCCACGGGCAAAAACATCGGCCATACCTTCGACAGCCTGGCGCTGCCATGTGCTGACCTGGTTCGGATGCACTTGGTGCTTCGCGGCGATCTCCTGGATCGTCTTGTCGCCACGCAGCGCTTCTAACGCGACCTTGGCCTTAAACTGGTCTGTAAACTTTCGGCGTTTCGCCATTCTCGTATCCCTTCAAAGGTTTGGGATACACCTTAGCTCGCTGTCCAGTTTTCTGGGACCACTTCAGCATTGCTCTGCCCCCTGAAGACTGGACCGTTTGAAGCTGGAGTTTTCGGCTAAGCTTTCCTGGCTGGGAGAGGAGCGGAAACGTATGAAGGCATCGAAGTTCACGGAGGCGCAGAAGGCGTTCATCCTGAAGCAGGGCGAGCAGGGAACACCGGTCGCCGAGATTTGTCGCAAGGCAGGGATCAGCCAGGCGACCTACTTCAACTGGAAGAAGAAGTATGGCGGGTTGCTGCCTGACGAGATGCGCCGACTGAAGGCGCTTGAGGACGAGAACACGCGGCTGAAGAAGATCGTCGCGGACCTGACGCTGGACCGGGAGATGGCGAGCCTTTGTCCGCCATTGGTCCGAGGACAATGGCGAGCGGACGTGATCCGGCGAAAGATCTGAAGCCTGGTCGTCTGCGAGAGATCGTGACCGGGATGTGCGTCGACTGGGGCGTGTCGATCCGGAAGGCTTGTGGGGCCGTCTGCTTCGACACGTCCAGCTACCACTACAAGTCCCGGCGGACGCATCAGGCTGCCGTCGAAAGGCGGATCAAGGAGATCTGCGAGACGCGCGTGCGGTATGGCTATCGCCGTGTGCATGTCTTGCTTCGGCGAGAAGGTTGGATCATCAATATGAAGAAGACACGCAGGATTTACAATGAGTTGGGGCTCCAACTGCGCAACAAGCACCCGAAGCGCCGGGTGAAGGCCAAGCTGCGGGAGGACCGCCAAGAAGCTGTTGGGCCGAACGACGTGTGGGCCATGGATTTCGTGCATGACCAGCTCGCCATGGGTAAGAAGCTGCGCATCCTAACCGTCGTCGATACCCATTCCCGGCTCTGCCCGGCGGCCGATCCCCGCTTTGCTTACCGGGGCGAGGACGTCGTGCAGACGCTGGAGAAGGTCTGTGGCAGGATCGGCTATCCGAAGACGATCAGAGTCGATAACGTCCTATATCGGGAAAATTTTGCTGCTTAGGTCAGCAGGTCATGGGGCATCCGGTGTCCCGGATGTGACCTGCCACGGGATTTTTCCTCCACCGTTGATTAGAGTCCGCTCCAACTTGAGGACGGACAATGAAGCGAACGAGATTTACGGACGAACAGATCATCGGCATCCTGGCAGAGCACGAGGCAGGCGCGAAGTGCGCAGACCTTTGCCGCAAGCACGGCATGTCGGAAGGCACCTTCTACAACTGGAAGGCCAAATTCGGCGGCATGACGGTATCGGAGGCGAAGCGGCTGAAGACGCTCGAGGATGAGAACGCCAAGCTGAAGAAGCTGCTGGCCGAGCAGATGCTCGATCTGGCCGCGATGAAGGAACTGGTTTCAAAAAAGTGGTGACGCCTGCTGTGAAGCGCGAGGCGGTCGCGCATCTGAGGGCCCGGTTCGGGCTCTCGGAACGGCGGGCGTGCCGGGTTGTCGGGGCGGACCGCAAGATGGTCCGCTATCAGGCGCAGCGCGCGCCGGATACGGTGCTGCGCGGGCGGTTGCGGGAGCTGGCCAACGAGCGCCGGAGGTTCGGCTATCGGCGCCTCTTCGTGCTGCTGCGGCGTGAGGGAGAGCCTTCCGGCATCAACCGGATCTATCGGCTCTACCGCGAGGAAGGGTTGACGGTGCGCAAGCGGAAGGCGCGGCGTAAGGCCGTCGGGACACGGGCGCCGATCCTGGTCGAGGCGCGACCCAATGCGCGCTGGTCGCTGGATTTCGTCCATGACCAGTTCGCCAATGGCCAGCGCTTTCGGGTGCTCAACGTGGTCGACGACGTCACCCGTGAGTGCCTTGCGGCAATCCCGGACACTTCGATCTCGGGGCGCCGTGTGGCACGTGAACTGACGGCCCTGATCGAGCGCCGCGGAAAGCCGGGGATGATCGTCTCTGACAACGGCACCGAACTGACCAGTAACGCAATCTTAACCTTCGCTGCCACCCAGCGGATCGAGTGGCACTACATCGCGCCGGGAAAGCCGATGCAGAACGGCTTCGTGGAGAGTTTCAACGGACGGATGCGAGACGAGCTGCTCAACGAGACGATGTTCCGCAACCTGGCCCATGCGCGGATCGTGATTTCTGCCTGGGCCGCCGACTACAACACCGAACGCCCACACTCAGCCTTGGACTACAAGACCCCCGCCGACTACGCGCGAACCCTGACCACCGCAATCGCCCGCCCCGCTGCGCAAGATGAAAGCTCCGCGCGTCGGGCGATTGCTCAACCTGCGCCGCTCGGCGTAAACACCAACCGGGCTCCGGTCGCGGCTGGATGAAAGACCCGTGGCAGGTCAGATGCCCTGTTATGGTTGCCCAAGCGGTCTCCGCCGTCAAGAAGCGGTCTCTCCCATAGCAAACACAGGGTACACGCGTTGGCGGCCCTCACCGTCCTTAAGACGAGATCCAAAATCCCAAGCGGAAGACCTGAACATTATCTACGAGGTCAGCTAACTGCCTCCACGGCTCTTGTCAGACAAGGGTCCTTCCGCCTGGGCTCACCCCCTCGAAGAAGGGGCGATAGGGTTCGCCGTGTTTGACCACGGCGTGTACGGTGCGCGCCATCTTGGCCGTGATCGCGGTGTAGGCTTTGCGGCGCAGATGGGCATTGTGTCGATCCCGCGCGATGTAGCGTTCGAACTTGTCGCGGAAGCTGTTCGTGCGTTTGAGCACAGCAACCTGGCCTGCCATCCAGAGAGTTCTGCGAAGCCGTGCATTGCCATACTTCGAGATGCGGCTCTGACCGCGGAACATGCCAGACTGCGCAGTCGCTAGGTCCATGCCGCAGAACTTCAGGAACTGGCGGTGATGGCGGAAACGGCGCAGATCGCCAGCTTCGGCCAGGATGGTCAGGGCGTTGATCGGGCCGATCCCGGGGATCGTGGTCAGCAACTGGTAGTCGGGATGATCGGAAAGTAGCTCGATGGCCCGCGCCTCGATCTCGTTGCGCTGGCGAACCAGGCTTCGGCCTTCGGCCAGCACAAGGCGAAACATGCGAACGGCGTCGGATTCCGGGTGAACGGGCAGACCCACCGAGCCAGCCGCCGTTGCGTAAATATCTGAAAGCAGGCGTTCTTTTGAGACCTTCCGACCGACCACCTGCCACGCATCTGCAACGAAGGCCTCACGGCTCATGGCCGTGATCTTATGCGGCGTCGGGTACTTCTCGAGGAATGCCAAAAACCAGTCAGTACGCGAACTGCGGTGAAAGCGCTCCGCCTCGGGAAAGTACAGCGGCATGTAATGCGTCAGGATGCGGTGCCAGAGCTCAGTCTTCGAGCGCGAAACGATCTCGTGGGTCTTTGACAGTTCCTGGATGTCCGCTGTGCCAGTCACCAGTGGATCGTGGAAATACTGCACGGCGCCGATCTCCATCATATGCAGGATGACCTGGGCGTCCTTCGGATCGTTCTTGTCCCAGCTGTTGTGCAGTGCCTCCCGCGTCCGCGCCAGACCTACTGAGGAGACCAGCTTCAGGTCAAAACCGGCCTGGCCGAGGTGGTGCGCAAGTGGCCGATGGTAGTTGCCAGTCGCCTCAAAGCCGATCGTTACCGGCAGGTCGTAGCTGGCAAGAGCGGCGGCCAGTCGCTGGAAATCTTCCAGAGTGTTTGTGATCGTAAGGCGGCGACGACGCTTCTTATCTGGAATGCCAATCAGCACCTCATGGCGGTATTTGGAAATGTCGATGGCGGCCAACAAGGTCGGCGCGATAGAATGAGTGGCGGTCATAGCCGGTCTCCTCAGCGGCGTGGTTCATGCAAAACCACTGTTGAGACCTGGGACCCGGTTATGGCCACCCGCTGCGCTATCTGAGGGCTGCGCGCGTGGCCATAACCTCAAACAAGCGCTTCTTCCCGAGGTGCTACGGGAGCGAGTTCATATCCCGAGACTTGGATCTCTGGGCCTATGCCAACGATGTCACCCTGGACTTCTCACGGCCCGGAAAGCCGACGGATAACGGGTTCATCGAGGCGTTCAACAGCAAGCTTCGGTCCGAATGCCTGAACGCTCACTGGTTCATGAGCCTTGCCGACGCCCGCGAAAAGCTGGAAGATTGGCGTAGACACTACAACGAAGACCGACCCCACAGTGCGATCGGATACAACGTCCCGATCGCCATACATTATCCCGATGGCGTCACCAGCCCGTCATCGTGAGACAGCCCGGAAAATCCAACTTCCGGCGGTCCAAGGTTGGGGAGCTGGGCACAAACCCGCAGACTCTCGTTATGAACGAGGGACCCAAGGGGGGCAGGTCAGGACATGTGAAGGTTCACAAGAACGACGACCGTGATGCGGGGGCGATTGCCGAAGCCGCGACGCGCTCCGCCGCAGGCTTCCTTCGCAACCACGCGGGGCGGCAGCGTAAGAAAGTCCTGCAGCCGGTGCCGCTGGAGACGTTTGCGAAACACGATCGCTCCGGCTCCATCCAACCCGGCAAGACTGCAAAAGGTCTTGCCAAAGTCAATGCCCAGAACCTTGATGTCCATCTGATCCTCCGCTCTCCACCTATGTCCGCCACGGTAGCAGCGGATTGGTGGGAAGGCAGTTCATCCCATTAGCTCACACGTTCCCGGCGCGATCACCCTGCCAGTCCAGTTGAACGAGCAACGTGCCTTGGTCGGCACCATCTATGTGCAGAAGGACCCCTTTAAGGCCCGCAAGGTCGGAGCGGCAAGGGCGAGCGACTGGCCCGCATCCGCAGCGTCGAGAAACTCCGGTCCCGAGGATACTGCATCTTTGGGTCTGCGAAGCTCCAGATCAAGCGCTGCGCAAGTTACCGGGTTCCTGCGACAGAAACCATTCATAGGTGCTGCTGACGCCGTCTTCCAGCCCAATCGTGGCAGTCCAGCCCATCCGCGACAGTCGGCTCACATCCATGAGCTTGCGCGGCGTCCCGTCGGGCTTCGTCGCATCGAAGCTGATCTGTCCTTTGTATCCGGTCACGCGTGCAATCGTCTCGGCAAGCTCACGGATGGTCACATCCGTGCCGGTGCCGACGTTGATGTGCGACAGCATTGGCTCCGTATTGGCTGCGTAGGTTTCCCGATCGAGGTCGAGCACGAAGAGCGACGCCTCGGCCATATCGTCGACATGAAGGAATTCGCGCATCGGTGTGCCGGTGCCCCAGACCACCACTTCCTGTGTGCCGTTGCGGGCCGCTTCGTGGAACCGTCGGATGAGAGCCGGCAACACATGGCTGTTCTGCGGATGGAAGTTGTCTCCCGGTCCGTAGAGGTTTGTCGGCATCACCGAGCGGTAGTCGGTGCCGTATTCACGGTTGTAGCTTTCGCAGAGCTTGATGCCCGCGATCTTGGCAATAGCATAGGGCTCGTTGGTGAATTCCAGCGGGCCGGTCAAAAGAGCGTCCTCGCTCATCGGCTGCGGCGCCATCTTCGGGTAGATGCAGGATGATCCGAGGAACAGGAGCTTCCTCACCCCGGCCGCGTAGGCCTGGTGGATGACGTTCGCTTCCATCATCAGGTTGTCGTAGATGAACTCCGCTGGATAGGTGTTGTTGGCGTGGATACCGCCCACCTTCGCGGCCGCGAGGATCACCTGATCGGGTCGTTCCGTCTGCATGAAGTCCCGAACCGCGGCTTGGTCCATCAAATCGAGTTCGGCATGGGTGCGAACCACGGTGGTCTCACCCCGCGCTTCGAATTTGCGCAAAATCGCGCCTCCGACCATGCCTCGGTGGCCAGCAACATAGGTTGTCATAGTCTTGCCTCTCAGCTTTCGAGCGACACGGGCAGTTCCAACCCGTGCGCCTTAAGGAGCGCGTGGCGTTTGGCGGCTTTTAGATCCTCAGCAACCATCTCGGCGCACATCTCCTGGGTCGTGATCTCAGGCTCCCATCCAAGCTGCGCCTTTGCCTTCGAGGGATCACCGAGAAGAGTTTCTACTTCCGCTGGACGGAAATAGCGTGGGTCGATCCGTACGACCACATCGCCAGGCTCGACAGCAGGCGCGTCGTTTCCGGCCACCGCCTCGACAATTCCCACTTCCCTAAGCCCCTCGCCTTCAAAACGGAGCGTGATGCCGAGCTCGGCCGCCGACCAAATAATGAAATCGCGCACACTATACTGAACGCCTGTCGCAATCACGTAGTCCTCCGGCGCGTCCTGCTGCAACATCAGCCACTGCATCCGGACGTAGTCTTTCGCGTGTCCCCAGTCACGCAGGGCGTCGATGTTACCCATGTAGAGGCAGGGCTCGAGTCCCTGAGCGATATTGGACAGGCCGCGAGTAATCTTGCGCGTGACGAAAGTTTCGCCGCGGCGAGGGCTCTCATGGTTGAACAGGATGCCATTGCAGGCATACATGCCGTAGGCTTCGCGGTAGTTCACCGTGATCCAGTACGAGTAGAGTTTGGCAACCGCGTATGGGCTACGTGGGTGGAACGGGGTCGTCTCCTTCTGCGGGGTTTCCTGCACGAGGCCATAGAGTTCCGACGTCGACGCTTGGTAAAAGCGGGTCTTTTTCTCCAGGCCAAGAAACCGGATTGCTTCCAGCAAACGCAAAGTTCCCATCGCATCGACATCCGCGGTATATTGCGGGCTCTCGAAACTCACTGCTACGTGGCTCTGCGCCCCAAGATTGTATACTTCGTCCGGTTCCACCTCACGCATGATCCGCGTCAGGTTCGACGTGTCGGTCAGATCACCGTAATGCAGGCGCAGAGACGGATGCTCGACATGTGGATCTTGGTAGATGTGGTCAATCCGCTGTGTGTTGAGCGACGACGCACGGCGCTTGATGCCGTGGACTTCGTAGCCCTTCGCCAAAAGGAACTCTGCCAGGTAGCTGCCGTCCTGGCCTGTAATGCCCGTGATGAGCGCCCGTTTCGTCATACCGTCAGTTGTCCTTCATATCCTGGTAGCCGTCCCTACTTGTGAACTGGCCTAACTTGCTGGCGTTCTTGGCCAGCAGGACGCCGCACCCACCAATGCCATGCCGGCGGATCGCGCGCAAATCCTCACGACTCTTGCGGATTATTCTGCCCAGAGACCGGTTGCTCTCGCCCCCAACCCGCATCCGCACGAGGACTTCGGGAATGTACGCCAACTGGAGTTCCGCCTTGGTCAGCCACCGTAGGATCGCTTCGTAGTCGGCGGAAATGCGAAAACTGACGTCGTAATTCCCATGTTTCTCGAACACGCCGCTACGAAGAAACAGAGTTGGATGAGGCGGCATCCACCCCTTCCGCAGGAGGTCTCTGCTATAGGCCCCTGCGCGCCAATAGCGTATCACGCTGCTGGGGCGATCGCGCGCGACATATTCCAGATCACCATAAGCGCCGTCAACTTCGCCTGATCCAAGAGCCTCCGCCACCCGCGAAAGAACATTTTTTCGGGCAAACAGGTCGTCGGTATGCAACAGGCCGACTACATCCCCCTCAGCCAACGCAATGCCCTTGTTCAATGCATCGTAGATGCCCTTGTCGCGTTCACTGAGAAAGCGAATAGCAGGACTGCTGAACCCCTCGACAATCGAGCGGGTGTCGTCCTGAGAGGCACCGTCGATAACGATCAACTCCTTTTCAGGATGGTCTTGGGCAAGGAAAGACTCAATGGCCTCGCCGATCGTTGCCTGGGAATTGTAAGCGGCCATAACGACGGAAATCTTCATGGGTTAGGTATCCGATACTCGAAGTACAAGCATTGCTAGACGTCCGGTTCCTTGAACGACCAGGTCAAGACGAGTGTTGGCACAGAAATGATTATTCATTTAAGACCCGAAGCACGACATTATTCTTCTACTACCCTGATCAAGGGCCAGCGAAAACTACATGTACAACACAAAGACAGTTCCGAACTAGTAGCCCCGACCAGTCAATCCAATATTAAGGAAGAATCCTAACCCCTTAAGAGTCAAGTAACTGAGAAGCAAGAGCAGCACAGGATCTTTCGCTCGCCTCAAGTAGAAACCAGAAAAAGCAGCCAACAGAATCAGAAAGATATTTAGCCTCCCCCCCCCAAGTACCAAAATAAACAATGACAAGAAAAAATAAGTGAACACAAGATCGATCTTGCCGCGCGAAAGATAGAAGAACAGGGGAAAAGCCACCGCAGCTTGAAGAACATTTCCAGGATCAATGGTAGTGTAGAATGCAAGTTTGCCCGTCAGCGCGCCCACAATTTCATTGGCAATGCCGGTTCTCAGAATGACCGTGAGCGACAATCCAAGCAACAGTAATGCAAGCGCGCTAAGTCTAAAGAACCGAAGATCAAGTTTAGCGCTCGCAGTAATTATATATTTCACGGCGATCCCCCCAACGAAAGACATCAGCAGAATCATAATCTGAAAGTGACAAAGCAAGCTGGAAGCAAAGAACACCAGTGACGTTTTCCGTCGCGCCTCCAACCATCGCAGTATGCCCATCTGCAGCAGAACCGCCGCTATCGCCAATCGCTCGAGTTCAGTATACAGAGCTAGCCAATAGAAATTCGTTGATAGAAAAAGTGCGATGATCGGAACTGAAACACGTAAGTGCGAAAGCAACAACGCCGTCGAAGAAGCAAGGGCAAGTGCAATCGTCACTTTATATACAGAATAAGGAACTCCCAACTTTGCCGCTGTATAAGAAACAACAAAATATACCGGTTCTGCTGAGCCGGTGAGTGTTCGTTGCCCAAGATAGGCTTCGAGTGGGGATGCCGTAGCCGCATTCAGGTAATATGCAACGTAGTTTTTTTGGTCACCCACATCGTAGTAGACCCATTGGAGGACCGCAAAACAAGGAAGCAGAGCCAAGACAACCATCAGCAACCGCGGAGTAAAGCCGGTGCCGAAACGAGAGCTCCATACCCCAAGCTTTAAGTTAACCGTCATCTTGAATTCAAGTATCCGGAACTGACGTCGGAGCCAACACGGCCTTCATTTCGAAATCAAATCGGGCTTTAGCGAACCTTTTGCGTGCATCGGCCGCGAATTGGGCTCTTGCCCCGTCGAATCCATCCGGGTCCCGCGCCTTCTCCCGCGCCAGCGCACACAACGCCGATGAGATAGCGTCTACAGAGTGCACGGGGACGAATTCGGCGGGGTAATCAGCTAGTGTTGACCGCAAGGCTGGAATTTCAGAAGCTACAATCGCCTTTCCGGCGCACATCGCCTCAATTATCGCGACGGGTTGGCATTCTGAATTGTAACGTGATGGAAGGCATACTACATCCGCTTGCTCCAATAGTTCAACCGTTCGTGCGTGGGACTGTGGACCGCGGTAGTCAAACCAGGCGGGAACGCCTAGATCTGAAAAGCGCTGCTTGAGGGCTTCTGATACGAGTTCTTCATCAGCCACAAGAGCGCCCAAGCTAACCAGGTTAACCGGCAAATGACAGGCCCGTAGATCTTGGACCGAGGCGAAGACTTCGAAGAAGCCCTTGCTGGCGATGATGTTCGAATTCCAAAGTACTGTCAAAACGTCGGGTGCGACTTTACTGCCTTCCCCAATCGATCCAACGGACCCGGCATAGAAATTCTCACAAACCTGGACAGAGCGGGCATAAGGTGCAAGAGGCATCCTCAGATGCTCAGAGGGCACAATTATGTGGCAGCTTCGATAGAACCAACGCGCCAATGGCGATGCCCTTCTGCACGCTAGGAGCGAAACGATATCCGAACCGTGGACATGGACGATTACTCGCAACCCGACTTTCGCGGCCAGAAGAGCAGGGATGTCACGAATAAACCCCAAATTCGACCTTGAACAAACAAGGTAAAGAAAATGCATTCTTCCACGAGCAATATCAGCCCACAATTGCAAGGTAACAATAAGCCAAATAGCGATTGACCTCGGACTTCCTTTTGGTGGAAAAACAAACTCTCGCGATGCACCAAGTCCAGGAAAAACATGATGTACCACCCGACGGGTCACAATGGCCTGTCCAGTAGGTTCATTGTACGAGGGGGACCACAGCCCTATTCTCTTTTTCGTGTTCATCTCGTATCGTTCAGACTGAAGTCTTCAATAGCCAATTTCTGTCTGCACACTTTCATTTAAACTCACCGGGCATCGAAGAGTCGGCCGAAAAATTCATATGACGCGGATTTCCTATTATTGAAATCCAGGATAATAATATGCATAAGTATTATTATTCAATTTCGTTGCAATAGGACGGATATTATACAAATAGGCCTTATAGAGTGGGCCGCAAACCAAGAACGGTCAAGAACGGCATCCAACAATGCTTGGCCCAGTGAACAGCTGAGCGGCCACATTCTTCCCACGGAACCTCGACCCTGCCGCATTAGTTTACTCCAAGTAATAGCGCTAGCAATCAGGCATTCAAACATACTCACAACACCGAAATTGACGCGCGGACAGCATCTTCATCCAAAATATTCGAAAAGGAAATCCTTTCATCAGAAACATATCGTTCGCAACTTGATCCGTGATGGAACACGTTAACATGTCGATAGGACTTGCGAAGATCCATCAGAACCAACTCAGCAGGAGCGGCTGCCGAGATCATGTGCACTCCACGCACCGGAGGCGCAAACTTAATATGCGGATGAGGCTTGAAATACCGATCTCCACTCATGGTCCGGAACCGAGTTAGCTCATCGGATTCTATATGCCAACCGCTCAAGTAAACTGAACAAACTTCGCCATTATTGGAGGTTATAGGAGAATAGCTGAAAACGTGACACCAAACATCGAAGTCGCAATCGATGGTTTCAGATGGCATACAAATAATCTTATGAACTTCCTTTTTGTTGTGAGGAAAACTATCTTGGTAGAGAGCTGGATCCAGCACATATACCCCTCTAGTCAACGCGCACCCACCAAATCGCGTTCCAATACCCAACATACCGAAAAAACAGCGTTTTGGCCGACGGTACAAATCGGTCCGGTATGTGCCGAGCCCCTCTTCGTAAACCCAAATTTCGGGGTGGTCAGATCGCATCTGTGTTCTCAAAATGTTCCGGAAGCGCCTAATGCCAACGTCACTGTCGACAAAAATATTCCGGACACCAAGATTGGCAGCAAGCAGCTCAGCGTCTTCGCGATTCGCACAAAAACGGACATCAATAGATGAAAGGTCCCAATCAACAGCGCCTAGCCGGCTCACGACTATGCGGGCACCATTGAAGCTGTCAGTGATCACTATGCATGATTTGTTTTCCGCCGATATTTGTCGAATAATCGCTACTGCAATCAAAAGTTGCAATGGCTTCGTTACAATGAATGCAAATTCATACATCCTATTGCCGTCTGTTGATGGGCTCAAAACACAACATCGTCCACCCCCACAGGCCAGTTAGCCATCACGTCCCGCTTCACCCGCCGTCCAGCGATCTGGCCCAGCATTTTGGGTGGTAAACCATGCCCTGGCCGCACGCTGCGCACGGCGTCCGTGGTGATCACGTCGCCCGCTTTCAAATCCTTCACGAAGTAGAGCGAGCGACGAAACTGAACACTGCCCTCCTCGCTCGACTTGCGCCCGTAGTTTACCTTTCCTAACGCGCTCCAGGCTGTCTTCGCATCGCGGCAGAGCGTCGCCATCTCCGACGGCTCGAGTGAAAAGCTATCGTCCGGACCACCGCCGTTGCGGTCTAGAGTGAAGTGCTTTTCGATTAGGGATGCGCCGAGTGCCACGCTTGTGATCGCGGTAGTATTGTCGAGTGTGTGGTCGGAGAGCCCGGTGACGAGTCCGAAACGAGCGATCATGTCGGCGACGGTGCGCAGGTTGTAATCCTCAGCCGGGGCGGGGTAGCCGCTAACACAATGCAGGATGGCAAGCTCGCGGCAGCCACCTTCGTAGGCGGCCGCGATCGCTTCGGTAATTTCTTCCGCGTCGGCCATGCCGGTCGAGATGATCATCGGCTTGCCAGTCGCGGCCACGTAGCGGATTAACGGCAGGTCGACAGCCTCAAAGGAAGCGATCTTGTAGGCAGGCGCACCAAGGTCTTCGAGCAGGTCGACTGCGGTAGGATCGAAGGGCGAGCTGAACATGGTGATGCCAAGCTTGCGGCCATAGTCGAACAGGGGCTTGTGCCATTCCCAAGGCATATGGGCTTCCTCGTAAAGCTCATACAGGGTGCGGCCGTCCCACAGCCCACCCTTGATGCGAAACTCGTCGGCGTCGCAGTCGAGGGTGATGGTGTCAGGCCTGTAGGTTTGCAGCTTTATGGCGTCAGCCCCGGCCTTATGCGCCGCCTCAACGATAGCGAGCGCGGTTTCAAGGCGACCGTTGTGGTTTGCGGACAGCTCCGCGATCACGTAGGGCGGATGATCGGGACCGATAGGTCGGCCGGCGATGGTGATCTGGGTCATGATGCACCTTCGAAGTTGCGGTGAAAAGTCAGGAACTCCTCGCTAACAAGTCCTTGCTCGTAGCCTGCGGATACGAAGAGCCGACGGGAAGCGGTATTGTCCGGGTGAATCTCGGCATCCAGCCGCTCTAGCGACAGCGTTCTGCCAAGTTTTTTTGCTTCTGCCAAAAGCTCATGCCCGAGGCCCCGCCCCTGAACCTCCGGAGACAGGCAAACGCTGACGCGGGCGTGAGTGGAACCCGCGCGATCAAGGCGAAGATAGCCACAGGGAAAATCGCCGAGCATCAGAATCCGAATAACGCGTTCGGGCGCATCGAGGGCCGAAAGAAACCAATCATCATGCGTTTTGTAGGATGTTTCCTCACGACACATCCGGAATGCGCTGTTCGTGGATTGCCGCCATTCCCAGATGCGGCGGGAATCGGCGCGCACTGCAACGCGAAAAATGGGGGGCGCACTCATGAGCCGCGCCAGCACTCTTCCCCCCCCGTCACCATCACATATCCCGGCAGCAGCTTCCGACAGGGCGGCCAACCGCGCGGGATCTTGGGCGTCGGTCAGCGCACGCTTTAGACCTTGGGTGAATGCCTCCGCTGAAACCGGACCCGGATCAAGAGACGCTCCCGCCTCCACCATCGCTTCCGCAATGCCCGCTTGATTGGCGGCGGTCGCTACGATGATGCTCGGGAGTCCCACGCAGCACCGCTCCCAAGTGGTCGCCCCGCCCGCCCCTATAGCCAAGTCGCTCTCTACCATGAGATTTGCCATATCGCTCACCCCGACCAGAACCTCGGTGGGAATCTTCATCGCCGCCGCTTGTGCGCGTACTTTGTCGAGCCAGGGCGCATGCGGGCCCATCACGACGGTGATTTCGACTTCGTCAGGCAACGCGCAGCCGGTGAGCGCCTCAAGCACTTTCCCAGTGGTGTTGTCCTTGTCTACCCCGCCCATGGTCACGAGCAGTTTCCTCAAGCCACCAGCCTGTTCTCTGCGCGCGAGGCTTTCCGCTCGCAGGTGGGCAAATTCAGGGCGCAACAAGGCGTAGCGCGGTCCGAGCAGCGTCGTTGCCCCTGGGGGAAGCAGCCCCGCGTAATCCGCCCCTTCGCGCCCGAGGCTCTGATCAAGCAGGAGGTCGCAGTCATGCGGGCGGTCGGCCAGATCGTCTATCACCATCAGCCGCTTGCAAACAGGACGCAGAGCCTTTTCCCAGCGAGCATCCAGCGCGTAGTGGTCCACCACCAGGCAATCGACTTCAGCGCCGACAGCATGCTCGGTAAGGGCATCCAAGCTGTCGCGCGAATCCTCGGCCCAGTCGCCACCGAGCCAGGCCGCATGGGGCGGATCGTCGTTGCGGTCATCGTCGTCAAGCATCTCTGGTCGAGACAGCTCCAATGCCCGGAACCCCTTTCCTCTTAATAAATCCAGCAAGTGGCCCTCATGTGGGCGGCAGAGGAAGACGCAAGTTGCGCCGCGTTCTCTCAGAGCCGTCGCCAACGTCAGACATCGCATGACATGGCCGGTACCGATGTCGATTGAGGCGTCGACGCGGAATGCGACGTGCATGGAAGTAGGCGTGGAAGTCACGTCGCCTGCGCCACCCGGAACATCAATTCGGCAAGGGTCCAATCCTCTTCCGTGTCGATATCCTGCACCCTGTGGCGCGGTAATGCCAAGCCCTGTGCGCCTGCCTCAAGGAGGCCTTTTCCGGCTGCCCAATTTTTCGCACATCCCCAGTAGAACTGCCCGGCATCATGCCACGCCTCTTCCAGATCTTGCGAACGTGTCTGCATATGCGCAGGGTCGAACATCTGAACCACGCCGGATGCGTCTCGGCGCAGAGCACGCTGGATTGGAAATGCATAGCTGGTTACGCTCAACACGAAAGGTGCACCAGTTTTCCTGAGCCGATCAAGACCGGCGCGAAGATCGGCAGCGATTACGAAAGGGGAAGTCGCATAAAGGCAGCAGACAGGGGTCTGTTCAGCAATAGCCAGCCGATGAATCGCATCGGCGATTACTGGAAGCGTCGGCGTGTGATCACCAGCCAGAACTTCGCTTCGGAGAAAAGGAACCTCTGCGCCAAATGCCGTTGCAACATCCGCGATCTCTTCATCATCGGTCGAAACGACGATACGCTCGAAGCAGCCACTCTCCGATGCGGCTCGGATCGGCCAAGAAATCATAGGTCGCCCACAGAACTCGCGGATATTCTTCCGTGGGATACGCTTAGACCCGCCCCGCGCCGGTATGATGCAAATGCTCATATCGCCAGCGCCTTTGAAATTGCTGCGGCTACAGCCGCCTGCTCGTCATCGGTCAGTCCCGCATGTAACGGGATCGAGATGGCGCGGGTGTAGTAATCCTCGGCCGCTGGGAAATCACCGGGGCCAAAACCCATGTCACGGTAGTAGGGCTGCAGGTGCACAGGGATATAGTGGAGGTTCACGCCGATTCCGTCCGCGCGTAGCGCTTCGAACACAGCGTTGTGGCCTGTCGGGTCGTCCAACCGTATGACGTAGAGATGCCAAGATGAGCTAGCGCCCTCCATCCTGCCGGGCAGGCTTAGTGGCAGATTGGTCATTGCGGTATCGTAGGCATTTGCCAGATCTCGTCGGCGAGAAACGAAGGCGTCCAGCCGCTCCATCTGGCTCAGCCCGAGTGCGGCCTGCATCTCGGTCATGCGGTAGTTCCAGCCTAGTTCAAGCTGCTGATAATACCACGGTCCGTCGGGCTCATGGGTCATCAGGCCTGGGTCGCGGGTGATGCCGTGGCTGCGCAGACGCTCCATCCGTGCCGCAATCGCGGGGTCATTCGTCGTCGCCATGCCGCCCTCGGCGGTGGTGATAATTTTTACGGGATGGAAGCTAAAGACGGTGATGTCAGAATATGTACAGCCGCCCACTGGGGTGCCAAGGTAATCAGCACCGATTGAGTGGCTCGCATCTTCTATCAACCGCACACCATAAGTGCGGGCCAGTTCCGCAATACGTGACATGTCGGGCGACTGGCCGCACATATGCACCGCCACAATGACTTTCGGCAGCCTCCCCTGCTTGGCGGCCCTTTCGAGTTTCTCTGTCAGCGCGTCAGGGCAGAGGTTGAAATTTTCGGAGTCGATATCGACAAAATCCACATCTGCACCGCAATAGCGACCGCAATTCGCTGAGGCTACGAAGGTAATCGGCGAGGTCCAGAGCAAATCTCCCGGCCCCAGATCCAGTGCAAGGCAGGCGAGATGAAGGGCCGATGTGGCCGAGTTGACGGCAACAGCATACTCAGCGCGAACGCGCGCGGCGACGGCGCGCTCAAACCGGGGAACTACGGGACCCTGTGTAAGAAAATCCGAGCGCAATACCAATTCAACGGCGTTAATGTCGTTTTCCGAGATAAGTTGTCGACCATAGGGAATCATTGGCGAGCGCCTCTGCCATCACATTCTGCATTCTTTTCATACAGCCTTGCACACATCAATACACACGACTCCAATTGTGAAAGCGGTCGCACGAGAAATAGCGAGAATCCATACCTCATCGCGCTACGCCTTTCCTTCGCCAGAGGCATGTAACGCACTTTCAACAAGTCCAAATGCACCCAACAATTCATCGTCGCGAAAACCATCCAAGTCTTCGAAATCCTTGAACCGAACTAATCCAGAGGGATTTTGGAATCCCGGGACAGCCGTCCTTTTATACAAACCTAGAATCCAATCTTCCACTTCACTACGGCTCCGAGGCGAACCTTCAAGGATATCACTCAGTGTTGTTTCAGTGCCAAAGGAAAAAACATTCGGGCATCCTGCGAACCAGACGTGCCCAAGAATTAATGCTTTACGACCCAGCAAAGCAGCCTCCAAAGCCGCGGTCCCTGAAATCGTCGCGACAAACGCGCAGTCCTTAATCAATTCCTCACTGGGCGTTTCCACCGAAGCTAGAATGACGTTGTCAATTTGGGTGATCGCCTCATAAAAGTACGGGCTCCTACCAAGATCGCCTCGAAGCGCACCACTGATTTGAGATCTATGCTCCTTTACAACTATCTGAAAATCAGATGGCAACGTCGACCGCAACGCAATCAATGCTCTGACTTGGTCGTGAAAAAGATCGCCATCGGGGCAAGTTGTTCTCTCAGGTTCGTAGTGCAGCGGGAAGTAAACAAAGTTAATTCCAACATCTCCACCAGTATTCTCTTTCAATACATCCCTCAAGAACTTATTTCGGCGAGCTTGTCCAATTAACGATGCCCACCGCAAAGACCAATCTGGATGGCCGGAAAGTAATGCCAAGCCGGAAATCCCCCTCACATCCTCGCTTGCCTTTTCGCTGATATACTCAATTGAACCCAACGGGTAGGACATGTTCTTATACTTTTCACGCAACGCAACGCGCAACACTCTCCTCGCCCAGCGCAGGAAAGTCTTTATCCCCCCGCCGCTCACAAGTTCTTCTTGCTGCCTCATATAGTCAGGACTCATAACTTGAAAATTTGAAGGATCAACATCCAAGAAGTATTCTTTCACCCGGTCGACTACAGCATCATCCGACACGAATGTGTCCGGGCGGACTCGAGAGACAGGCGCGGACATTATTTCTTCTCGCAAATATAAAGCGGGGGCGATACTCCATTGCCCAAATATCAGCGTCTTCACATTCCGCAACTTAGCTATACGATAAAAAATGTACTGCGGCCATGAGTGCGGCGCCTCACCGAAAAGTAAGAAGTTGGGTGTGAGCGCATCAAAGAGTCTTGAGGCCCACAATGCGACATTATAAAATAGCGCCTCTCTATCTACGCGCCGAAAGCAACCAAACAGGTCCAATCTGTCCATCATTTTCATGCATACGTCTTTGATATCTGTTATCGAACTATCACGTAACGGCATCAAAGATTCGGTCGAAACATTTTGCTTGTTGAGATTTAGGCCGTACAATGGATCGCGAAAGTCAGCTACTTGACAGTTAGGAAAACTCCGCGACATGGCTTCCATGTGGGTGTTGTCCCCAAGGTAAAAGACGGGACTGGCAACGTTTTTGGAACTCAATTTTTCTGCCAATTCAAACCAAAGCGGACGACCAGGAGCGAAGTAGAAGTATTTCTGCATCAGATCACACCAATCTTGTTTCTGTTGGCAGCTATCCATTCGGTCAACACACTTGGCTTCATCCAATCGGGGTTCTGATTACTGGTATAGCAAAAATTCTCGGTCACCTTGCGCCCGTCCCCTATGCGCGCTGGATCGTCGGACCAGTTATTGATCGCGGGCAGGATCTTGAAGTGCGCGTCGTATTCGTAGGTGAAGGGCGCATCTTCTACGCCGATCATCTGTTCATGCAGCTTTTCGCCGGGACGGATGCCCACGATTTCGTGACGTGCATCGGGGGCAACCACTCGGGCGATGTCGGTCACCTTCATCGACGGGATCTTCTTGACATAGACTTCGCCGCCAACCATGTCTCCAAAGGCGTGCCAGACCAGCTCAACGCCCTGCTCGAGGCTGATCATAAAGCGAGTCATGCGTGCATCCGTGATCGGCAGCACGCCCTTCTCCGCAATCGACATGAAGAAAGGAATTACCGACCCTCGCGACCCCATGACGTTACCGTAGCGCACCACCGAAAACCTCGTGACGTGTTCGCCCGCATAAGCATTCCCAGCCACAAAAAGCTTGTCCGAAGCGAGCTTCGACGCGCCGTAGAGGTTGATCGGGCTCGACGCCTTGTCTGTCGACAGCGCGACCACGCCCTTCACGCCCTTGTCAATGGCCGCATCGATCACATTCATTGCTCCGTTCACATTGGTCTTGATGCATTCGAACGGGTTGTACTCGGCGGTGGGCACGATCTTCGTGGCGGCTGCATGGACGACATAATCCACCCCATCAAAGGCTCGGTACAACCGGTCGCGATCACGAACGTCGCCAATAAAGAATCGGACCCTCGGGTCATCACCATAAAGTTTGGCCATCTCCCATTGCTTCATCTCATCGCGCGAAAAGATGATCACTTTCTTCGGATTATAGCGTTCAAGCGTCATCGGAAGAAAAGCGTGCCCGAATGAGCCAGTGCCGCCGGTGATTAGGATTGTGGAGTTCGAGAGCATTTAATTTCTTCCGGTCTTTTTGAGAAGGAAAGCACGAAGCCCGAAGACTATCGATGCGAGGTGGTTTCATCCAGCTGAGCAATACGCTGAAAAGCAGCATTGCCCGCCGAGAGTGCGGTCCAGGTGTCGCAACCTGCAACACGCCCCTTGTCGAGGACAATGATGCGATCACAGCGCTTCACGGTGCTGAGCCTGTGAGCAATCATTAGGACAGTCTTGTCGCCGGGCAGTGCATCGATGGCCTCCATTACTTCCCGCTCGGTCAGATTGTCGAGGGCGCTCGTGGCCTCATCGAAGACGATCAGATCGGCATCATGATACAGCGCACGAGCAATCCCAATGCGCTGGCGCTGACCACCGGACAAACGCACACCACGCTCGCCAATATGGGTCTGATAGCCCTCGGGCATTTCTTCTATGATGAATTGATCGATCCGGGCAATCTGGGCAGCTTCACGCAGTCGGTCCTGATCAATCGCCGCGGGCACAACCCCGAGCGCGATGTTTTCGGCCACCGGCGCATCTGTCAGGAAGATATCCTGCGGCACATAGCCAACACTCTGCATCCAGGCGCCAACATTGTCTTTGGTGATTTCGCATTGATCGACCACCAACCTGCCCTCGCTAGGCGCCATAAGGCCCAAGATGATATCCGCCAATGTCGTCTTGCCGGCCCCTGTGCTTCCGACAATCCCGATTTTCTCGCCCGCCCTGATCGAGAGCGAAACCCCGCTCAGACCGGCTTGTTCGGCATTGGGATAGCTGAAGGAGATGTCATCGAGATCGAGCGCTTTCTTTAACCCGAGGGCAGCAGGCGCCTTTTGGGGAACTTTGTTCGAGTTCTTGCACTGAACCAGATCCTCATGCACCGCATCGACAGCCGCCGAGCCCGCCTGCATTTCGGCCAACGACGTGTAGAGCTTTGAGAGCTCAGGCATCATGCGCTGGCCGGCAAACGCGAAGACCCCAAGGATGGGCAATAGCCCGCCCAAGGCGGCGCCAGATGCAACGCCTGCAGGATCGATCAAGAGTAGGCAGAGAAGGATAACACCACCCAAAGCCACCGCATGCAAGGCAAATTGGGGAACTTGGGAAAGTACAGTGATCTTGGCTTGTGCACTTGCCATCCGGACCGACGGCACCGCGTATCTTTCGAGATACGCTTGCTCACGACCCAGAAGCTTGATGTCCTTGATGCCGGTGAGAGATTCATTGGCAAGACGAAAGCGCTGATGATTGGCATCGACACGCATCTGTCCAAGCCCCTTGAGGCTGTTGCGTTTGACACGGAATATGAGCATATAGCTACCTCCGAGCACAACAAACGAAACGACGGCCACGACGGGCTCGACCCACAGGAGCAATCCGACAATCGCCAATGTCGTCATGGAAGAGGCAACGAATTCCGCTGCATAGCGCAAGAAACGCGTCACAACCTGCTCCGACTCCGTCAACACCCTTGGCCCCATTTCCCCCGAATGGCGATTAAGGAAAAACGCGTAGGGCTGCGCAAGGTAGCTGGCGAGCAGTCGATAGCTGATAGTATGGATGCGCATCATCGAGAACCGCGCCACGACCCAAGTCTTGGCGATTTGGATCAGGCTTGAGGCCACTATCACTGCAAAGGACGCAAGCCCGAGCCCAACAAGAAAGCCATAAACAGAGGTGAAGCCGAAGACTTCATATGCCCAAGCCAAAGCTCGTGTCTTCTCGATTTGGGCCGGATCGGCTAGGACGGCCAAAAACGGCATCACGGAGCCAACCATGGCGGCAGACGCAAGTGCGCCGATAATGATAACACCTAGCACAATCCAAGCGTTGCGTCGCTCCCGCGCATCCAATAGCGCCCAAGCCTTCTTCCAGGTCAAAAGATCAATCATGACAGTTCATCACAAGTCGTCCCACATCACCATTTCACCGAGTGTCTCCCATGGTCAGGCCGTCTCCCTCGAGATCACGCCGAAGCTCGGCAATCTCTTCCCTTAGCGCCTCGTACTCTTCGAGTTTGCGGCTCAGGAAGCTAGCTGTCAGCCGAGTCTTCTCGGATAGACCCTTCGGGGTAAGGTTGTAGGCGTAGCGCCCCTTGTGATTGGATGACATGAAACTCTCGAACTTCACAAAACCCTTTTCAGCGAGCGCTTTCAAAAGATAATAGGCTGAGCCATTTGACACACCCACGCTTTCGGCAATTTCGCGGGTGCTCAGCTCTGGGTTTTCGGCAATAAGGCACAAAACCCGGAACCGCGCCTCTTCGCGCGCCGCTTGGCGTTTGGTTACCAAAAAGCCCGCCTTAAGACGGCTACCGCACCGAAACTCGCATCGGCGGAGCCCGGTCGCATGAGACGAATTGTGAGAACGGTTGTCATTCGGTATCGCTCAATTTTGAGCACTATGCCAAATTGGAGGGTGCTGCAAGTCCCGGCGGAGGGAGGCCCGCGGGCGAAATGGCGAGACTTTGCCTTTAGGTCCAGGCTCGCCCACTTGATACTAGGTCAAGTCGGCGGCACGCCTAAAAAACTTCGGTGCGGAGCAACGTGCCGCTGCCTCCTAACCCATTCATACAAGAAGGTGAAGGACACCCATATGCCTTTTGCTGCAACATGAACGCGCACCTGACGGGTTGCGTCATCGGCAAGGTCGTACATAAGTCCAGCCCCAGGCGAACCGGAGCAACCATGACCCCTGACACAAAAACGACTTGGTACCTCGTCCAGATCAAGCCCAACAGTCTGCGGGTCGCGGAGCGAAACCTCGTGCGTCAGGGGTTCGAGGTCTTCGCGCCCCTGACGGCAGAGACCAAGCGCAGTCGGTCAGGCTTCGTCGAGCGAACAACCCTGCTCTTCCCAGGCTACATGTTCGTAGCGGTAACTCCCGAGACCAAGAGCTGGAGCACGGTGAACTCGACCAATGGAGTAAGCAGGGTCGTCAAGACGGCCGATCGTCCGTCACCGGTGCCAGGCGAACTCATAGACCAGTTGAGAGCCCGATGCGACCTCGACGGCCTTCTGAAGCCCCTCGAAACACTGGAACCCGGCACCAACGTGCTGGTCTCGACGGGTCCCTTTGCCGAATTCATCGGGCAGGTCGAACAGATGGCTCCGGACCAGCGCGTCTGGGTCCTGATCGACATGATGGGGCGCACGACTAGGGTGGCCCTACCACGCGACGGGCTGACGTCGACCTGAGGCCCAACCTCAGGCCCGACCTCAGAAGTTCATGGTAAAGGTAATGCCCGCGCCGTCGCGCGAAACGCTGGGCATGGCGTCGAAGGAAATGCCACGGCGTTCGGAGTAATTGTTCAAGACTACTTGTCCAATGACGGTGCCGAGGAAGGCGCCGGCAGCCATATCGCTGACCCAGTGGCGGTGTCCGCGGATATTGGATACCGACAAAAGGGTTGCCGCCGCGTAGGGAAGCAGCGAGTTGTCATATACGCCCGAGTAGACACGCGCAGCAGCGAAAAACTGCGTGTAGTGGTAACTCGGAAAAGACGTGCCCTGTGCGGCTGCCCTGAACTGGATGCCGCCACTTTCCCTCCAGCGATACGGATCTGCCGTGAAGTGCGTCGGCATCGCCGCCGTCGTGCTGCCTTTTGGGTAGCTCGACAGGTTGGGTGTCGGGCGTGCCCGACCAAACACCGGCTTAAGCAGCACGTGAGACGTCAGATAGGAATAAGCGATCGCCTTGCTCGACAGGACGGCGGCGACTTGGGCACGTTCGTCATTGAAGGCAAAACCGTAGGCATAGGTCGCGGCGATCCCAGCCAACAGGAACTCATCCTCGTCTGCCAGCTGGCCAGCATTCACGATCGGCGGCAGGTCAAAGCCGTCGAAAATCGGCTCGATCTTGTCTTGGTAGAAGGACGTGAACTCATAGTCGTTCAAGACGAGGAACGCCGTGCCGACCGCGGCGGCACCAAACAGCACGGGTTTACGCACCGGCGCTGTCGCGATGTCGAACAGATCGTTGGACACGCCACGTACGCCGCCGATCGTTTCATTCAGCACACGCCCGGATTTCGTCCAGCGCGACTCCCCGGTGTCGCGGAAATACACCTCTGGCAGAGCGCTGTAGTATGTCAGCCTGGGAACAATCTGCACCCGCTCCGGCAGCTCATACGTGCCCTCGCTCCATGCCGGTGCGGCAAGGCCCACGGCAGTAACAAGACTAATGACCCACCGAAGCATCCCGTGTTCCCCGCATCTGAAATTTCGAAGCTGTCCGGGACTGTCTTAGTCCCGACGGAAAATTGAGCCAAACCGTTCCGGACGAAAAATGCGGCCTGTGGCATTCTGGTCCGCCAAGAGGTCTTGCGCAGAATTCGGGCTCACGCCCGCCCCTTTGAACAAAACCCGGCCACGACGAGTTTGCTTCCCACAACCCTTTGGGAGGTTTCTCATGGCGTCGTCACGCCCGATCTGGAAAGGCCAGTTGCGGCTCTCGCTCGTTTCAATCCCGGTGGAGATCCACAGCGCGACCAAGTCCGGGGCGCGGGTGTCGTTTCGGCAGATCCATGGGCCGTCGGGCAAGCGGGTCCGGTATCAGAAGACGGTGCCGGGGGTGGGCCCCGTCAAGAGCGAGGAGATCCTCAAAGGTTACGAACTGGGCGACGACGAATACATGCTGATCGAGCCGGAGGAGCTGGACGCGATCAAGCTCGAGACCAAGAAGACGCTGGAACTCGTCCAGTTCGTCGGCAACTGCGAAATCCCGCCGCTTTATTTCGATCGGCCCTATTACGTCGTCCCGACCGACGATCTGGCCGAGGACGCCTATCGCGTGGTTCGCGACGCCTTGCGTCAGTCCGAGAAGATCGGTCTTGGACAGTTGACGATGCGCGGAAAGGAGTACCTTTGCGCGATCCGGCCCTGTGGCGACGGATTGTTGCTGGAAACCCTCCATTACGCCGACGAGATTCGGGAGGCCGACCCGCTCTTTTCGGAGATCGAGGACGATCCGGCGGACAAGGAGCTTCTTTCGGTCGCCACCGAACTCATCGACCGAAAGACCAAGGCCTTCAGTGCCGAGAATTTCGAAGATCACTATGACGCCGCCCTGCGAGATCTCATCGAGCGGAAACGGAAGAACAAGAAGACCCCGCGCACGAAGGTCGGCGACAGCGGCTCCGAGGAGGGATCCGACAATGTGGTCGACCTGATGTCGGCGCTGAAGGAGAGCCTGAATAAGGACGGGGGCAAGAAGAAACCGGCGAAGTCCTCGAAACGCTCGAAGTCCGCCTGATGGGACGGCTCGACCGATATATCGAGAAGCGGAATTTCGAGAACACGCCCGAACCGCAAGATGCCGACGCCGGCGATGCGCTGGCCCTGCGCTATTCGATGCAGAAGCACGATGCGACCCGGACCCACTTCGATCTACGCCTTGAATGGGACGGCGCGCTTCTGAGTTGGGCGGTCACGCGGGGACCGTCGCTCCAGCCATCCGAGAAACGGCTGGCGGTCAGGACCGAGGATCATCCCCTCTCCTACCTCGGTTTCGAGGGCACCATTCCCGAAGGCAACTATGGCGCGGGCACGGTCATGCTCTTTGATATCGGCCATTGGCAACCGGTCGAGCCGGTCGCGAAGGGGCTGAAGAAGGGGCATCTTCATTTCCGGCTTCATGGACAGCGGCTGACGGGTGGCTGGCATCTGGTCAGGATGGCGGGCAAGAAATCCGGCGACAAGGGCCGCGAGAACTGGCTCATGATCAAGGAAGAGGACGAAGCCGCGGGGCGGCGCGATCCGGTCGCGCGTTACCGGCGCAGTGCCTCCACCAACCGCACCTTGCGCGAAATTGCGGCCGACAAGGCGCCGGTCGCGGGCGGTCCCGACGGCAAGCGGCCCGCGTTCCGCAAGGTGCAACTCGCGACACTGGTCAACGACGCGCCGACGGGCAAAGACTGGTGGCACGAGGTCAAGTTCGACGGCTACCGGGCGCTCGTGGCGCTCGGCAGGGGCGGACCGCGTATCTTCACCCGCAATGGCCACGACTGGACGAGCCGGTTCGAAACGCTCCTGCCCGCTTTCGACACGCTGGACTGCCAATCTGCCCTCATCGACGGCGAGATCGTCGCGGGGGCCGGGCTGGCAGGGTTCTCCAACCTGCAAAAGGCGATCAAGGCCGGGGGGCCGTTTCGGTTCTATGCCTTCGACCTTCTGGTCCGCGACGGAGAGACGCTCACCGAGCGGCCGCTTTCCGAACGACGCGAGGCGCTCGAAGCGGTCTTTCGCGATGCCCCGCCGCTTGGGCTCGCCGAGTTGTCGCCGGTCATGACCTCCGATCCCGATGACACGCTCTCGACACTCTGCAAGGCCGGCGGCGAGGGCATCATCGCGAAACGTACGGACCTGCCCTATCGCGGCACACGCAGCCGGGGCTGGCTGAAGATCAAATGCGAACGGCGCGACGAATTCGTCGTGCTGGGCTGGCAGAAGAGCGACAAGCGCGGACGGCCCTTCGCCTCGCTGGCCCTCGGCGCCCATGACGGAGACGACCTCGTCTATGTCGGCAAGGTCGGCACCGGCTTCGACGAGGACACGATGGAGGAGCTGGCGGGCGCCATGTCGGGGCTCGAACGCAAGACGGCACCGGTTGAGGTCGAACCCGGCGAGGCCCGTGGCGTGACCTGGATCACGCCGAAACTGGTGGCCGATGTGCGCTATGCGGAAAAGACTTCGGACGGACGGCTGCGCCACGCCGTCTTCATCGCCTTGCGCGAGGACAAGCCCGCAAAGACCGTGAAGATCGAGGAGGACCGCATGCCGGAAGATCGTGTCGACATCGCCGGGATCGGCGTCAGCCATCCGGGCCGCACCGTCTATCCCGGGGCGAAGATCACGAAACGACAGGTTGCCGAGTATTACGAGGCCATGTCGGATCGCATCCTCGAAACCGCCGCGGACAGGCCGCTGTCGCTCGTCCGATTGCCCGAAGGTCTGGAAGGCGAAAGGTTCTTTCAGAAGCATGCCGGGAAGGGCTTTCCGGACGACATCAAAACCGTGACGATCAAGGAGAAAGACGGCGATACGACGGATTACATGTATGTCACCACCGCGAGCGGCCTTGTGGGGGCGGCGCAGATGGGGACGCTGGAATTCCACATCTGGGGCGCGCGGCGCGATGCGTTGGACAAGCCCGACCGCATGGTCTTCGACCTCGATCCGGACGAAGCGCTCGGGTTCTCCGAGGTGGCACGCGCCGCGGCCGATCTGCGCGACCTGCTTGCCGAGCTCGATCTGCCAAGCTGGCCCTTGGTCACCGGCGGCAAGGGGGTGCATGTGGTCGTGCCCCTGCGGCGCATCGCTGGCTGGGACACGGTGAAGCTATTCTCCCGCGTGCTCGCGACGCATCTGGCGGAGTGCCAGCCGGATCGATTTACAGCGTCGATGTCCAAGTCTCGCCGCGAAGGCCGGATCTTCATCGACTGGCTGCGCAATGAACGCGGATCGACGGCCATCGCGCCCTTCTCCCTGCGCGCCCGGCCCGGCGCGCCGGTGGCGACACCCGTGACCTGGTCCGAACTTGCGAACCTCACCTCCGCGAACGCTTTCGCAATGGAGGAGGCGCTCGAGCGGGACTGGTCGGATGCGGATGTGCCGGATGCGGTGGGACTTTCGGAGAAGCGGATCGAAAAGCTCGACCGGCTCGTGGGGCGCTAGGCCCCTCCGGCGGAAATCCGTCATCCACTTTCCCGGCTTTCGGCTTCCAAGGAACAGGAATGGAACTGGGTTGTTGGGTCTCGAACATATGAAGGAGACAGGAATGAAGACGTCATTCACCGTGAACGGCTCGCTCCACACGCTCGACCTCGATCCCCGGACCACGCTGCTGGATGCCCTGCGTGACTATCTGGATCTGACGGGAAGCAAGAAGGGCTGCGACCACGGGCAATGCGGTGCCTGCACGGTGCTCGTGGAGGGGCGCCGGATCAACGCCTGCCTCAGCCTTGCCGTGATGCACGAGGGCGACGAGATCACCACGGTGGAAGGTTTATCCAAGGATGGTCGCTCCCCTCTCCAGACCGCCTTCGTGCACCATGACGGCATGCAGTGCGGTTATTGCACGCCGGGTCAACTCTGCTCCGCGACGGCCGTCCTCACCGAGGTCGCCGAGGGTTGGCCGAGCCATGTCAGCGAGTCGCTCGAGGGCCCCGTCGCCCTGACGCGCGAGGAACTGGCCGAGCGAATGAGTGGCAATATCTGCCGTTGCTCCTGCTACCCCGGAATCAACGCCGCGATCCTCGAGGTGGCGGCCGAAGAGACCGAAATCGCGGAGGCCGCCGAATGAGAGCCTTCGACTTCAACCGCCCCGACGATCTGCCTTCGGCCCATGCCGCGGCACGCGACGGCGCGACATTCATTGCGGGCGGCACCAATCTCATCGACCTGATGAAGCTCGAGGTGATGGCCCCGGACAAGCTCGTCGACATTTCGCGCCTGGGACTCGATCGAATCACGCCGAGGGGCGAGAGCCTCCATGTTGGTGCCACTGTCACCAACGCCGACCTTGCCGCCGACATGCGCATCCGCCGAGATTATCCCGTGCTGTCGCGGGCGCTGCTGGCCGGCGCATCGGGGCAGTTGCGAAACAAGGCGACGACGGGGGGCAACCTGCTTCAAAGGACGCGGTGCCCCTACTTCTATGACACCGACACGCCCTGCAACAAACGCAGCCCCGGTGCCGGCTGTGCGGCCTTGGGTGGAGAGTTGCGCGATCATGCCATTCTGGGCACCTCCGAGCATTGCGTGGCGCTGCATCCCTCGGACATGGCGGTGGCGCTTCGTGCGCTGGGTGCCACGGTCGAGGTCGAGGACAGCGAAGGCAGCCGCCGCGAGGTCGCGCTCGACGACTTCTATCGGCTGCCCGGGGACCGACCCGACCGGGAAACGACACTGGCCCGCGGCGACCTGATCACCGGCGTGATCCTTCCGCCGCCAGCGGGCGGTCGCCAAAGCTATCGCAAGGTCCGCGACCGGGCCTCTTATGCCTTCGCACTGGTGTCGATCGCGGCCATCGTTCGGATGGAGAAGGGCAAGATCGGCCAAGCGGCGCTCGCCTTCGGCGGGATCGGCACCAGACCGTGGCGCGATCCGGATGTCGAAGCGCTCTTGGTGGGCGAGGCCCCGTCCGATGCGCTGTTCGACAAGGCCGGAACGGAACTCATGAAGAACGCCGTCCTGCGAGAGGGACTGGCCTTCAAGGATGTGCTCGTCAGGCGCCTGCTGACGGCGACACTGAGGGAGATGACACAATGAGCCTGGACCTGAAGATCGACGGACCGGACCGCGCGCACCGCGCCGACGGGCTGTCCCAAGGTGTGCTCGGCCATGCCGAAGATCGCCCCGACGGTTGGCTCAAGGTCGCGGGCACGGCCACCTATGCTGCCGAAGGGCATCTCGATGGACTTCTGCACGGCATGCTCGTCCGCGCGCCCGGGATCGGCGCCGTTTCGTTGCCGAACCTTGAGAAGGTGCGCGCGATGGAAGGGGTCCGGGCCGTGCTGCATGACGACCGCATGGTCCGCAACGCCGCGCAGGGCACGGCGAACGAGGCTCCGGTTCAGGGCGTCGAGCGGGCTGACTATGTCGGACAACCCGTCGCGCTGGTGGTCGCGGAGAGCTTTGAACAGGCGCGCCACGCGGCCCAGACGCTGGAGGTCGTCGTTGCTTCAGAGGACACGCCGCCCGTCCTGCCCGACGCGGTCGATCCCGAGACCCCGGACGACCACCAGACCGAGATGGGCGACCTCGACCGCGCGATGAAGGACGCCGCCGTCACGGTCGACGCCGTCTACACCACGCCCTCCCTGGTTTCGGCCGCGATGGAGCCGCATGCGGCGACGGCGCAATGGGACGGAGTGACCCTGACCCTGCGCGGCTCGCTCCAGATGCTGAAGTTCAACCGGAACGAACTTGCCGATACGGTCGGACTCGAGCCGGCTCAGGTGCGGCTCCTCGCTCCGTATGTCGGGGGCGGGTTCGGTTCCAAGCTTGGCATTTCTGCGGACTGCGTCGGCGCCGCGCTCGCCGCGATGGAACTCGGACAACCGGTGCGCGTGGTTCAACACCGCCGGCAGGTCTTCGAGGTCAACACACGCCGGTCGGAGACGCGCCAGCATATCCGGCTCGCCGCCGACGACGAGGGTCGCCTGACGGGGCTCGGTCACGAGGCGCTGGTCTCGCAACTGCCCGACGAAGAGTTTTCCGAGCCCGTCATCCAGGGCAGCCATTTCGCCTATGCCGCGGCGAACCGATCCCTCGGGCTGAAGATCGCCCGGGTTCACCGCGGCGCGGCCGGGTCGGTGCGCGCCCCGGGGGAGGCCGTCGGGGTCACCGCCTTCGAGGCGGCGATGGACGAGCTGGCCGTGGCCGCGAGGATCGACCCGCTCGACCTGCGCCTGCGCAACATCCCCGAATGCGACCCCGAAAGTGGCAAGCCCTTCTCCTCGCACCGACTGGAGAAGGTTCTGCGCGAAGGTGCCGAGGCCTTCGGCTGGTCTGCGCGCAACCCCATCCCCCGGTCGCAGCGGGAAGGCGAGTGGTGGATCGGAACCGGCATGGCAGCGGCCTTCCGCGTCAACTCGGTGATGGAGGCCGAAGCCCGTATCCGTCTGACCGGCGATGGCGCGGTGGTCGAGACGGACATGACCGACATCGGCACCGGCAGCTACGCCATTTTCGGCCAGATCGCCGCGGAATTGCTTGGCCTGCCCCTCGACAGGGTTGACGTCGAATTGGGCGACACGGATTTTCCCCCGGGGTCCGGCTCCGGCGGGTCCTTCGGCGCCGCGTCCACCGGCACGGCGGTCTGGCTCGCCGCGATGGATATCCGCCGTGAGCTTGCAGAAAGGCTCGATTGTCCCGAAGAGGATCTGACGCTGAAGGACGGGATCGCGACCGTTGCAAACCGGCGGGTTCCCGTCAAGGACCTTCTGGGCGACGAACCCCTCGCCGGGCAGGGTCACGTCGAACCGGGTGATGCGGCGGAAAAGGTCCGTCAGGCCACCTTTGGCGCCCATTTCGCCGAGGTCGCCGTCAGCGAGGTCACGGGCGAGGTCCGCGTGCGCCGGATGCTGGGCGCCTTCGCGGCAGGGCGCATCCTCAACCCCCGCACGGCCCGGTCGCAGTGCCATGGCGGGATGACCTGGGGCATCGGCATGGCCCTGACCGAGGAGCTGAGCCATGACCGGCGCGACGGGCACGCGGTGAACCGCGACTTTGCCGGCTATCACCTGCCGGTCAACGCGGATGTGCCGCCGCTCGAGGTTCATTTCGTCGAGGAACGGGACGACTGGGCAGGACCGATGCAGGCCAAGGGCATCGGAGAGCTGAGCATCTGTGGCGCGGGCGCCTCGATCCTCAATGCGATCCACAACGCCTGTGGCGCCCGCATCAGGGACTTTCCCGCGACGCCCGACCGAGTGCTCGCGGCATTGACGGCGTAGGGCGGGGGATGACAGCGCAGGACAAGCCTACCCACGCGATCAGCGATGTGCTCGACACGCTCGAGGCGTCGCTGGACGGTGACGAGGTGACGGTCGCCCATGTGGTCGACCAATTGGGCCGCGCGTCCTTCGCGTCGGTCATGCTCATGTTTTCGCTGATTTCGACCTCGCCGGCCAGCGCCATTCCGGGCGTTACGGCGGTCGTCGCGATGCTCGTCCTGCTTCTGATCGTGCAGATGATGATCGGGCGGGAGTCGGTCTGGTTGCCCAAACTGATTGCACACCGGAAGCTCGATGCGGAGAAGGTCGAGAAAGGGGTCAAGTGGCTTCGCAAGCCGGTCGGCTGGGTGGAACGTTTCCTGCGCCCCCGGCTCACTTTCCTGTTCCACCGGCCCTGGCTATGGCTCCCGATGATCCTCATCGCCTGCCTCACCCTCTTCATGCCCTTCATGGAAATCGTGCCCACCTCCGGCTCGATTGCCTCTGCGGTGATCGCCCTCTTCGCGGCGAGCCTTCTGACGCGGGACGGGCTTCTGGCCTGCCTGTCCTTTGCACTGCTCCTGCTGGTGCCGCTGACCATCTATTTCATCTGAGATGGACCCGGCCAACCGATCCTGCCTCCCGACAAAGTTGTCCTCGAACGGAACGGACCGGCGTCTGGGCTGTTGAGTCCTCACGGCGTCTTCACGCGCCGGCGAACACCTCGAGAACTCGACAGGAGGTCACATGTCCGACATCGCATCACCACCACGTCACGCCGCCGATCCCGGTCCGGCCTGGGGGGTCAGGCTCCTGGGATGGATCTGCGTCGCGTTCGGCGCAGTCATCCTCGCCGGCGGCGTCTGGCTCATTTCCCTTGGCGGAAGCTGGTATTACGGACTGGCCGGGCTTGGTCTTCTCGTCACCGGCATCTTGCTGAACCGGCACATGATCGGGGCCGTCTGGCTTTACCTTCTGGTCTGGGTCGGCACCCTCGTCTGGGCCTTCTGGGAGGTCGGGACGGATTGGTGGGCGCAGGTCCCGCGACTGGTCGCGCCCACGCTCATCCTTTTGCTGGTGCTTCTTTGCATCCCGGCCCTGCGCCGCCACAGCCCGAAATCATAACAGACAGGGAGGACCGACGATGACACGTCTTGTCCCGATCGCCGCCACGCTGCTTATCGCAGGACTGGTGCCGCTTCACGCTCAGGAGGGCGACACGGAGGAACCGACGGCTCCGGATCCAACGACCCAGGAACCCACGGAACCGGCCACGCAGGCGCCAACGACACCGGACACTGCAACCGAGCCCCCCTCCGAGACGGACCCCACCAGCGAGGCTGCGCAGGAGGCACCCGTCGAAGACGAGGCCCAGGCGCCAGCCGAAACCTCAGAAGACACGCCAGCATCCGACCAACGGGCCGCCCGGCCCCTGATGGACGTGGGCGCCGACTGGCCCTATTGGGGCGGCGACGCCCGGGCCACGCGCTATTCGCCCCTCGATCAGATCACGCCAGAGAATGTGGGCCAGTTGCAGGAGGTCTTCACCTACCACACCGGCGACCTGCCCGAAGGCACCGCGATGGGCAAGTATTCGCCCGAGGTCACCCCGCTCAAGCTGGGAGATGACCTTCTGATGTGTTCGGCCATGAACATCCTGATTTCGGTCGATGCCGCCTCCGGTGAAGAAAACTGGCGCTTCGATCCCGGCGTGCCGAACGAGGCCATCCCCTATGGCGCCAGCTGTCGGGGGGTCTCGGTCTATACCAACCCCGAGGCTGCAGAGGGCGATGTCTGCGCGACCCGCGTCATTCAGGGCACGCTGGACGCCAAGCTCGTCGCCGTGGACGCCGAAACCGGCGCGCCTTGCGCGGACTTCGGCGAGAACGGCACCGTGGACATGTGGCAGGACATCGGTGAACGCGTGCCCGGCTGGTATGCCGTGACGGCCCCGCCCGCCATCGTGCGCGGCGTCGTCGTCTCCGGCGCGCAGGTCAAGGATGGTCAGGCCGAAGACGCTCCCTCGGGTGTCGTGCGAGGCTTTGACGTTCTGACCGGCGAACTGGTCTGGGCCTGGGATCTGGCCGCGCCCGAACAGAACCGCAACGGCCCGCCCGAAGGCGAGGTCTATACCCGTGGCACGCCCAACATGTGGACGACGGCCGTCGCAGACGAGGAGCTCGGCTATGTCTACTTGCCGATGGGCAATTCTTCGGTGGACTACTACGGCTCGAACCGCAGCGAGGCCGAGAACGAATATGCCACCTCGCTTGTCGCACTCGACGCCACGACCGGCGAAGAGGTCTGGCATTTCCAGACCGTGCGCAACGACGTCTGGGACTACGACCTCGGCTCACAGGCGACGCTGCTTGACTACCAGGGCACGCCCGCAGTCCTGTTGCCCTCCAAACAGGGCGACCTCTACATCCTCGACCGCGAGACCGGGGAGCCGCTGACGCCTGTCGGCGAACTGAGTGACCTGCCGAAGGGCGAGATCGAGCCGGACTACATTTCCGACACCCAGCCAATCAGCGAGTGGCACACGCTGCGCAAGCCTGCCCTCGAGGAAAAGGACATGTGGGGCTTCACCCCGATCGACCAGCTCTGGTGCCGCATCCAGTATCACCGCGCCAACTACGACGGGTTCTACACGCCGCCATCGTCGGAAAAGCCGTGGATCCAGTATCCCGGCTACAACGGCGGGTCGGATTGGGGCTCGGTTGCCGTGGACACCGAACGCGGGATCATCGTCGCCAACTACAACGACGTTCCCAACTACAACCGGCTGGTGCCGCGCGACGAGGTGACGTCGAGACCGATCCACGAAATGGAAACCGGCGAGAGCGGTGGCGAGAACGCCGAAGGTGCTGCCGACCCGCAGGCCGGTGCGCCCTATGGCATCGCGGTCAACGCAGGCTGGCGCAATGACGTGACCGGCGTGCCCTGCACACGCCCGCCCTATGGGGGGATCCGGGCGATCGACCTCGAGACCGGCGAAACGCTTTGGGACCGTCCCCTTGGCACCGCACGGCGCAACGGACCTTTCGGGATCCCGTCGATGCTGCCCTTCGACATCGGCACGCCCAACAACGGCGGCTCGGTCGTGACGGCGAGCGGGCTGGTGTTCATCGCAGCCGCGACAGACAACCTGTTCCGCGCGATCGACATCGAGACCGGCGAGACCCTCTGGTCCACGGTCTTGCCCGGCGGGGGTCAGGCGAACCCGATCACATATGAAGTCGACGGTAGGCAATTCGTCATGGTCACCGCCATGGGGCACCACTTCATGGAGACCCCTGTGAACGACGCGGTGATCGGCTGGGCGCTGCCTGAGAACTGAACGCGATCCGAGAGTAACGGGGGCGGCCGGTGCGAGGCCGCCCCTCGCGCGACGGAAAGGAGAAATCGCATGGGCAAGGCTCCCCCCGACAGGACCCGTTCCGGTTCCATCGACAACCCGGACCAGCTTCGCGACGAGATCGACCGGGGCGGCACCGGCGACAAGGTGGCCTACCCCGACCCAGCCGCGGCGCCCCTCGGCACAGATGACGAGGCCGCAGGGCACCCGCCTGACCCCGAGCAGGTCCGGCGCGCCGCAGCCGTCGAAACGGCAAGGGACGAGTCCGAGGATCGACTGGCCGACACGCCCGAGGGGCGGGGCCATCACCGACGCGCCTGGGTCCTGCCGGTCGCAGCGGTCGCTCTGGCACTGATCGGCGTCGCAGCCCTGATCTTGTGAGGGACTGCCAGGCTGCCTCAGCCGTCGCAACTCCACCAGCCGCGATAGCCTGACGACGGACCGGGGTCGAAGGCGAAGGTCAACGTCGCGTCCGAGCGGAAATCCGGATCCTTGCGCGGCGTCACCGACAGCGTCAGCCCCTCCGTGATCCACTCTCCTTCCGCGCCTTCCAAAGACAAAAGCACGCCGCTCACCTTGGCGACGCCACGACCTTCTGCCGTGGTCCAGAGGATAGGGTCTGCCTCGGGCGACCGGCGGAACAGGCAATCGGTATCCTCCAGCACCCTGGCGGCTTCCTCTGTCGAGACAGGTTCGGGATCGAGCGGTGCAAGCCTCACGTTCTGGCGCGCGTCTTCCATCGTGCCGATCACGGCAGGGCCGTCCTGATAACCTTCTGCCACGACACGCCCAGCGGCAGTCTCGGCCACGAGATACCGCATTTCCGCGATTTCCTTGCGCTGCGCTGCCGCGATTTCCTGCGCCAGCCGCGCCACGCGCGCGTCCGTAATCGAGGCTCGTTCCGAGGTCATGATCGCGATGGAATGGTGCGGGATCATCGCCCGCATGTAGCTTGTCCCGGACACGGTCGCCTGGCTGCGCACAAGCCAGAGCGCGACGCCTGCGACCACCACCGCCCCGCCCAGAATTGCGAGGTTCGCAGTCCGGTTCGGATACATGCCCCACATCCAGAGCATCATCACGATCGCCATGACGCCGCCCATAAGGATGGCCATGTAGAGGCGCGTCTCGGAATAGAAGACATGCGGGAGGGAATAGGTGTTCAGATACATCAGGATCAGCATGACCACGGTCGAGGTCAGGATCATCAGGCCGAAGCGGACATAGGGCATTGGAGCCTCCGTTCGAGTTTCGGGGCGCACATGAAGGACGCGGTCCCAACGTCGCAAGACCAGGTTGGTTTCCTTGCCCAGCCGCGATTTCGGAGACCCGCTAGGGATCTGCGGCGGCGAAAAATGCGCTGACGGCCGCAATATCGGCATCGCTCAAGTCGCGTGCGGCGGCGGCCATAAGGTCGTCATGCGAATAGACACCGTCGCGCCAGAGCTCGAGTTGCGCCGCGAGATAGGCGCGCGACTGGCCAAAGAGGCGCGGCCCCTTCGCGGCCTCGCGGGCAGGTTCCCCACCATGGCAGGCAAGGCACGCCGGCACATCACGGGTGCCCAGCCGCGCAAGTTCCGCACCCGTCTCACGCTCTTCGGTCGAGGCAATGTCACCCAGATCCGGTCCCGCGCCAGCTCCGGCCGGCCCGCTCTGCGTCACGAAGGCCCGGGCAAGCTCGTCAAAGCGTGCCTGCGGCACGCGGCTTGCGGCCTGCGCCATGATGCCACTTGGCCGCAGTCCGGTCAGATAGGCGTCGAGCTGCGTTCCGATGTAAGCCTCGGACAAGATGTCGAGCCGGGGCACCGGGCCGCCGATCCGACCATGGCAGCTTTGACAATAGTCGAGACCGGCAAGGTCGGGCGATGGAATCTCCGGAGACGCCCCCTCCTGCACCGACACGAGATAGGCCACCACGGCCCAGACCTCGTCGCCCCTGTCCTGCACGGGCCAGGCGGGCATGCCACTCATCTTGACGCCATTCTCCACGATCCAGTGCAGTTCGTTCGGACGCCAATGCGCGACGGCCTCATCGATCGGGGGCGGCACGGGCACCATGGCGCGCACCGTCGCGCTGCGCGGCTGGCCCAGTGCGCCGTGGCAGTCGACACAGGCGGTGGCGTAATGTCCCGCGCCCAGCGCGATCAGGTCGGGGTCGTCCAGCGGCGGCACCTCGTCGGGCGCAGGGGCGCGCAGGCGCACCGAGTTGCGAAAGGTCGTGTGAAGCACCCAGGACACCCCCGGCAGATGTCCGACCTGCGCGGAGACGTTGTAAAGGCCGAAGCCCACGACCGCCGCCGCACCGGCGAGGCCCAGACCGGCCAGAACCGCGAGGGTCAGGAGAACCTTCCTCATGCGACCCCCCTGTCACGCAACGCCTGTCCGGTCAGCATCAGCCCCGCGACCAGATAGACAGGCGTCCCGATCGCCAGCATCAGCATGCCGCCGATCTGCTGACCGGAGAGATCCGGCGCCGTGCCGCAGAGCTCGGCATAGATGTCGCGCGGAGCGAGGACGAGGAGCGCGCCGAGAAGCGTCATGTGCATGGAGGTCAGAAGCAGTCCCCCTGCCCCGGCCAGCGGCTGATCCCGCCGGAGGCAGCCCGCCCAGACCAGAAGCCCGACCGCGAGAAAACTGGCCTGCTCCGCGAGCGTGCCAAGCTTGTCGAGCCGACCCAGCGCATGGGCGACAGGGAGATGCCAGGCCCAGACGACCACGAACTCGGCAAGCGCGGCGGCAAGCGGTGGCGGGGCGAAGCGCTCGGCCAATCGGGGCAGTCCGAGGACGATTAGCGGCGCGGCGACCGCGACCAGCACCATATGCTGCACCATATGAGCCGCGAAGACCGGCAGCATCGTGTCGAGCGGCAAGAGCCAAACGAGGGCCAGAAGCAGGAGGCCCGTGGCCAGAAAGACGGGTCTCATTGGCACCCCCCGATGAGCACGAGCGGCAATGATACGAAGACGACACCGATCCCCGAGATGATCGACAGCAGGAAGGCCGCGTGGCCCAGAAAGTGGTGCCGGTCCTCTGCCCGTCCGCCACGGTTCACGAAATCGCCCGTCTCCGACACGTTCCATCGCCGCCAGGCCGCACGACCGATCCAGAGGATACCTCCCAGCGCCGCGAGGCTGAAGACGAGAAGCCCGACGCGGACGGCCTCGATGTCCCAGCCCTTGGCGCAGGTCACGGCGACGAGGCCGTAGCAGGCGACGAAATGCGCAGCCCAGATCAGCGGGGCCAGTGTGATCCGGAAGAGGCTCGCCTTTTCCTCGGAAAACTCCCTCTGGTCCTCGCGTCGGGTGGGTTGGCGTTCCTCTTTCATAGCGCCCCCGGTGCCAGCCCCAAGACGGCGCAGCTGACCAGCGCCGAAATGGTGACGAAATGCCAGAAGAGCGAGACGTTCCAGATGTCCGCGTCGTAGCGCGGGGTCATCTTGCCGAAGAGCGATCCGGCCAGACAATAAAGCTGCATGATCACCCCTGCCCCGCTGTGCACCGCCGTCCAGATGGCGAGCGCCCAGAGGATGGCCGGGTAGACGTGGCTCGTGGGATCGGTGTCCAGAACCGATGTGACCAGCGCGGTCGCGCCACCTGCGGCCACCAGGGGCGCCAGAATGAGGCAGAGCCGCGCCGCCGTCACGCTGCCTTGCCGGTTGAGGCGCCGCGCGCCCACGGTCAGGATCCAGTTCACCGCAAAGGCCACGGCGGCGAGCGCGACAAGAGCGGCGTCGGGATGTGCCGCGCCCTCTGGCGGGAAGTTCGGCGAGGCGGTCCAGTAGAAGAAGAACCCGAAGACGAGCGAGGCATAGGCCGTGGCGTCGCCAAGCATGGTGATCCACATGGCCCACCACCCGACCGAGGACGGCCCCGCCGCATAGGTCGGAAGCCGCAGCCCCAGGCCCACGTCCTTGGCATCCGCCTCGGGCGGCCGGGCCGTCGCGGTCCAGAGCCATCCGATGATGCACAAGATCGCCAGCGCCCCGCTGATGATTGCAGGCAGATACCAGCTGAACGTCGGGAAGATGAAGGCCCCACCGGTGAAGGCGGCGGCCCAAAGCGTGATCCACGTGGGCCCGGTGACGCGCTGGACCTGCACCGGCTCCGCGTCTATGACCGAGGTCACGAGGGTCTCGCGCAGCCCCTCCTCGGCATCCGGAAGGTAGTAGCGTCCCGCGTCCATCCGTTCCACCATGTCGGGCTGGTCCCAGAGCGGATAGCGCGTCGAGATATGGGGGATCGACCGCACGCCCCATGCCTCCTCCGGCACGTCATGGGTCCATTCGAGCGTGCCGCCGCCCCAGGGATTGCGCGGGATTTGCGGCTGGCGGTGTTTGGGACGGATCAGGTCCCAGACGAAGACCGCGAAGCCCGCCGCGATGACGAAGGCACCCAGGGTCGAGATCAGGTTGAGCCAGTCCCAGCCCAGCCCGGTGGGATATGTATAGACCCGCCGGGGCATCCCCCACAGGCCGGTTAGGTGCATCGGCAGGAAGCACAGGTTGAACCCGGTGAAGGTCAGCCAGAACGCCCATTTTCCGAGCCTCACGGACAGCACCTTCTTCTGGATGAAGGGGAAGAAGTAATAGACCCCCGCGATGACCGGAAAGACCATGCCGCCGAAGAGCGTGTAGTGCAGATGCGCGACGATGAAATAGGTGTCGTGCGCCTGGAAATCGAAAGGCGCCAGCGCCAGCATCACGCCGGTCAGTCCGCCCATGGTAAAGATTGCGAGCGCCCCCGAAATCCAGAGCATCGGCAGGGTCATCTTGACCCGCCCCGCCATCAGCGTGGCGAGAAAGGCGAAGATCTGGATGCCTGTGGGGATCACCACCGCCTCGGACGCGGCAGAGAAGAACCCGAGCGAGATCGAGGGAAGCCCGGTCGTGAACATGTGGTGCACCCAGAGCCCGAAGCTCAGGAACCCGGTGCCGACTGCGGACAGCACGATCCAGGAATAGCCGAAGATCGGGCGGCGGGCGACCGTGGGGATGACCATGGCGGCGATGGCGATCGACGGCAGGAAGATGATGTAGACCTCAGGGTGCCCGAAGATCCAGAAGAGGTGCTGCCACAGCATCGGGTCGCCGCCGCGCGTGGGATCGAAGAAAGGCCAGTCGAAGGAGCGTTCAAGCTCGAAGAGGAAGTCGCCCGCGATAAGCGGCGGAAAGGCGAAAAGGATCATGCCGCCCACCACCAGCACGTACCAGGCGTAGAGCGGCATGAGGTTCACCCGCATGCCCGGGGGACGGCATTTGAGCGTGCCCACGATCAGCTCGACCGCAGCCGCGATCGAGGCGACCTCGATGAAACTGAGGCCCAGAAGCCAGATGTCCGAGCCCGGTCCCTCGTCCTGCGTGGCCAGGGGTGGATACATGAACCACCCGGCGCGCGGCGCGGCATCGAAGAAGATTGACCCGATCACGAAGACCCCGCCGATCAGGAAGCACCAGTAGCCGAAGGCCGACAGGCGCGGAAACGGCATGTCCCGCGCGCCCAGCATGCCGGGCAGCAGGAGGATCGAGATCGCCTCGAAGAGCGGCACCGCGAAGAGGAACATCATCGCCGAGCCGTGCATCGTGAAGAGTTGATTGAACCGATCCGCCGAGACCAGATCGTTCTCTGGTGTGGCCAGTTGCAGCCGGATGATCAGGGCCATCACCCCCGCCAGGAGCATGAAGACGAGCGCGGTCAGGCAATACCACTTGCCGACCTCGGAGTTGTTCACCGCCGTCATGTAGCGGATGCCTTTGGGCGTTGCCCAAGCGGCCCGCAGCCGGTCGGCCTGCGCATGGCGCAGGTCGTCCGGGACCTGCTCCGCCAGCATCTCCTCCGTCGGGGGATAGGGGCCCTCGGGCTGGGGTAGTCCGGACGGATGGGTCATGTGAGCCCCTCGAGATAACGCGCCAGATCCTCAAGCGCATCGGGTGCGAGATCGTAACTCGGCATTCTCACCTCGGGCTTCAGGTCTTCGGTATGACTGATCCAGGCGGAGATATCCTCGCGCGTCACCTTCAACCGCCCGGCGCCGAGCGACTCGCGCCCGCCCACATGAGTGAGGTCCGGCCCCACCTGACCCACGGCGTCGGTCCCGCGCACCGTGTGACAGGCGCCGCAGCCCTGCTCCTGAAATACCGTGGCACCGCGGCGGGCGGCCTCGGTGGCGGGCGGGACGGCATCGGTAGCCTCGGCCTCGAGCCAGTCGTCGAAATCGCCGGGCTCCATCACCACGGCGGCGAAGGCCATCCAGGCATGGCTCGCCCCGCAGAACTCCGCACATTGGCCCCGGAAGGTGCCGACCTTCTCGGGCGCAAGACTGATCATGGTCTCGCGCCCGGGAAACATGTCCATCTTTCCGCCCAGTGCGGGCACCCAGAAAGAATGGATGACCCGATCCGCCGTCAGGTGGATCTCGGTTCTCTGCCCGACCGGCAGGCGCAGCTCGTTCGCGCTGACGATGGGCGCCTCGGCCCCGTCCGGCCAGTACTCCACACGCCACCACCATTGCTCGCCGGTAACGCGCACCACCAGCCCGTCGCCGGGCTGACGGGGATCGGGCAAAAGGCTCAGACCCCAGACCAGAAGTGACGTGAGCACGACCACCGGCAGGACAATACCGCCACCGATCAGGATATGCCGGGCGTAACGCTCGTTCATTTCGCCGGGCCGGACACGGGACATGTAATAGAAGGCGCCGTTCACCAGCAGCCAAAGCACGACCGCGCCAGCCAACATGACCCAGAAGAGCGTGGCGATGGATTGGGCGTCCTGACCGCTCGGGTTCAGGGTCGACTGTTCGCGCCCGCAACCGACGAGTGTCGAAAGCAGGAGGAGAATGCCGATGTGTCGTCCGGTCGGACGGCAGCGGGCAACCCGCTCAGGCGCAGTCACGGTCATATCACGCCAACGCGCGCGAGCGTGAGGAGTTCCCTGACGGCATGGCATTCTCTGATGGCAGTCGTACTCGAATGGCCTTCAGGGAGGAACCTCCACGGAACGGCCGGCGTTCGCCCCTCGGAGGATGCATGATGTCATTTCGGAAAAAATACCTGACCCGCCCGATCTACAATTGGGCAAAGGGCGTGTTGCCAAGCCTGTCTGAGACCGAAGCAGAAGCTGTCAACTCCGGCGACGTCCATTTTGAAGCCGAGCTTTTCTCGGGCAAGCCCGACTGGTCGATGCTGCGCAACATGAAAGCGCCGACGTTGACCGAAGAGGAGCGCGCCTTCGTCGACGGTCCCTGCCGCGCCTTCTGCGACATGGTCGACCCGTGGGAGATCGACCATCACACCGCCGACCTGTCGCCCGAGGCTTGGGATTTCCTGCGCAGGGAAGGGTTTTTCGGGATGATCATCCCGAAGGAGCACGGCGGCCTGGGGTTCTCGGCCTATGCCCATTCCGAAGTGGTCCGTTACATCGCGAGCCATTCGCTCGTCGCCGCCGTCACGGTCATGGTTCCCAACTCGCTGGGTCCCGGTGAGTTGATCCTGCAATTCGGCACCGATGACCAGAAGAAGCACTGGCTCCCGCGCCTCGCCAAGGGTCAGGAGCTTCCCGCCTTCGGGCTGACCAGCGAGGACGCCGGGTCCGACGCCTCGGCGATGACGGACGACGGCGTGATCTGCAAGGGCCGCTGGAACGGCGAAGAGGTGCTGGGCATCCGTCTGAACTGGGCGAAACGCTATATCACGCTGGCGCCGGTCTGCACAGTGCTGGGCCTCGCGTTCAAGCTGCGCGATCCCGATGGTCTCTTGGGCGAGACCGAAGACATCGGCATCACCTGCGCCCTCGTGCCGACGGATCTTCCGGGCGTTGAAACCGGGCGACGGCACCTGCCGTCGGGCACCATGTTCATGAACGGACCGACCACCGGCAAGGACGTCTTCATCCCGCTCGACCACATCATCGGCGGCCCCGATTATGCCGGGCGCGGCTGGATGATGCTGATGAGCGCGCTTTCGGCCGGGCGCGGCATCTCGCTGCCCTCGCTCTCCGCTGCCGCGACCGCGCTGGCCGCCCATACGACCGGCGCCTATGCGCGGATCCGCAAGCAGTTCAACCTGCCCATCGGGCTGTTCGGCGGGGTGCAGGAACCGATGGCGCGCATCGCCTCGAACGCCTATGCCATCGACGCGGGCCGCAGGCTGACGACGGCCGCGCTGGACGACGGCTACAAGCTGGCCGTCATCTCGGCGATCATGAAGTATCACGCGACCGACCGGATGCGCGATGCGATCAACGACGCGATGGACGTGCACTCCGGCAAGGCGGTGATCGACGGTCCCCTGAACTATCTGCAGCCGACCTATCGGACCATCCCCATCGGGATTACCGTCGAGGGCGCGAATATCGTCACCCGCAACCTGATCATCTTCGGTCAGGGCGCGATCCGGGCCCATCCGCACCTTCTGGACGAGATGCAGGCGCTTCAGGAACCAGACGAGAAGAAATCGCTCGACGCCTTCGACAAGCACTTCTGGGCCCATGTGAACCATGCCGTGCGCACCGTACTTCGCGCGGGCTGGGCGGCCTGGACGGGGCTGGGCGACGCGCCCCCTGACGCGGGCAAGGTGGCCCCTGTCTACCGGCGGCTGTCGCGCTGGTCCGCGGCCTTCGCCGTAACCGCCGACATGGCCTTCCTCACTCTTGGCGGCGCGCTGAAACGGAAAGAGATGATCTCGGCCCGGCTTGGTGATGCCCTGTCCGAGATGTATCTGATCGCCGCCGTTCTGAAGCGGTGGGAGGACGAAGGACGGCACGAGGAGGACTTACCCCTGGTCCATCACGCCGCCGAGACCGGCTTCGCCCGGATCGGCAAGGCCCTGGACGAGACCATCGCCAACATGCCCGCCCGCTGGGTCGGCTGGCTCTTGCGTCCCATCCTGCGACCCGGCGCCTATGCCCGTGGTCCGTCTGACAAGGTCAGCGAAGCCGTGGCGATGCTGATCTATGAACCGGGCGCCGCACGGAGCCGACTGGTACAGGGCTATCACCCGCCCGCCCCCGACAGCGGGCTTGGACGGCTCGATGGGGCTTTCCGTCTGGTGATCTCGGCGGAGCCCATCGCCAAGCGGCTGCGCGACGCCGGCAAGACCCCGACCGAGGGCCGAGAGGCCGGCATCCTCTCGGACGCGGAGTATGCACAGCTTCAGGAGGTCGAGGCGGCCATTCAGCGCGTGGTCACCGTGGACGACTACTCGCCCGAGGAACTGGAGCAGGTGTTCCCCGCCATGCGACGGACGGGCACTTGGACGGAGGCTGCGGAATGAGCCGTCCTGTCTACCTCGTCGACGGCGCCCGCACGCCATTTCTCAAGGCGCGGGGCAAGCCCGGTCCCTTCACCCCGGTCGACCTCGCCGTTCAGGCCGGTCGTCCGCTCCTGATGCGCCAGCCCTTCGCGCGCTCGGCCTTCGACCTCGTCATTCTGGGCTGCGTGAACGTGATCCAGGACGAGATGAACCCGGCCCGCGTCGCCGCGCTCCGGCTTGGCATGGGCGAACAGCAGGTGGCCTTCACCGTTCAGATCAACTGCGGTTCGGGGATGCAGAGCATCGACACCGCCTATCGCTATATCCGCGAGGGCAGCCACGAGATGATCCTCGCCGGCGGGACCGAGGCGCTCAGTCACGCGCCGCTCGTCTACAGCCGCGAGGCGACCGAGTGGTTCGGGCAGATGACCCGCGCGAAGGGGCCGATGGACAAGGCGCGCGCCTTTGCCGACATCCGCCCCGATTTCTTCTCGCCCGTCGTCGGGCTGGAACGCGGGCTGACCGATCCGATCACCTCGCTCAACATGGGCCAGACCGCGGAGGTGCTCGCCCATCGCTTCGGGATCGACCGCGTGACCGCCGACACCTATGCGGTCGAAAGCCACAAACGCCTGGCCACCGCCCAGGCGGAAGGCCGGCTGAAGGGCGAGGTGCTGCCGGTCTTCGACAAGGATGGACAGGCGCACGAACAAGACGACGGCGTCCGGCCGGACAGCTCGGTCGACAAGCTCGCCAAGCTCGACCCCGCCTTCGAGAAACCCTTCGGCAAGGTGACGCCGGGCAATGCGAGCCAGATCACCGACGGCGCGTCCTGGGTCATCCTCGCGTCGGAAACCGCTCTCAAGGCGCATGGGCTGACGCCTATCGCACGGATCGTGGACAGCCAGTGGGCCGCTCTCGATCCCGGCATCATGGGGCTCGGGCCGGTGCTCGCCTCGACCCCTCTGGCGCAGCGGCACGACCTGACCTGTGACGACATCGACCTGTGGGAGATCAACGAAGCCTTCGCGGCGCAGGTGCTGGCCTGTCTCGCCGCCTGGCAAGACGACGATTTCTGTCGCGACGTGCTGGGCTATGACGCCGCCTTCGGACGGATCGACCGCGATCGGCTCAACGTGGACGGCGGCGCGATCAGCCTTGGCCATCCGGTGGGCACAAGCGGAAACCGCATCGTGCTTCATCTGGCCAACGCCCTGAAAGCCCGCGGGGCCAAACGCGGGATCGCAACGGAATGCATCGGCGGCGGTCTTGGCGGCGCGATGCTGCTGGAGGCCGCATGACCGACGTTCTGGACAAAATCACCCCCGACGAAACCACCGACGCGCCGAAGGCGCCGGAAACACGACACTGGCGGCGCGAGGAACGCGACGGAATCCTGACGCTCTGGCTCGACTGCGCGGATACCGGGACGAACGTCATTTCCGAGGCGGTGCTCCTCGAACTCGACAGCCTGCTCGACGCGGCCAAACAGGCCCAACCGCGAGCGCTCGTCATCAGGTCCGCCAAACCCGGCGGTTTCGGCGCGGGCGCGGATATCGAAGGTTTCGCCGACTTGCGGGGCGACCAAGCGATCTCCAAGCTGGAACAGGGCCATGCGGTTCTCGACAAGCTGGCCGCCCTCCCCGCGCCGACGGTCGCCGTCGTGCATGGCACGACGCTGGGCGGAGCCTTCGAGGTCGCGCTGGCCTGCGATCACAGGATCGGCGTGGAAGGGGTCAAGCTGGGCTTCCCCGAAATCCAGCTCGGCCTTCATCCCGGACTTGGGGGCACCTTCCGGCTTACCAGCCTCATCGATCCGGTCGAAGCGATGCAACTGATGCTCACCGGGAAAACTGCGCACGACCGCAAGGCAAGAAAGCTCGGCATCCTCGACGCCCTCGTGCCGGAACGTCATGTCGACGCCGCGATCGAGGCCGCCGCGACGGGCAAACTGGATCACAGCGGTGGCGGGCTGCGGGCCAGTGCGCTCCGCACCCGGGCGGCCCGGGCCATCGCCGCGGCCCGGATGCGCACGGAAAGCGAGAAACAGGCACCGCGCAAGCATTTCCCCGCGCCCTTCGCCCTCATCGACCTCTGGGAAGACCACGGCAGCGACCCGGTCGCGATGCAGAAGGCCGAAATCGCCTCCTTCGCGGCGCTCCTCGACAGCGCGACCGCGCAGAACCTCATCCGCGTCTTCTTTCTGCGCCAGCGGCTGAAGTCCGCAGGGCGTGGAGATGACGGTATCTCCCACGTCCACGTCATCGGCGCCGGAGCCATGGGCGGCGAAATCGCCGCCTGGGCTGCCCTTCAGGGCAAGCAGGTCACGATCGAGGATCTTGACCTCGACGCGCTCGGCAAGACGATTTGCCGGGCCGCCCGCGTCTACGAGAAGAAACACCTGAGCGGGATCGAGGCGCGCGATGCCATGGACCGGCTGATGCCCGACCCGGACCGCCTCGGACGTGCCCGCGCCGATCTCGTGATCGAATCGGGCCCCGAGAAGCGCGGGGTCAAGGAAGAGATCTATGCCGAGTTGACCACCGCGATGAAACCCGGCGCGATCCTCGCCACGAACACCTCGAGCCTGCCGCTCGGCTCGCTGGCAGACGCGGCCCCGGATCCCGCGCGTTTCGCGGGGCTGCATTTCTTCAATCCCGTCAGCAAGATGCCGTTGGTCGAAGTCGTGTCACACGATCTGGCCGCGCAGGGCACGCTCGACCAGCTCGCCGCCTTCACCACCGGGCTCGACCGGCTTCCTGCGCGGGTCACGGATTATCCCGGCTTTCTCGTCAACCGTGTGCTCGCGCCCTACATGATGGAGGCGATTCTGATGCTGGACGAAGGCCAGGACAAAGTGGTCATCGACCGGGCCGCTCTCGCGTTCGGCATGCCGATGGGCCCGGTCACGCTGGCGGACCAGGTCGGCCTCGATATCTGTCTCGACGTCGCAACGTCCCTGCGCGAAGGGCTCGACGTGCCGGTGGCCGAGACGCCGGACTGGCTGCGCAAGAAGGTCGAGGACGGAGAAACCGGCAAGAAGGCGGGCAAGGGTCTTTATGACTACGACAGCGAGACGCCCCCGGTGGAGCCCGAGAGCGACCCCGACCAGCAGGTGATCGACCGCCTGATCCTTCCCATGTGCAATGCCGCGGTCGAGGTGCTTCGCAAGCGCGTCGCGCCGGACGCGGACACCATAGATGCGGCGATGATCTTCGGCACCGGATGGGCGCCCTTCCGCGGCGGTCCTCTGCACTACGCGCGCCTGCGCGGTGATGTGCCGGACGTGCTGCGCCGACTGGCCGAGCAGCACGGCCCCCGTTTCACACCCGACCCCGGATGGGACCACCTTGGCTGACCAGACCACAGCCGACGCAATCGCCGCCCAGATCATCGAACGCACCGGCGGCGACATTCGCCTTGCCCTGCCCCTGGGCCTGGGAAAACCGGTGACGTTGGTCAATGCGCTGACCCGTGCCGTTGCTGCCCGTCCCGACACGCGCCTGTCCATCCTGACCGCCCTGACGCTGGAGCGACCCGACATGTCCTCCGACATGGCGCGGCGGTTTCTGGAACCTGCGGTGGATCGCCTCTTCGGGCGCTACCCGACGCTCGACTATGCCGAGATGCTGCGCGCGGGAGAAATGCCGCCGAATATAGAGGTGTCGGAGTTCTTCCTCCTCGCCGGCCGCTGGATCGGCGTGCCCGCGGTGCAGCGCCGCTACATCCCCGCCAACTACACCCACGCCTATGACGTGCTCGCATCCTGGCGCCCCAACGTGCTTATGCAGCTTCTGGCACCGCTGGGCGAGGATTACAGCCTGTCCTGCAACACCGACATTTCTGCCGACCTGCTGCGCGAAAGGCGTGCGGGACGGCAGGATTTTATCGTCGTGGGGGAAACCAACGCACATCTTCCGGCGCTGTCGGGCCCCGAAGCAACCCTCGGTCGGGACGAGGTCGACCTCTGCCTCGACCCCGGCGCCGACTTCGAGCTTTTCTCCGTCGTCAAACGCCCGGTCGGGCCGACCGAGCACGCCATCGGCCTGCATGTCGCGCGCACCATTCGCGACGGGGGCACGCTCCAGATCGGAATCGGAGCCATCGGGGACGCCGTGGCCCATGCCCTGAAGTTGCGTCAATCCGGGGCCTTCCCGGCGATCGTCGGCGGCCGCCCCGGCATGAGTGACGATTTCGACGAGTCCGGCCCCTTCGACATCGGCCTTTACGGCGTGACCGAGATGCTGGTCGACGGCCTCTTGCAGCTTTTCGAAGCCGGGATCGTCCGACGGGAGGTCAAAGGCGCCGCGCTCCACGCCGGGTTCTTCGTCGACTGTCGGGACTTCTATCGCCGTCTCGCTTCCCTGCCCGAAAATCAGCGCGAGAAGATCCGCATGATGCCCGTCTCCTTCACCAACCAGCTTTACGGCGGCGAGGCGGAAAAGCGCGCCGCCCGCACCGACGCCCGCTTCGTCAATGCCGCGATGAAAGCGACGCTTCTGGGCGGCGTCGTGAGCGACATCAACGGGGACGCGCAGGAGGTCAGCGGCATCGGCGGCCAGTTCAACTTCGTCGAACAGGCCTTCGCGCTCGACGGTGCCCGCGCGATCCTGACGCTGCCGGCCACGCGCGCCAGCAAGGGCGAGACGGTCTCCAACATCGTCTGGGAGCACCCGCACGAAAGCGTGCCCCGTGCCTACCGCGACATCATCGTGACGGAATACGGAATTGCCGACCTGCGTGGCCAGAGCGACGAAGAGGCCATCGCGCGGATGCTGGGAATCACCGACAGCCGGTTCCAGGACGAACTCCTGGACAAGGCAAAATCGGCCGGGAAGCTCGACAAGGCCTTCCGTCTTCCCGATGCGGCGCGGCGAAACACGCCCCAGTCCGTGCAAGACTGGCTGCTCCCCCACGACCTCCCGTCGTTTCCCTTCGGCACGGATTTCGACGAAACGGAACGCCGCCTCCTCCCCGCGCTAGACCTCCTGTCGCAGACCCAGGGCCGTCCATTGGCAATGGCCCGATTGGTCCTCTCAGGAATGCTCGCTTCCACACCGCGGGAATTCCTGGCGCGGATGGATCTCGACACGGCCGAGGGGCTTTCGGAAAGAGCACTGGCGTGGGCACTAACAGGTGCGCTTCGCAAGTCCGAAGGACGGCGATAGGACAGGTCCATTGCAGGTGCATGGAGGGGAGATCATGGTGCCCGGGGGCGGAATCGAACCACCGACACGAGGATTTTCAATCCACTGCTCTACCCCTGAGCTACCCGGGCACGGGTGAACGATCACGTTCGGGTGCGCGGTTTCTAGTCGCGGGCGGGGGCGGTGTCCAGAGGGAAATCGTGGTTTTTTGACCAGAGCGGATCGGGTGCTGCATCCTCGGGACGACGCGCGCCCGAACGGCGGGCAAGGGGAACTTTCTGCGTCGCGACATCTGGCCAATTCCCGCGCATTCGGCCAACCTGTCCCGAACGCCAACCATGGACCGAGCCGCCCATGCGTCCCGACCTTCGCACCCTGACCTTCAGCCTTGCGATCATGCTCATGCTGGGCTGGCTCCTGCGTGTCGGTCAGGTCGTGCTCCTGCCGGTGATTATCGCGATGATCTCGCTCTACGTTCTGGCCTCGGCGACCAATGCCATCGCGCGGATCCCGGTAGTGGGGCTTCTGCCGACCGCCGTCCGGCGCACCATCGTGCTCATCGCCTTCACCATCGGGGTGGTGGCGCTCTTCGTCTATGTGATCAACACCTTCGCGACCGTGGTAAACGCACTCCCGAAATATGAGGAGAACCTCGACCGGCTGGTGCTGGAGACCGCGGCGCTTGTCGGGATCGAGGATCAGCCCTCGTGGTCGAGTTTCTACGACGCGACCATCGGGCGGTTCGAGATCCAGTCGATCGTCCCGGTGCTACTCACCTCCCTGCGCGGTTTCGGGGGCACACTTTTTCTTGTGGTGCTCTACGCGGCTTTCCTCATGGCCGAACGGCTCGACCTGACCGGCAAGCTTGCGCTCGCACTTGGCGATGCCGAGAAACAGACCCGGACGGTCGCGCTGCTGGAGCGGATCAATACGCGTGTGGGCGAGTATCTCTCGGTCAAGACGCTGGTCAACGTGATCCTTGGCGCCCTCTCCTATGCGATCATGCTCGCACTCGGGATCGAGTTCGCGCTCTTCTGGGCCATTCTCATCGGGATGCTGAATTACATCCCCTACATCGGCTCGATGATCGGCGTGGTGTTTCCCGTCCTCCTGTCGCTCGCGCAGTTCGGGTCACTCTACATGGGGGCCGGGGTGCTGGTCGCGCTGACCATCGCGCAGCTTTTCGTCGCGGGGTTCCTGGAGCCACGGATGATGAGTCGGGCGTTCAACCTGTCGCCCTTCGTCGTGCTGCTCGCCCTGGCCTTCTGGGGGGCCCTCTGGGGCGTCTCCGGCGCAGTCCTCGCCGTGCCGCTCACCGCGACGCTCGTTATTGTTCTGGCCGAGATCGAGGCGACGCGGCCCATCGCGATCATGCTGTCGGGGTCGGGAAAGGTCTGACGGCCTAGTGCAGGTCGCGGGCGCGGCGTTCAAGCTCCGCTTCCAGCTCGTCGATCGCCTGGTCGATGTCCTCGGGCGCCTCGCCCGGCACGCGGTAGGATCCGTTGAGCCATTTGCCAAGATCTACATCCGCGCATCGTTTGGAACAGAACGGGCGGTACTCAGGATTGGTCGGTTTCGAGCAGATCGGGCAGGCCATCGGAGTCAGATCGGGCAGGTCACAGTTTCACGGGCAGTCGGTCGCGTTTGCGTTGCAACTCAAAATGCCCAAGCGGGGTCCAGCCCGCAAGGACGGTCTCGACCGGATCGCGGCGGAAAGCGGATTTCAGCGTCTGCTCGAAATTCCGGCGGTCCTTCTTGCCCATCGGGGCGAGGTCCAGCGTGATCTGGCCGCCAAGGCCACGGCAGCGCAACTGTCGCGGCAGATCCTTGGCCAGGGCGATGTTGGCCTTCAGACCGGCTGCCGGGGAATTGTCGCCGCCGGTGTTCACGTCGACGGCCACCAAGGCGCGCGTTTGTTCGATATATGCAAATCCATCGGACCCAAGTCCTGCTCTTGGGCTCGAAAATGCATGAATCATGTCATCGACATTGTGTCGCTCGAAGCTGCCTGCGCGGTCGTCGAGGATCTCGGGCCTCGGCCAGTCGCGCCAGGCGAGGTCATGGGCATCAGGACCGTCCACCAGAAGCTCGGCCTCCGCGCCCTCTCCGTCGCCCATCACCGCAAGGGCAAGATCGCGCATCGCGGCGATGTCGTCCGCCACTTCGTCATCCGATCCCACGGCAGCCTGCGAGCGCAGGATGAGCCCGTGCTCGGTGTCCCCCATGACCTCATGGGCGATTTCAAGAAGGCGCACCCGGACTTCTTCGTCCTTCACGGAGCGGGAAATGTTGATCCCCGGTGCCTCCGGCGTGACGATGGCGAAGCGGGACTTGAACAGCACCCGGTGGGTGACGCCCGGCGCCTTGCCCTCTTCCGACCAGCCAGTGGTCTGGACCAGAAGCGGCTGACCGGGGGCGAGACCCTTGGCCGCGCGCAGGAAACCCTTGTCCCCCTCGGGGAGGCGCAGGAACATGCCGCCCTGCCCTTTCATCGGCCTGTCACAGATTGCGCGGAAAATCGCGCCCGGAACCGGCCCCGCATCGCCCGCCGGGTCGATCAGAAAATCATCGAGCTTGCCATCGACGATCAGCGCGGCGGCCTTGCGACCCGCGATTTCGTCCAGTGCAATCACGGAGCCCTTCATGCCCATCCCTCCAGAAGCGGGAAGCCGGCAGCTATGAGAAGCTGCGCCGTCTCAGCGACCGGCAGACCCATGACCGCGGTGTAGCTGCCCTGTATCCACGGGATGAAAGCGCCGGCGGGGCCCTGGATCCCGTAGGCGCCAGCCTTGCCGCGCCAGTCGCCCGTCGCGAGATAGGCGTTGACCTCGACGTCCGAGAGAACCTTCATCTTCACCGCCGTTTCGACCGTGCGGGTCCAGACGCGGTCGCCTGCCTTGACGGCCACACAGGTGATGACCCGGTGGCGGCGGCCAGACAAAAGATAAAGGAATTCAGCCGCTTCGCCAGCATCCGCCGGTTTGCCCATGATCCGGCGACCAAGTGCGACCGTCGTGTCGGCGCAAAGCGCGACCTCGCCATCGGCAAGCTCCATCGCGGCGATCTTGTCGGCGGTCACGCGTTCACAATACACACGCGGAAGCTCGCCCTTTCTGGGCGTTTCGTCCACGTCAGGTGGACGCACCTCGTCCGCCGTCAGGCCGAGCGTGCCGATGAGTTCAGCGCGCCGGGGCGAGCCGGAGCCGAGGATAAGTCTGGGCTGCCCGGTAATTGTCTTACCGGAAGCGATAGTTGATCCGACCTTTGGTCAGGTCGTAGGGGGTCATCTCGACCTGCACCTTGTCGCCTGCGAGGACACGGATGCGGTTCTTGCGCATCTTGCCTGCCGTGTGTGCGATGATCTCATGGCCATTTTCAAGCTCGACCCGAAACGTCGCATTCGGCAGGAGTTCCTTCACGACGCCGGGAAATTCGAGCATTTCTTCCTTGGCCATGTTCACTCCATAGTTGGTAACCCGCCATGACACGGGTGGCAGGTAAATGGGCCTAATCGGCCAGATTATCAAGCGGGATTTAGCGCAATCGCGTGATTGAAATGGGCGATGCGCTGCCTTTGGCCGATGTGCCCTCTTGACGGAAGGCCTGTTCCTCCCAATCGCGCCGGGTGCGCACATTGCCGGATGCACGGACATGCGCGAGTGCCGCGAGGTCCACCTCGGCATAGGTCCAGCCGGGAACGCCCTCCTGCCCCAATGCCAGTACACCGTCGTCGGGCAGACCCAGATCGGGGGGACAGAAGACACCGGCCGCCCCCCGGTTCACGTCGACGACCTCGCACCAGTCGGCGATGCCCTGAGTGGGCGACTGCACGGTCACGACCTGACCTTCAAGGGCCCGCGCCTGCGCGCCGATGCGCACGCGGTGGTAGCCGGCAAGGGTTTCCGTGGCCGAGGGGACAAGCAGGACGTCCATCCCGGCTTCGACCATCGCCCGCGTCGGCAGGGGAAATTCGCAGTCGTAACAGATCTGCACGCCGACACGCCCGAGCGCGGTGTCGAAGAGCGTTGGCGCCCGTCCCGGCTCCATGTCCATCGGCATCCGTTCCCAAGGCGTCATGACCCGCTTGTCGACCGGCGCACGCCCGCCCTCGGGGCCGAGGAACATCGCACGGTTGAGGGCACGCGCACCTGCGAAAACCGGACCGGAAGCGGCAAGGATATGGAGACCGTGCCGCATGGCCAGCCGGGACTGGATATCCCACGCCCGTGGCAGGGCCGCAGATACGGCTTGCATCTGGTCCGCGAGTGTCGTCGCCCCGGACAGACTCGCAAGCTCCATCGCGCCGTATTCGGGAAAGACGAGGAGATCCGCGCTTCTCCCGGCGGCCTCTTCAATCCAGCGCGTGATCTTGGTCTCATAGGCGTCCCAGTCCGCCAAGCGGCTCAGCGGATAACAGGCGGCAGCGATCTTCATAACGGCTTCCTCCGGAACTGAAGAGGTTTCGGGCTGTCCTCGTCATGGCCGACATCTTGCCCGGAGACCGCGGTCACCACACCCGCGAGCGGCGCATGGCCGCACCTTCGCCAGCGGGCAACGCGTGGGAGAGGGTCTGGGCGAGGCAATCAGAGAGGGTCACGAAACGATATTGAGCCAGTCGACGAAGGAAAAAATCATGCGGATGCGGGTGTATTTTCCGTTCCGCACCTCGCCGAAACAGGCGAAGGGCACGTCGGCCGTCTGGCCGCGCGCCTCGGGCATGCCGGGTTCGGTCGCCAGGTACTTCACCCGCATGGTGGCGTCAGTGGAGCTGCGGTTGCCATCGATGAAATGATGGTAGGAGATGAAACGCATCTCATAGAACTTGAGGTAATAGGAGATGATTTCGCGCGCGCCTGCGGTGCCGGTCAAGGTGTTGTTCGGACCGATTTCCAGGACGCACTGCGGGTCGACGTGAGCAAGCACATTGTCCCAGTCCTTCGCATTGAAGGCGGCGAAGACGACGTCGTTCATTTCGCGGATGTCGTCTTCCGTCATGTCCTGACTTCGCGTGTCTCTCATCTCGCACCCTCGTCCTGCTTCTGCATGAGTTGCTCGTGGAAAATCCGCATCCAGTCCGCGAGGGAATAGACGAAGCGGCTGCGCGCGATCTTGCCCTCGCGCAGGGTGACGAAGACCGCGACCGGCATGACGATTTTTTGCCCCGTGGCGGGCGGGAGGCCGGGTTTCGTCGTGTGATAGGTCAACTCCAGCGTCGCCTCGACCGCGGCCATGTTGCCCTGTGGAATAATGTTCATCTGCGTGACGTGCATGCGGTAATTGGCGTAGTAATATTGCCAGAAAGCACGGGCGTCGGCGCGGCCCCGCACGAAGGTGGCCTCGCTGAACTCCATGATCACGTCATCGACGGTGATCTCGGCCAGGGCCTCCCAATTGCCAGTGCAGATCGCCTTCCAGGACCGGTCGACGACCGAACGTACCGCCGCCCTGTCCATGATGTCATTGCCTGTTCCTGCCATGCGCACCGTTGTTCGACTGCTTTAGTACCTAGGGCACGGACGGAGGTCCGAACCGCGAGATCATCCTGTCTCTGATCTGGTCCCGTGCCTGCCGGTAGGCTTCGAGCTTTTCCTCGCGCCGGGTGCCAAGCCCGGTGGGATCCATCACTGGCCAATATTCAACGTCAAGATGGTGGTAGCGTGTCAAGTCCAATACCTTGCGCTGGCTCGCCGGCGACAGGGCCACGATCAGGTCGAATTGCGACAGGTCGTCGCCCCATTCCTGCATCTGGTCGAAGCTGCGCGCCCGGTGGTGCGACAGCGGAACGCCGATCTCGTCGCAGACCGCAACGGAGAAACCGTCAACTTCCATCTCGCTCTTGACCCCGGCGGACTGCACGTAGACCTCGGTCCCGTAGTACTTCTTCATCATCCCTTCGGCCATGGGCGAACGCACGGCATTGTGATCGCAACAGAAGAGAACCGATTGAGGAAGCGGAGCGGGCAAGCGTCAACCCCAGTGCAGAACGCAGATCAGGGTGAAGAGGCGACGGGCGGTGTCGATGTCGAGCGTCGCCTTGCCATCGAGCCGCTCCATGAGCACGCGCGCGCCTTCGTTGTGGATACCGCGCCGGGCCATGTCGATGGCCTCGATCTGGCCGGGGGGGAGTTTCTTCACCGCGTCGAAGTAGCTTTCGCAGATCTGGAAGTAGTCCTTCACGACCTGCCGAAACGGGCCGAGCGAGAGATGGAACTCGCCCGCGGGTTCGCCGGCTTCGGTCTTGATGTCGAAGACGAGGCGCTTGTCACGGATCGACAGGCCCAGCGCATAGGGACCGTCGGGCGTCGGGCGGTCGTCCCGTCCGACCGGGGTGAAGTCGTTGTCTTCGAGCAGGTCGAAAACGGCGACCTTGCGTTCCTGTTCGATCTCGGGCGTCGGCGCGGCAAGACCGGTGTCGTCGATATCGATTTTCGTGATGCGGTTCATGGTGCTGTCCCTTTGGAAGAGGGATAGCCGTTGTTCGGGGCCTCGGCAATGAGCCGGGCGGCATGCGGGTGAGGTTTCGGCTCTTGCTGGCGCAAGAGCCGATCCGCTGGAGGGGCTCTGCCCCTCCAGACCTCCCCGGGATATTTTTGGACCAGAGAAGGACCTAGTCGTTCAATGCATCGAGGCGGGCGCGGACCGAGAGACCGTGGGCCTCGAGGCTTTCGGACTGCGCAAGGCGTTCGGCCGCCGGGCCGATGGATTTGAGCGCTTCCGGCGTCATTCTCGACAGCGTCGTGCGCTTCATGAAGTCGAGCACGGAGAGACCTGACGAGAACCGGGCCGACCGGGCCGTGGGCAGCACGTGGTTCGGGCCGCCAACGTAGTCGCCGATGGCTTCGGGGGTGTACTGGCCAAGGAAAATGGCGCCGGCATGGGTGATCTTGTCCGAGAGCGCATCGGGGTCGGCCACGCAGAGCTCGAGGTGTTCGGGGGCGATGCGGTCGGAGAGTGCCGCCGCCTCGTCCAGGTCGCGCACAGTAATGACCGCGCCGAAATCGCGCCAGCTTGCGCCTGCGATGGCGCGACGCTCGAGCGTTTCGAGGCGCTTGTCCACGGCCTGCGCCACCGCTTTTCCGAAGGCCGCATCATCCGTGATCAGGATCGACTGCGCGCTTTCGTCGTGTTCGGCCTGGCTCATGAGGTCGAGCGCGAGGAAATCGGGGTCATTCTCCCGGTCCGCGATGACGAGAATCTCCGAAGGGCCCGCGATCATGTCGATGCCTACCTTGCCGAAGACGCGGCGTTTCGCGGCGGCGACGAAGGCATTGCCCGGGCCGGTGATCTTGTCCACCGGGGCGACGCTTTCGGTGCCATAGGCGAGCGCGGCAATCGCCTGGGCCCCGCCGATCCGGTAGACCTCGTCCACGCCTGCGACCTGGCAGGCGCACATGACGAGCGGGTTCATGACACCGTCCGGCGTGGGCACGGTCACGACGAGGCGGCCGACACCGGCGACCTTGGCCGGGATCGCGTTCATCAGGACCGAGGACGGGTAGGAGGCGAGCCCACCGGGGACGTAGAGCCCCGCAGCAGAGACCGCGCTCCAGCGCCATCCGAGTGTCGCGCCGGTGGCGTCGGTCCACATCTGGTCGTCGGGTATCTGACGTTCGTGGTAGGCGCGGATGCGGTCGGCGGCCAGTTCGAGCGCCGCGCGTTCCTCGGGCGTGACCTTGGCGCATTCGGCCGCGATCTCCTCGGCCGTCATGCGCATGGTGGCGGGGGTGAGGTCGAAGCGGTCGAAGCGTGCGGTCAGCTCCAGCACCGCCGCATCACCGCGGGCGCGCACGTCCGCGATGATCCCGGCCACGGCGTCGTCCACGTCGGGACTGTCTTCGCGCTTGGCGGACAGGAGCCGCTGGAACGCCGCTTCGAAACCGGCGTCTGTCGTATCGAGGAATACCGGCATCGGATCACTCCGGGTGATGGGGGGTCTTGCGGCTGGGCGCGAGGTAGGGGCGGGTCACGTCCTTCAGGGTGACGTTGATCGACTCACAATCAAGCGCGATCGCGCCATCGCCGGCGAACGTCAGGATCATGCGCCCGGCGCCATCCTCGCCCGCCTCCCAAGACAGAGACAAAAGCGACATTATCGTATCACGATCACTCTGATCGACGCCTTGGGATTGCACTTTTCCGACATCATCGAAGAGCAGCACCGATTGCACGCGCTCCACCGGGCGCGACCGCGTCTTGGCGGTTTCGGCATCTTCCCAGCGGAACCGGTTGAGGAGCAGCGCGAACTGGCGAGCGGCGGGACGCCAGCTCATCTCGGTCGCAGGAAAGACCGCGTCCTGCGTCAGGGCGGCTACGACGCCGAGGTCTTCGGCATCCGCCGCGAGGAGCCTGAGGGGCTTGTCCCCGCCGTCTTCGAACCGTGCATCCGTCATGCCTTGACCCGCTCCACCTTTGCGCCAACCCCGCGCAGCTTGCGCACCACATGCTCATATCCGCGGTCGAGATGATAGACCCGGCTGACCACGGTTTCGCCTTCGGCGGCGAGCCCCGCGAGGATCAGCGACACGCTTGCCCGCAGGTCGGTCGCCATCACCGGCGCGCCGCGCAACTTGTCGACGCCGGTCACCTTGGCCGCACCGCCATGCACTTCGATCCTTGCGCCCATGCGGGTGAGTTCGGGCGCGTGCATGAAGCGGTTCTCGAAAATGGTCTCGTTGAGTTCCGAAACGCCGTCCGCGGTGCAGAGCATCGCCATCATCTGGGCCTGCAGGTCGGTCGGAAAGCCCGGGAAGGGTTCGGTCGTCACGTCGACTGCGCGCACCCGGCCATTCTTGCGCGTGACCTTCAGGCCCCGAGCCGTTTCTTCGACCGCGATCCCGGCGGCGTCCAGTTTCTCGACGAAGGCACCGACAAGGTCGAGCCGCCCGCCCAGGCATTCCACCTCGCCCCCGGCAATCGCGGGCGCGAGCATATAGGTGCCAAGCTCGATCCGGTCAGCGACCACCTGATGGGTGGCGCCGTGGAGCCGGTCGACGCCCTGGATCTCGATCCGGCTGGTCCCCTCGCCTTCGATCTGGGCACCCATGGCGCGCAGGCAATGGACGAGGTCCACGATCTCGGGCTCGCGCGCGGCGTTGGTGAGCACGGTCGTGCCCTTGGCCAGCGTCGCGGCCATGACGATGTTCTCGGTCGCGCCGACGGAGGCGAAGGTCAGGGGGATTTCCGCACCCCGGAGGCCGCCCGGCGCCTTGGCATGGAGGTAACCGTCGCGCAGGTCGATCTCGGCCCCGAGCTTCTCGAGCCCGAAAATGTGCAGGTCCATTGGGCGCGCACCGATGGCGCAGCCGCCCGGCAGGGACACCTCGGCGTGACCGTGCCGCGCGATGAGCGGACCCAGCACGAGGTTCGAGGCCCGCATCTTGCGCACGATGTCGTAATCCGCGCGGGTCGAGGTCAGGTCGTGGGAGGACATGGCAAGCACCTGTCCATCCTGCAAGGACGCGGCTTCTGCTCCGAGCGATTGCAGGAGTGTTGTCATCGTCTTGATGTCCGACAGGCGTGGCGCGTTGGTGAGCGTCAGCGGCTCCTCCGACAGGAGCGTGGCAGGCATCAGCGCGAGGCAGGCGTTCTTGGCCCCCGCAATCGGGATTTCGCCGCGAAGTTCGCCTCCGCCGGTGACGACGATACTGTCCATCTCTGCCTACTCTTCCTCTTGGCCCTTGTCGGCAACCCTGTCCGCGTCGCGTCGCGCCTGCGCCTGTCCCTTGCGCCGGGCCATGTTGGCCTTCAGCGCCGCCTTGAGGCGATCGTCACGGCTGGGTTTGGTCGCCTTGTCGCGCGGTTTTCCGGGGGTCTTGTCCATGGACCGTCTCTAACCCAGGTCGCGCTGGTCGTCCAGATTTCCGCCTGCAAGCGCCAGCCGGGCCGCGCGGCGACGGCGCATGATCCAGAGCACCGCCAGCACGACCACCAGCACGACAGGCAGGATGACGGCGATATGGGCCACGATCCAGCGGATCACGTGGGGAATGATCTCTTCCGCCGCCGGCCCGAGGTGGTAGCCCAATGTGGCCCAGAAGCTCACCCAGAGACAGGCGCCTGCGAAATTCGCGACGAAGAACTTGATCCAGTGCATCTTCGCCGTCCCGGCGGCGAGCCCGTTCAATTGCCGCAAGAGAACGATGAACCGGGCGACTAGGACGATGATGAACCCGCGCCGCTCGATGATACCCTCGACCTTGGCGAAGCGCTCATGCGTGATGCCGATCCGCGATCCGTGGCGCAGGATCAGCGGGCGCCCGGCAAGCCGTCCGACGAGATAGCCGATGTTGTCGCCCACCGTGGCCGCCGTGATGGCCACCACGACGAGTTCCCACAGCGGAAGATCGCCGGTGCCCGCGAGCCCGGATCCGATGACGAGAAGCGTCTCTCCGGGAAGCGGGAGCCCCATGCATTCCAGAAGGATGCCTATTCCGATTGCCAGAATGCCGTAGCTCTCAACCAGCGGCCCGACCCAGTCGCCCATATGGAACCCTTCCCTTGCACCGGTCGCATATAGGCTGTTTCCGTCCGGCTTGCACCCCCGTCCGAACGTGCCGGTTACGGGCCGCGAAAAAACAGGGCCCGGGGGACTTGCGCCCCCGCGCGTTTGCGTCTAATCAGCCGCCCACGGTCAAGACGGGACTGCGATGCTTTCCCGGTTGATACGACAGCGTGCTGCTGTAGCTCAGTGGTAGAGCACTCCCTTGGTAAGGGAGAGGCCGACAGTTCAATCCTGTCCAGCAGCACCATCCTCCACCCTCGCCTTCCGTCAGGCTCGCTTTCACGCGGTTGCCGGTTGTTGCCAGATAGGCACGACTGATGGGTCCTTGGCCCTACCGTTTCGCAAATGAGACTCCGGGCTCGCATTGGTTGCCATGGCGCGTGCAAAAGCAACCAAAGGTAGATTCAAGAAATGCATATTCCGGCGGGTCGAATCCTTCCGGAATCCCATACCGCCTTTGATTTCAACGAGAAAATTGAGCCGACTCTTGCCGATTACTCTTCCCCAGATTGCAAAATAACGAGTTATCCACAGGCGATTTCGTGACGAGAACAATTATGGGTTGTGCCCTTCGGTTGCCCGTTCCACGCTGACGACATGGGTCGGAATCAAGCCATAGATGCGCAGTTGCAGGAACTCGGGGCCTTGGCCCCGGCGGGGTATTTCGTGGCCCTGCATATCCGTTTCGCCTCGCCGCTCCTGATGTTCCAGACCTATGATCCGGCCTGGGCGGACCATTATACGAAGAACGCCTACGCCCTGCGCGACCCGATGATCGCTTGGGGCATCTCGCGCACCGGCGCGACGCGCTGGAGCGACATCGACCTGCCCGACCCCTTCGGAATCATGGCCGAGGCGGCCGATTATGGCCTGCGCTACGGGGTCTGCGTGTCCTGCGGCCCGATGTCGTCGCGCACGGTCGCCGGTGTCGCGCGTCCGGACCGTGAATTCACCGATGAAGAGATCGCCGCGGCCACGGGCCATATCCTGCGGCTCCACCATGAAACCGAGCCCCCCGATCACCTGACCGCCGCCGAAGTCGAAGCGCTGAACGTGATCGCCTCCGGGGATCGCTACGCCGCCGGTGCCGCAAGGCTCGGTATTTCCGAGAGCGCGCTCAAGGCGCGGCTCACGGCGGCGCGACAGAAGCTATTCGCCAGGACCACTGCTGAAGCCATTCAGAGAGCCAAGGACTACCGGCTCATCTAGCGTGTTCGAGGACCCGATGGAGAAAGTTCAGCCGCCCTGGCGGATGGCTGCACGCATCCAACCAGTAAAGGAGGTTTTATCATGCAGACCACCACCCTCTCCTTCGCGAACCTTCACAATCATGGCGAGCTCTTCGCCAACCTGCTTCGCGCGAGGAGACAGTCGTTCATCATCCAGAACAAATGGGACCTGCCCGAAGCGATGGGGATGGAATACGACCAATACGACACCCCCGCGAGTCGCTGGGTCGCCGTGCACCAGTTCGGGCAGGTGCTGGCCGGGATCCGGCTCACGCCGACCACCGCGCGCTGCGGCATCTATTCCTACATGATCCGCGACGCCCAGAAGGGTCTGCTCGACTCGATCCCCTCGGACCTGCTCTACGACGAGGCCCCTGTCGACGAGCATATCTGGGAAAGCAGCCGCGTCTTTGTTGCCCATGACACGCCGCAGAAGATCCGGCGGATCGTCCATGCCCATCTGATCACAGAAATGACGCGCTCGGCGCGAGAGCTTGGCGCGGTGCGGGTGCTTGGCCTCATCCCGGCGAACTGGCCCCGGTGGGCGCGGCGCTTCGGGCTCGACACTGTTGCCGCGGGGCGTGTTATGAACATCGACGGAATCGACAACCAGGTCGTCTCGATCAACCTCGCAGACAAGCTGCACTAAGGCGCAAGGACCTTTGGCGCAAGCAAGGTCGAACCTGGCAGTTTCGGCGCGCAGCTCCCGGTCCGGCCGCACCGGGCCGGGAGAAACGCATCACCGGGTCATTCAACCCATTCGTAGGGCCGCGTGAACTCGCCCAGCTTGTGTTCGGCGGCTTCCTTGTCCACGGAACCAGTCGCGCGCAGCCTCGCCACGAGACCGAGCTTCTTGTCTTCGTAGACTTCGACCACTTCCACCGGATGCCCCGCCTCTTGCAGCGCTTCTTCATAGATGCGCTTGATCGCCGACTTGCGCAGGTCGGGTTTGAACACTTTCCCGACCGCGGTTTTGGGCAGTTCCTTCAGGATCTCGATGTGCTTCGGGATGGCGGCGCGTTCGCTGATATGCGCCTTGGCATATTCGAGCAATTCATCCTCCGTGACCGTCGCGCCCTCGACCAGTTCGACGAAGGCCGCCGGCAATTCGCCTGCCACCGCATCGGGCTGTCCGATCGCGCCGACAAAGGCGACGGCGTCATGGCCCGCGAGCGCCTCTTCGATCTCGGCCGGGTCGATGTTGTGCCCGCCCCGGATGATGATGTCCTTGGCCCGGCCCGTGATATAGAGGTAACCGTCCGCGTCGATCCGGCCCAGGTCGCCGGTGCGCAGATACTTGTTGGCCGCGACCAGCCCCTTGTTCTTGGCCTCCTCGGTATAGGTCCTGCCCACCACGACGCCGGGATTCGAGACGCAGATTTCCCCGACTTCGTCCACGCCCATCTCCTTGAGCACGGTGCCGTCGGCGTCGCAGTCGAAGATCTTCACCTCGGTATAGGGGAAGGGAATGCCCACCGAGCCGATCTTCTTAACCCCGTCCGTCGGGTTGCACGACACGAGACAGGTCGCCTCGGTCAGCCCGTAGCCTTCGACGATCTTCACGTCGGTCGCCTTTTCGAACCGGTTGAAGAGTTCGATGGGAAGCGGCGAGGAGCCCGAGAAGGCGACCTTGAGCGTGGAGACGTCGGCATCGACCTTGCGCTGCATGAGCGCCGAGATCGCGGTCGGGACGGTGATGACAAAGGTCACGCCGTAGCGTTCGATCAGCTTCCAGAAGTTGTCGAAGACGCCATCGCCCCGGTAGCCCGCCGGTGTCGGGAAGACGACATGCGCGCCCGAGGTCATCACGGCCATGAAGACCACATGCACGGCAAAGACGTGAAAGAGCGGCAAGGGACAGATCAGCACGTCGTTCTCGTCAAAGAGAAGGTTCGCCCCGAGCCAGCCGTTGTAGATGATGCCGGAATACTTGTGCTGGGCGACCTTGGGCATGCCCGTGGTGCCGCCGGTGTGAAAATAGGCCGCGACCCGGTCTTCCTTCACGTCCTCGAAGCTGAGCGTCTTGGGTTGGCCCGCGATGGCCTTGTTGAAGTTCTGCACCTTGGCCGAATGTTCCACTGCGACCTTCGGGCGGATCATCGGCACGATCCAGGACTTCGGCGGCGTGAGATAGCGGTTGAGGTCGATCTCGAGCACATGCTTGACGCCCGGCGCATCCTTCAGGGCCTCATGCACCTTCTGGGCCACGTCCGTCTTGGGAAACCCGCGCAGGGTCACCACCACCTTTGCCCCGGTCTCCCGCAGGATCGACGCGATCTGCGAGGGCTCCAGCAGCGGGTTGATCGGCGCGACGATGCCCGCAATCGCCCCACCAAGGAGCGTCAGAACCGTTTCGTTCGAGTTCGGAAGCACATAGGCGACCACGTCGCCCTTGCCGATCCCGAGCGAGCGGAACAGGTTCGCGGTCTGCACGCTCTTGTCATGCAATTCCTGCCAGCTGAGCGTTTCGACCTTGTCCTTCGGCCCACTCTCGATCTGAAAGGACAGCGCCTTGCGCGTTCCGAATTTCGACGTCGTAGACGCCAACAGATCATAGAGCGTCACCGGAACGTCGCGCGCCTCCCAAGGCTTCTCTGCCTCGATCGCGTTGCGTGCTTCAAGCGAGCTGAAAGAATATCGCGCCATGTGTCCTCCCTTTGGCCGGGTTTTCCCCTTGTTTCAAAGAACATGGGGGTTACGCGTCCGGCTGCAAGGGTGACGTTACTGCGCTTTACTCCGCCGCGATACCTTCGGTGAACTGAAGCCGCGCAAGTCGGGCATAGAGGCCACCCTCGGCCACCAACTGGTCGTGGGTTCCCTGCGCCACGATCCGGCCGTCCTCGAAGACCAGAATCCGGTCCGCTTTCTTTACCGTGGCCAGCCGATGCGCGATGACAAGCGTGGTGCGGTCCTTCGACATCGCGTCCACGGCTTGCTGCACAAGACGCTCGCTCTCGGCATCGAGCGCCGAGGTCGCCTCGTCCAGAAGCAGGATCGGCGCGTCGCGCAGGATGGCACGCGCGATGGCGATGCGCTGTTTCTGCCCGCCCGACAGCATCACGCCCCGTTCACCGACGTAACTGTCATAGCCTTCGGGCAGCTTCATGAGGAAGTCATGGGCCGCCGCGGCCCGCGCCGCAGCCTCGACCTCGGCATCCGTGGCATCGAGCCGGCCGAACCGGATATTCTCGCGCGCCGTGTCCGCGAAGATGACCGCGTCCTGCGGCACGAGCGCGATGTGCTCGCGAAACGCGGGCCGCGCCATGTCACGCAGGTCCACACCGTCGATCGTCACTCGCCCGGACGCCGGGTCATAGAACCGTTGCAGGAGCTGGATGATCGTCGATTTCCCGGCGCCCGAAGGACCGACAAGCGCTACGGTCTCGCCGGGCTTCACGTCGATGTTGACCCCGTCGAGCGCGACGTATTCGGGCCGCGCCGGATAGCGGAAAGTCACGTTCTCGAAACGCACCGCCCCGCGCATCGGAGTTGGCGGAGCCACGCCCGGTTCCGGGTCCTGGACGGCGTCTTCCGCATGCAGAAGCTCGACCAGACGCTCCGTGGCGCCGGCCGCGCGCTGCAGTTCAGACCAGATCTCCGACAGCGCCCCGACAGAACCCGCGACCATGATCGCGTAAATCACGAACTGCACGAGAGCGCCCACCGACATGTCCCCTGCCCGCACGTCACGCGCCCCGATCCAGAGCACGCCGACCACGCCCGAAAAGATCAGCGTGATGACGATCATCGTCATCACCGCCCGCGTGGTGATGCGTTTCTTGGCGGAAATGAAGGATTGCTCCGTCACCTCCCGAAACCGTGCGCGCGAAGGGTCTTCGTGGGTAAAGGCCTGCACGGTCTGCACTGACAGCAGGTCCTCGCTCGCCTTGCCCGAAGACCGTGCGATCCAGTCCTGGTTCTCGCGCGACAGCACCCGCATCCGCCGCCCAAGCGTGATGATCGGCACCATGACAAGCGGCACGATCAGAAGCACGAGCCCCGTGAGCTTGGCCGAGGTCACGAGAAGCATCACCGTCCCGCCCAGGAGGATCAGCACATTGCGCAGCGCCACCGAGACCGAGGAGCCGATGACCGACAGAATGAGCGTGGTGTCCGTGGTGATCCGGCTCAGAACCTCGCCCGTCATGATCCGCTCGAAGAAGGCGGGACTCATGCCGATCACGCGATCGAAGACCGCCTCGCGAATGTCGGCCACGACCCGTTCACCCAGACGGGTGACGAGGTAGTAGCGAATGCCGGTCCCGACGGCGAGCGCCACCGCGATCCCCAGCGCGGCGAAGAAATACTGATCGAGAAGCGCATCCGCCGAGGTCGAGAAGCCGTCAATCACCCGCCGCGCGGCCAGCGGCATGACCAGCGAGATCCCCGCCGTTGCCACGAGAGCGACCAGAGCCGCCGCCAGCATCCCGCGATAGGGCAGGAGAAACGGCCAAAGCGCGCCCAGCGCCCCGATCCGCTTGGACTTCTCGCGGTCGTCTTTGTTCTCGGCCATGTCCCCTCCAGACGCGTTCAGGTCGGTTCGGGGTCAAATAGACCTGCAAGCCCGCCGGAACAAGCATTCAAGATCTTTCATCTTTCCCCAAGCACTCCGGGGTATGGGGCAGCGCCCCAAACGGCATGGAGCGAAGCCGAAGCCTCGCCCCATTGAAACAGAGTGCGCCGAAGGCGCCACTTTGCCTGGATCATTCTTCTCCGGGCAGAATCCGCACGCCACCGCGATTCGCCGACGACGCGAGGAGCGCATAGGCCTTGAGCGCGGTCGACACCTCGCGTTTGCGCGGTTCCTCCGGTTTCCAGGGCAGCGCGCCCTTGGCCTCGCGCCGTGCCGCCAGTTCGTTGTCGGCGACGGCGAGGTTGATGGTGCGGTTGGGAATGTCGATCTCGATCACGTCGCCGGTTTCCACGAGCCCGATCAGACCGCCCTCGGCGGCCTCCGGGGAGACGTGGCCGATCGACAGGCCCGAGGTGCCGCCCGAGAACCGGCCATCGGTGAGCAGTGCGCACTCTTTCCCCAGACCCTTGGATTTCAGATAGCTCGTCGGATAGAGCATCTCCTGCATCCCCGGCCCGCCCTGCGGCCCCTCGTAACGGATCACGACGACTTCCTTCGCGCTCACCTGCCCGGTGAGGATCCCGTTCACGGCGGCGTCCTGGCTTTCATAGACCCGCGCGGTGCCGGTGAATTTCAGGATCGAATCGTCCACGCCTGCCGTTTTCACGATGCAGCCGTTCTCCGCGATGTTCCCGAAGAGCACCGCAAGACCCCCGTCCTGCGAGAACGCATGGCTGGCCTTCCGGATCACACCGCCCTCGCGGTCGCGATCGAGTTCCTTGTAGCGGTTCTGGGTCGAAAACGCCTGTGTCGTGCGCACGCCACCCGGCGCGGCGCGGTAGAAGGCATCGACCTTGTCATCATTAGCTACCATCACGTCCCAGCGGGCCACGGCCTCGGCCATCGTCGTGGTGTGGACCGTGCGCACGTCGCCGTGGATCAGATCAGCCCGCAGCATCTCGCCCAGGATGCCCATGATGCCGCCCGCGCGGTGGACGTCCTCCATGTGGACGTCGCTCTTCGCAGGTGCAACCTTGCACAAAACCGGCACCTTTCGGCTCAGCCGGTCGATATCGTCCATAGTGAATTGCACTTTTCCCTCATAGGCGATGGCCAGAAGGTGAAGCACGGTGTTCGTCGACCCGCCCATGGCGATGTCGAGCGACATGGCGTTCTCGAAGGCCTCAAACGTAGCGATCTCGCGCGGGAGGTAGCCCTCGTCCTCGACCTCGTAATGGAGCTTCGTGATCTCGACGATCCGGCGACCGGCTTCGCGGAACAGCGCCTCGCGGTCGGCATGCGTGGCCAGAACCGAGCCGTTGCCGGGCAGCGCCAGCCCCAGCGCCTCGGCCAGGCAGTTCATCGAGTTCGCGGTGAACATGCCCGAGCACGACCCGCAGGTCGGACAGGCGTTTTCCTCGTAGGCCTGCACTTCGGCATCCGAATAGCTGTCGTCGGCGGCCACGACCATCGCGTCAACGAGGTCGACGGCCTTTTCAAGATCGCCCACCTTGACCTTGCCGGCCTCCATCGGGCCGCCGGAGACAAAGATCACCGGGATGTTGAGCCGCATCGCGGCCATCATCATGCCGGGCGTGATCTTGTCGCAGTTCGAGATACAGACCATCGCGTCGGCGCAATGCGCGTTCACCATGTATTCCACCGAATCCGCGATGATCTCGCGCGACGGCAGCGAATAGAGCATCCCGTCGTGACCCATGGCGATCCCGTCGTCGACGGCGATGGTGTTGAATTCCTTCGCGACACCGCCAGCCTTTTCGATCTCGCCCGCGACGAGTTGGCCGAGGTCCTTGAGGTGCACGTGCCCCGGCACGAATTGGGTAAAGCTGTTCACGACCGCGATGATCGGCTTGCCGAAATCGCTGTCGGTCATCCCGGTGGCGCGCCAAAGGCCACGGGCACCGGCCATGTTGCGGCCGTGGGTGGAACGGCGGGAACGGTAATGGGGCATGGGTTTCTCCTATCCGCGAACGTCACGTCCATAGACCTGCACGCCTTCCGGGGCAATGGAAATTGGCCGTGATCGCGGGGTGAGGCCCCGCGCAAGGCCTGTGCGGGACGCTCGAAATCGAGGCGCGGCCCGCCGCAAAAGGCCCTCCGGCGGTCCCATTTGCGCCGCATTGCAGAAATTAACGTTCGAAACGTTCAATGTGGATTGAACGATGAACCGTTTGGATATATCTGGCCACCATGAAACATGATCCGATCGACCACTTCATCGAGCAGATGGGCATGATTACCCAGCAGGACGGCTTTCCCCGGATCGCCGGCCATATCCTTGGCTATCTCATCATCGAGGGCGAAGCGCGCTCGCTGGGCGAGATCACCAAAGCGCTCAGAATCTCGAAAGGCTCGGCCTCGACCAATTGCCGGCTGCTGGCAGACAAGGGCGCGATCGAGCGGGTCGGGGTCATCGGATCACGACAGGACAGCTACCGCGCGGTTGAAAACCCCGCGGAAAACACGCTCTCGGGCATGGCGGACCGATTTCGCCAGCGCGCGGGCGTCATCGAGGATGCAGCAGCGCAATTCCCGGCCAACCGGGAAGGCGCAAGGGAAAGGGTCTGCGGATTGGCAACCTTCTTCCGTAATTCCGCCCAGTTCCTCGACGAGTGGACGAAGCGCGCAAAAGCCATCAAGGCCGAGACGGAGTGAGACACGTGAATATGGAAAACCCCAAACCCGACTGGGCCATGAACAAGCGCGAAAAGGCGCGGGCCGAGATGATCGCGCGGGGCGAAACGCCGAAGAAGCGGCGCTGGCCCTGGATCGTGCTGGCAGTCCTGATCGTCGGCGGCGTCGGCGGCGGCATCTATGCGCGGCAAGCCGGGCTCCTGCCCGAACCTCCTGCCGAGCCCGTGGTGGCGGAACCCGCACGCGAGGCGCTGACCCAGCTCGCCCCCTATGAGATCACGACCATCGCACCGACGACGCTGACCGAAACGCTTCGGGTCACCGGCTCGCTTGCGCCGACGCGCGACGTGCATCTGTCGGCCGAGGTCTCTGCCCGTCTGACAGACGTGAGCGTCCGCGCGGGCGATGCCGTCGAGGAAGGCCAGCTTCTTGCAAGTTTCGACGTGGACTCGCTTCAGAACCAGTTGGATCAGGCCCGCTCCACGGCTGACGCCACGCGGGTGCAGGTGGCGCAGGCCCAGACCGATTTCAACCGGACCCAGACGCTGGTCGAACGGCAGCTCGCCGCACCGACCGCGCTCGAGCAGGCACAATCCGGGCTCGAGCAGCTGCAGGCAACGCTGGCCGCGCAGGAGACCGCCGTCGCCAATGCGCAGACCGCGCTCGACCGCGCGCAGGTCACGGCGCCTTTCGCGGGCGTGGTGTCTGAACGTTCGGTGTCGACAGGAGAATTCGTCGCCGCCGGATCGCCGCTCTTCACCGTTGTCGACCTGACCTCGCTCGAAGTGGAAGCCACCGCGCCGGTATCGCTCTCGCCCAAGATCGCGGCAGGACAGCCCGTCGAGTTGACCGTGGAAGGCTTCGGCGACCGCGTGTTCGAGGGCCGCGTGGATCGAATCAACCCGGTCGCCATCGAAGGTTCACGGGCGCTCCCCGTCTACGTCTCACTCGACAATGCCGAAGGCGACCTCAGGGGCGGGATGTTCGCCTCTGGGCGTATTCTCCTTGAACGCAAGGATGACGTTCTGTCCGTCCCGGCCTCGGCGCTGCGCGAGGATGCGGAGGGCGCCTTCGTCCTTGTGATCGAAGACAACGTGCTGACCCGCCGCGATGTCGAAACAGCCCGCGAATGGGAAGGCGGTGCTGCCTTCGAAGTGACGGCGGGGCTCGAACCCGGCGACGTGGTCCTGTCGGAAGCTCTGCCCGAGCTCCGGGCCGGCACGAAAATCACGCTGGTGGAGAACTGATATGTTTCTGACACGGATCAGCGTCAGCCAACCGGTCTTCGCCACGATGGTGATGATCGCCATCATGGTAGTCGGCGTCTTCTCCTATTCGCGCCTGCCCGTGGAACAGTTCCCGGACGTGGATTTCCCGGTGGTCGCGGTCGTGACCTCCTATCCGGGTGCCACGCCCGAGGCGGTGGAAAGCGACATCATCGAACCCATCGAGGACAACCTCTCGACGCTCGCGGGGATCGACAACATCACCTCGACCGCGCTGACCGGTTCCTCGCTCGTGCTCGTGCAATTCGACCTCGAGGTTGAAAGCGCGGCGGCCGTGCAAGACGTGCGCGACCGCGTGAGCCAGGTGGCCCCGCTTCTCCCCGACAATGCGAACGATCCCCAGATCCTGCGTTTCGATCCGGGCGAATTGCCGATCATGTCGATCGGGATCTCGTCGGAGTCGCTCGACGAGGGCGCCCTGACCCAGATCACCGAGGACGTGATCTCCAAACGCATCGCGAACCTGCGCGGCGTCGGTCGGGCGAGTGTCGTGGGTGGCGTCCCGCGTCAGGTCCAGATCGAGATCGACCCTGACCGTCAGACCGCGCTCAACGTCGGCATCGCCGAAGTGGCCGGGGCCGTGGCGCAGGAAAACCAGGACGTCCCAGCGGGCGCCGTGACCGGTGCCGGCACCTCCCAGTCGGTGCAGGTCGAAGGGCGCATCGAAACCGTGCGCGCTTTCGAGGACATCATCGTGGCCCGCCGCGCCGGTCAGCCGATCCGGCTGGGCGACGTGGCGACAGTCTCAACCGGGCTTGCCGAGCGCGAGAGTCTCGCCATGCTCGACGGACAGGTGGCACTCGCCATCGACGTCGTGAAGACGCAGGGCGCGAATACGGTCGACGTGGCCGAGCGCGTCGCCGAGGAAGTCGCGAAGATCCAGGAGGATCCGGAGTTCTCGGACATCCAGGTGTCGATCCTGCGCGACAACTCGAAACCCGTCGTGGAAAGCTTCCACTCGGTTCAGTCCATGATCCTCGAGGGCGGCATCCTCGCCACCGTGATCGTGTTCCTGTTCCTGAACTCCTGGCGCTCGACCGTGATTACGGGGCTTACGCTGCCCATCTCGATCATCGGGACGATGACGGCGATCTATGCCCTTGGCTTCACGCTCAACATGATGACGCTCATGGCGCTGTCGCTGGCCGTCGGTATCCTGATCGACGACGCCATCGTGGTGCGCGAAAACATCATGCGACACCTGCACATGGGCAAGAGCCATAAGCAGGCGGCGCTGGACGGCACGAATGAAATCGGGCTCGCCGTTCTGGCGACGACCCTGTCCATCGTGTCAGTGTTCCTGCCCGTGGCCTTCATGGACGGGATCATCGGGCGCTTCTTCCTGCAGTTCGGCATCACCGTCGCGGTGGCGGTCGTGATCTCGCTCTTCGTGTCCTTCACGCTCGACCCGATGATGTCGTCGGTCTGGTACGACCCGGCCGCCGACAGTTCGCGCAAGCGCGGGCTCTTGGGGCGCATCGTGGGCAAGTTCGACCAGTTCTTCGAGTGGATCGGGGTTCAGTACGCCAAGCTCCTGCGCAAGGCGCTCAAATTCCGAAAGACAACGCTCATGGCCGCTCTTGGCGCTTTTGTCGGTGCCTTCGCGCTCTTTCCCATGATCGGTGCCGAGTTCGTTCCGCCCTCGGACACCGGGGAGGTTCAGGTCGACCTGAAAGCGCCGGTCGGTACCTCGCTTGACCGCACCGCGGAAAAGATCGCCCAGGTTGACGCGCTGCTTCGCGCCGAGTTCCCGGAGATCGAAAGCACCTATGCGACCGTGAATTCCGGCACGACCTCGGGCGACAACAATGCGACGATCATCGCGGTTCTCGTCCCGTCGGACGAGCGCACGCGCACGCCGCAGGAGCTGACCAGCCCGATGCGTCAGGTGCTCACCGCCATTCCGGGCGCCGAGTTCAGCGTCGGCGCCTCCGGCGGCATGGGTCCGGTCGCGCCGCCGATCGAGATCAAGATCTTCGGCCCGGACCTGCGCGTTCTCGAACGCCTCGCGCACGAGCTTTCTGCCGAAATGCAGGAAATCGAGGGGCTCGTGGACGTGCGGACCACGCTCGACGATCCGCAGCCGACGCTCGGGATCGAGGTCGACCGCGACGCCGCCTTCGACCTTGGCGTCTCGCTCTCGCAGGTCGGGGACACGCTGTCCTCGATGCTCGAGGGCCAGACGGTGAGCGAATGGACCTCGCCCCGTGGCGAAAGCCTCGACGTGGTGGTCCGGCTTCCCGAATGGGCGCGGCAGGACCCGTCCTATCTGGGCGCCCTGCCCATCGCGCAATCGGGGGCGATGGGGTCGCAGGACCTGATCCGGCTCGATCAGGTGGCGACGATCACCCAGTCCGAAGGCCCCGGCGAGATCAACCGCGAGGACCGGGAACGCTCGGTCCGGGTGACCGCGAACCTTGAAAGCGGCGTGCGTCCGGGTGACGTGGGCGCCGCCGTTCAGGCCGCTGCCGCCGATCTCGACTATCCGCTCGGGTATTCGCAGGGCACCGGGGGCGAGGTCGAGGACATGCAGGACCTGATGCTGGCCGCAGGGGCCGCGCTGGCGCTGGCGGTCATCTTCATCTACCTCGTGCTCGCCTCGCAGTTCGGGAGCTTCATGCAGCCCTTTGCGATCATGTCGTCGCTTCCCCTCGCCCTTATCGGCGTGCTGGGCGGGCTTCTGGTCTTCGACTCGACGCTCAACGTCATGTCGATCATCGGGTTCATCATGCTGATGGGCCTCGTGACGAAGAACGCCATCCTGCTGGTCGACAACGCCAACCAGCATATGCGCGACGACGGGCTCAATCTCTACGATGCGCTGGTGAACGCGGGGCGGACCCGGTTCCGGCCCATTGTTATGACGACGCTCGCCATGATCTTCGGGATGCTGCCGCTCGCGCTCAACATCCACGGTGGCACCGGGCAGAACGCCTCGATGGCCCATGCGGTGATCGGCGGGCTGATCTCGTCCTCGCTGCTGACGCTGGTCGTGGTGCCGGTGATCCTCACCTATACCGAGGGTTTCGGGCGCTTCGTGTCACGCTTCACGCCGAAGGCGCCGGACGACATGCATCACGAAGGTGCACCAGCGGAATAAGCGCTGCGGCACTGGAAATCGATCGGGGGCGCTTCGGCGCCCCCCTTTTTCTTGCAGTCACACCAATGGCGAAAAACCGCCCGGCTCAGGCCGTGGCGCGTTCGACCTCGGCCACGATCCGGTCGATGACGTCGGACAGAAGCACCTCGTCCTCGCATTCCGCCATCACCCGGATGAGCGGCTCCGTCCCGGATTTCCGGATCAACAGGCGACCCTTTCCGTTCAGCTCGGCTTCCGCCCCGGCGATCACTTTCACCACGCTGTCGGCTTCGAGAGGCGTCTGGCCCGCCGAAAAGCGCACGTTCTTCAACAATTGCGGCACCGTCGGGAAGACCTGCGTCAAGGCGCTCGCGGGTTTGCCCGAACGCACCATCGCGGCGAGGAAATGGATGCCTGCAAGCAACCCGTCGCCCGTCGTTGCGTAGTCCGTCATGACGATATGACCCGACTGTTCGCCGCCCAGGTTGAAACCGCCTTGCCGCATGCGTTCGACCACGTAACGGTCACCCACTTTGGTGCGCTCGAGCCGGAGACCCCGACCGTCGAGATAGCGCTCGAGCCCCAGATTGGACATGACCGTTGCCACGAGGGCACCTCCCTTGAGGCTGCCCGCGTCGGCCCATTGCCCCGCCATGAGCGCCATGAGCTGGTCGCCGTCAGCCACGCGTCCCTTTTCGTCGATGATCATCACGCGGTCCGCATCGCCATCGAGGCAGATGCCCACGTCCGCGCCATGCGCCACGACCATCTCCGCCGCGAGACGCGTGTCGGTCGAGCCGCATTCGAGGTTGATGTTCTTGCCGTTGGGCGCGACGCCGACCGGGATCACCTCGGCGCCAAGTTCCCAAAGCGCCTCTGGCGCGGTCCGGTGAGCGGCGCCGTTGGCGCAGTCGATGACGACCTTGAGCCCGCCGAGGCGCACGTCCTGAACCGTCGTCTTGATGAATTCCACGTAACGATGGCGGCCTTCGTCCACCCGTTTCGCCCGCCCGATGTTCTCGGGCTGAACCGGCTCGACACCGTCGGCCACCAGTGTCTCGATCTCGGCTTCGGCCGCATCGGAGAGCTTGAAGCCGTCGGGGCCGAAGAACTTGATTCCGTTGTCGTGGAAGGGATTGTGACTCGCCGAGATCATGATGCCCAGATCGGCGCGCATCGAATGGGTCAGATGCCCGACGGCCGGTGTCGGGACCGGCCCCAGAAGCAGAACGTTCATGCCGGTCGAGGTCAGCCCGGCGGTCAGGGCGTTCTCGAGCATGTAGCCCGAAAGCCTCGTGTCCTTTCCGATCACGACGCGGTGGTGGTTCGCGCCGTCCGACCGGAAATAGCGACCCGCCGCCGCGCCGAGGCGCAGCGCCATTTCCGCCGTCATGGGATGGCTGTTGGCCAGCCCGCGCACACCGTCGGTTCCGAAGAGTTTCTCAGCCATTCCTTCCGTTCCTCTCTTCCATCGCGGCCCAGAGCCTGAGCGCCTGCGTGGTCGCATGGGTGTCATGCACCCGAAGAATATGCATGCCCCGGGCAGCACCATAAAGCGCCACCGCGAGCGATCCGCCAAGTCGATCTTTCGCGTCGTCCGCTCCGCCGATGGTCCCGATGAAACGCTTGCGCGACACGCCAAGCAGAACCGGCAGGCCCAGGTCGTGAAAGACCGTGAGATGGCGCAGAAGCGTCATGTTGTGGTCGAGCGTCTTGCCAAAGCCGATGCCCGGATCGGTGATGATCCGCTCGCGTTTCACACCTTTGGACAGCGCGAAACCGATCCGCGCCTCCAGATGCCCCATGACCTCGCCCACCACGTCCTCGTAGGTGGGGTTGACCTGCATCGTGTCCGGCAATCCCTTGGCGTGCATGAGGCAAACCGGCACCTCACGCTCGGCGCACAGGTCGGCAAGCTCCGGGTCGAACTCGAAAGCTGACACGTCGTTCACGATGTCGGCCCCCGCGTTCAATGCCGCCTCGGCCACGCGGGCCTTGCGGGTGTCGATGCTGATCGGGGTGGTGATCCCGGCGGCACGGATCGCCTCGATCACCGGGGCGGTGCGCCGGATTTCCTCGGAGACGGGCACTTCTTCGGCACCCGGTCGCGTCGACTCGCCGCCGATGTCGATGATGTCGGCTTCGTCCGTCATCACCCGCGCCCGATCTACCGCCGCATCGAGCGCCGCATGATCGCCACCATCCGAAAAGCTGTCCGGCGTCACGTTGAGGATGCCCATGACCCGGGGCCGGTCGAGCGTCAGGCCGCAAAGATCGGGGCGCGGCGCTGACAGGCGCCGCGCGGCCGCGTCGTCCGCGTCCGGCTGGAACCAGACGTCGCGAAATCCGGCAAGGCTCAGGGCCCCGGCGGGGCGGGGCCCGGTGCGTGCGGTGGGTTCGGCAAAGGACATGGAGTCAGGGCGCCTCACCAATCGAGAGCACTCGGGCGGGAATGTCGGAGGCGGCCACATCGCCGCCAACGGACAGGATCTCCTCTGCCTGCATGAGGCGTGCGAACCATGCGGTCAAGGCGAGCGGATGGCGTGGGTCGGCCTCGGCCCCATCGACCGCGTCGAGCACGATCTTGGAGGGGGCCCAGACACAGATCTGACCATGTTTCATGGCCCACTCGAGTTCGGTCCTTGTGCCCACGACGACGCAGCGGCGGTCCCGCGCGGCCAGGATCCAGGCGTTCATCTCGAGCGACAGGAGGTCGATGCGCCGTTGCGGCATCTCCCGCGTGGCGCGCGGCATGGCGGCGTCGGGATGGCCCACGCACAGGATCGCCGGCGCGTTCCCCCGCTCCAGCGCATCGAGAAGTGCGATCAGTTCGGGCGCGGCTATGGCCGTGTTCGACAGATGCACGACGACTGGGTGCGGCATGTCTTCGTCCACGCCCTGCGCCGGGGCCTCCTGCCCGCGCGTGCGGGCGATCTCGACTCCCAAGGCGCCGGGGCCACGGTCGAGCTTTTCGATCCGCACGAAGACGCGCTCCGCCTGGGGCGACCAGAGAATCCGGTCGGCCACGCGCTCGGAGAGCGTTTCCAGAAGGTTCAGGCGTTCGGCGGCAAGCTCGTGCTCGATGGCCTCGGTGATCGTGTCGTAGGAGAGGATCTTGTCCACGTCGTCGTCAAGCGGCGCGGCAGGCGGCGTCACCTCGACCACCACATTGAACCGAAGCCGCTGGGTGGTGCCGCGTTCCTGCTGGAAGGCGCCGATTTCAGCGGTGGTGATGTGATCGCGCAGGGAAATCCGGTCGAGCGGCTGGGACGGCTGACCATCGGCGGCAGCGCGGGCCTCGGGGTGGTCGAAGGCGAGGCGAGTGTCAGAGGTCATGGGCTGTCCTTGCGGAGCGAACGGGGCGGGACTCACGGGCGCGGAGACTGCAACAGGCACCGGAGAATGGAAAGGCGAAACCGGGTTCAGCGGTAGAACTTGTGATCGCCGATCTGCGTGGTCTGGTCGAGCGTCAACGCCCAACGCGGGTTCACACCGGTCGTGTGGAAATAGGTCGCGCCACCGGTGAACATGCGCGGCGCACCGTCGATCATGGCGCGCGCGATCTTGCCCAGATGTTCATAGGTCCGCGTTTCCGACACATGCTCCGGCCGCCCGTCGCAGGCGAAAGAGAACTGGCAGGCATTCTGCTGACCGGTGCCCTGATTCACGACCGCGCAGACGGAATCCGGAAAACGCGGGCTTTCGACGCGGTTCAAGATCACCTCGGCCACACCGACCACGCCTTCGAAACCCTCGCCGCGCGCTTCGAAATAGAGCGCTTGGGTGAGACAGCGCCACTCGGCCCCGCCGGTCGCCGCCGGTTGCTTGGCAATCCAGACCTCGGTCGGCATCTCGGGTTCGGCAGGCGCGCGACGTGAAAAGAGCGACGTCCGGGGTGCGGGGCTCGAGAGCTCGGCCAGACGACCGGGGGCCATGGCACCAAATGCGGCCCGTTCCGTCGACGCGAGCGCCGCGAAGGCACTGGCGGCGTCCAGAACGGCCTCGGCCCGTGCGGGCACGACCGTGACGAGGGCCAGAAGGGCCGCGCATATCCCGTTCTTGATCAAGAGACCCCCAAAGGACGTTGCCGTTCAGCGCGGTCATAGGCCAGTTGAGGAGATCGGTAAAGCTTTAGTGATTACGCGAAGGTCCGTTGACAATATGCTGACTCGAAACGAAAAACCGCCCCAAGATATAGCTCATCGCGTGACCCTCGGACGGCCGTTCCCGCGCGACGCGATGGCCAGATGCGCAGCGGCGAGCCGTGCCACGGGCACCCGGAACGGCGAGCAGGAGACATAGTCAAATCCGGCGTCCCGGCAGAAGGCGATGCTTTCCGGGTTACCGCCATGCTCGCCGCAAATGCCCAGAACCACGTCCGGGTTCGCGCGCCGGCCCCGTTCGGCCCCGATGTCGAGCAACTCGCCCACCCCTTCCACGTCGAGCATGTGGAACGGGTCTTCGGCATAGACGCCCTGCTGCACGTAACGCCCCATGAACCGCCCCGCATCGTCGCGCGACAGTCCATAGGTCATCTGTGTGAGGTCGTTGGTCCCGAAAGACAGGAAGGCCGCGTGTTGCGCAATCTCGCCCGCCCGAAGCGCCGCGCGCGGGGTTTCGACCATGACGCCCAGCCGATAGTCAAACTCGCGTCCGCGCTCGGCCTTGACCGCCGCAGCCACGGCGTCGATCCGGGCCTTCACGATCTCGACCTCGCGCTTGGCGGAAACAAGGGGGATCATCACCTCTGGCACCACGGGTTTGCCGCCGGTCTCGGACGCGTCCAGCGTCGCTTCGAAAATGGCGCGGGCCTGCATGTCGTAAATCTCGGGCACCGTGATCCCAAGCCGAACGCCGCGCATCCCCAGCATCGGGTTGAACTCGGACAGCGCCTCCACCCGACGAGTCACGGCGGTGACGTTCAGGTCCAGCGCCTCGGCCAGCTCCGCCATGCCCTCGTGGCCCTGCGGCAGGAATTCATGAAGCGGCGGGTCGAAAAGCCGGATGGTCACCGGCTGGCCCTGCATGATGCGGAAGAGCTCGGCAAAGTCGGCCCGCTGCATGGGCAGGATCCGGTCGAGCGCCGCGCGGCGGTCTTCGGATTTGTCGGCAAAGATCATCTCGCGCATGGCCAGAAGCCGGTCGCGTTCGAAGAACATATGCTCGGTGCGGCACAGCCCGATCCCCTCGGCGGCGAACATGCGCGCCTTCTGGGCGTCGGCGGGCGTGTCGGCATTGGCCCGCACGCCGATGTCGCGGGCCCGGTCCGCCCAGGCGAGCAGCGCCTGGAACTCGTCTCCGAGATCAGGCTCCAGCATTGGCACCGCGCCAAAGAGCGCCTCGCCCTTGGCGCCGTCGATGGTGATGACATCGCCCTCACGCAAGATCCGTCCATCGCGCATGACGAGGGTCTTGGCTTTGCCGTCGAGCTTCATGTCGTTTGCACCAACCACGCAAGGCAGTCCGAGCCCGCGCGCGATCACGGCAGCATGGCTGGTGATCCCGCCGCGTTCGGTCAGCACGCCCTTGGCGGCATGCATGCCGCGAATGTCTTCCGGAGTGGTTTCACGACGCACAAGGATACAGGCCTCGTCCTTTGCCGCGAGCGCCTGCGCGGCGCGGGAGGAGAACACGATCTTGCCGGTGGCCCCGCCCGGTGAGGCCGCGATGCCTGACACCAGCACATCACGCGGCCCCTCGGGATCGACCTGGCTGTGCAGCATTTCCGTCAGCGACCGGGGCGGCACACGCACGACAGCCTCTTCCTCGGAAATGATGGCGTCGCGGGCCAGTGCCACCGCGATGATCAGGTTGGCACGCGGACTGCGCGGCACGCGCACGGCATCGAGGATATGAAGACGCGAGTTCTCGATGGTGAATTCGATCTGCATTTCCTCGCGCAGGCGGTTGCGCGTCAGGTCGCCGTAGCGAATGAGATCGGCATAACAGTCGGGCAGCACCTCTTCGATGGACCGGCCCCGGTCGTCGCGCGAGAGATACATGACGTTGTCGTCGACATTGGCGCCAAGCGCATCGCGCCCCTGCGACTTGCACAGATAGCGTCCGCGGATTTCCCGCTCGCCGGTCGCGCCGGAAACGAACTGGATCACACCGGAGCCGGACAGCCCCTTGCCCACGCCCAGAGCCATTTCCTGCACCACGAGGCCCAGCCCCGCATCGGTCGGCGCACCGCGCGCTTCACGCAGGAGACGCGCGGTCGTGCCCTCCCAGGCGCGGGCCATGGCGCGCAGCACTTCGGAAAGCTGGGTCGCGATGTCTTGCGGGAAAGGTTCGTCGGTCTCTTCGTGAAAATGGGCGAGCGCCGCATTGACCGCTTCGGCATCTGGTGTGGCGGTCAGGTCGAACTCGTCGGGATCGAGTCGCGACACATGGACGCCGTAGGCCCGGATGAATCGCAGGTAGAGCGCGTTGGCCGCATCTTCCCCGTGGCTTTCGGTCAACCGGTCCCGCGCCGCATCGTTCATCCCGATGTTCAGGATCGCGGACGGGCCGCCCCAATCGGGATCGAGCGAGGACGGCCGCACCGACAACAGCGGATCGGGTCCGAAGACCGACAACATCCGTTCGATATCAGGCAGTTGCCCGAGTGAAATGTCGTGAACCGTGTTGAAATCGAGCGCCACGGTGCGCGGCACCGGCATTTCGAGCCGGATCAGGCGTTGCAGGCACTTGGCGCGCCCGCCATGGCGATCCACATCAATCGCCGAGGTCGGCGTGATCTCTGTGAAGCCAGCAGGTGTCACCATATTCTGCACTGCAGCATTTCTCCTTTGCCTCAACATAGCGCTCAGAAGCGCTCTGACAAGGAAGCCATGAGGACTACGTAATTTTACGTATTATCCTTCAAGACGGGTCAAATCGGCAACCGAGATACAGGTATCACGGATTTTGGCCAAGAGATTGAGACGGTTGCGCCGCACGATCTGGTTGTCTGTGTTGATCTGAACGGCCTCGAAAAAGGCGTCGATGGGTGCGCGGAGTTTGGCCATCGCGCCCATCGCGGCCGCGAAATCCTCGGACTGCATCGCCGGCGCGATGGTGGATTGCGCTTCGTTCAGGGCGGCAAAGAGCGCCTTTTCCTCGTCAGCTTCGGCGAACTTGATGTCCGCGCCGAAGGAATACTCCACCCCATCGGCCTTCTCGGCTTGCGTCAGGATGTTGTTGGCGCGTTTGAAGCCCTGGACGAGGTTGGTGCCATCGTCGGTCGCGAGGAACGCGGCCAGCGCGCGGGCGCGGGAGACGACGAGCACGAAGTCGCAGTTGCCCTCCATTGCAAGCACGGCGTCGATCACGTCGTGTGGAATACCCTCCTCGCGAAGGTGAACCTTTAGCCGGTCGTGGAAGAACCCGCGCAGGTCGTCGGACAGAGCGGGATCGTGCGAGATCAGCCCCGACAGCCAGTCGGTCGGCCCGTCGAGACGGTCAAGCAATTCACGGGTCGGCGCGCTGAACACGCCGTGCTGGACGACCGACGTCAAGAGCCCATGAAGCGTGCCCTTGGCGGCCTCGTCCTTGGCCGTGAGCTGATGCCGAAGAATTTGCGCATCAACGAGCTTGTCTATGGATACCCGAATGTCGTTGGTCAGAATGAGCCGGATCACCCCCAGCGCGGCACGACGCAGCGCATAGGGGTCCTTGGATCCCGTGGGTTTCTCGTCGATCGCCCAGAAGCCCGTCAGCTTGTCGAGCTTTTCAGCGAGCGACACGGCCACCGACACGGGCGCGGTGGGCACGTCGTCGGAGGGCCCGAGCGGCGAGTAATGGTCGCGGCAAGCGTCCGCGACGGCATCGCTCAGACCAGCATTTTTCGCGTAATAACGCCCCATGATCCCCTGCAATTCGGGGAACTCGTAGACCATTTCCGATGCCAGATCAGCTTTCGCCACCTTGGCCGCCTGCACGGCGTCGTCTTCATCGGCCCCGACCAGCGGCGCGATCTGCCCGGCCAGCGCGGCCATGCGGTCGATCAACTCGGCCTGCGACCCGAGCTTGGCGTGGAAGGTCACGCTCTCGAGCTTGCCGAGCCAAGCGTCCATCCCCTGCCGCTCCACCGTGCGCAGGTCGTTGTCCCAGAAGAACTTCGCATCCGACAGCCGCGCGGCCAGCACCTTCTGGTTGCCCTGAAGGATCGTCGCGCCGTGGTCCGTGGTTTCCCGGTTGGCCACGGTCACGAATTTCTCGATCCGCCCGGTCTTGGGGTTCTTCACCGAGAAAAACTTCTGGTGCTCTTTCATCGAGGTCTGCAGCACCTCGGGCGGCAGGTCGATGAAGTCCGCACCAATGTCGCCCATGAGCACGACAGGCCATTCCACCAACCCCGCGACCTCGGCCAGCAGCCCGCGATCCTCTACCACCTCGAACCCGGTCGCGAACGCCGCCTGCCCCGCGTCGTGCCAGATCGTCTCGGCCCGATCTTCGGGGCTAAGGATCACGAAGGCGCGTTTCAGCTTGGCTTCGTAGTCGGCGAAGGAGGAAACTCGGAACGCATCCGGCGCCATGAACCGATGCCCCCGCGTGGTGTCACCGGCCTTGATCCCGTCGATGTCCATCGGCACGACCTCGGCCCCGTCCTCTTTCACGATCAAGCAGATGATCGAATGAAGCGGCCGCACCCAGCGCAGGCTGCCCGATCCCCAGCGCATCGACTTCGGCCAGGGGAAATTGCGGATCGCGTTCTCCAGCACCTCGGCCACGATCTCGGCCGCCGGACGGCCGGGCTTGGCGATCACGGCGAAATAGACTTGGCCCTTCTTCTCGTCGCGCACCTCGAGTTGGTCCTTGGTCAGGCCCGTTGAGCGCAGGAACCCTTCGAGCGCCTTCTCCGGCGCGTCGGTGCGCGGACCTTTGCGTTCCTCACGCGTGTCGGGCGACATCGCCGGCAGATCGCCCAAGGCCAGCGTCAGGCGGCGCGGTGTAGAGAACGCTTGCGCCCCGCCATAGGTCAGACCTGCCTCGACCAGACCATTGGTCACGAGCTTCTTCAGGTCCTCCGCCGCCTGCCGCTGCATGCGGGCGGGAATCTCTTCCGAGAAAAGTTCGATCAGCAGGTCGGCCATGTCAGTCTCGCGTCTTGTGCCAAAGCGGCGTTTGACGCGGGCATACCGTGGCCTAGGCTGATGGTCCAGAGGCGCGGGTCAGGTGAGCCGCCCGATCCGGCGATCCCAGACCGACATGTAACCCCCGGCGAGCGTCTGAGTGGAGGCGGTGCCACAGCGCGGAACGATGCGGTAAACGGCCTCGATCACGCAGTAGACGGCGAAGGCCACGAGACCGAGCCCAAGCGCCATGAGGAGGAAGCGTCCGAAGATCACGCCGCGCACGGCCTCGAACGCTTGGCCCATGCCGCCCGCCTGCGACGGGTCTGTGGTGAAGCCGGCATAGGTCAGGAAGATACCGATCAGCACGATCACCGCGCCATGGGCGACGAGCCCGACCTTCACCGCCGGGTCCAGCCGACGCGAGGTCGGCGTCTCGGACAGGTAGCGCTTGTAGCGCTCGGACATGGCCTTGACGGCGTAGTAGATCCCGGCGCCGATTGTGATCAGCCCGGCGATCACGACGACGGTCGGTCCCCATGGGTCTTGCGCCATGAGCATGGAGGTGAAGCTCTGCACCCCGTCGCCTTCTTCGCCCGACCCGATGGCCTGACGCGCGACGGAGACGGCCAGCACGGCATGGATGACACCCGTCACGGTCAAACCGATCCGCGCGACCCAGCCCTTGAACCCCGCGCCGTGGAGTTCGAGGTCGTACCAGGCGGCAACGAAGCGCCAGATGGCGTAGGAGGCGAGCCCGAGCGCGATCACCCAGAGCATCGGCACGCCCCACGATGTGCCGCGCAGGTCGCCCAGCGCGGACGAGGTGCCTTCGGCCTGACCGCCGGTCCAGGCGGCGAGAAAGGTGAGACCTCCGAGGATGAAATAAGTCAGCCCGCGGGCGGTATAGCCGAAGCGCATGAGCGGCACGACCCAACCGGGAGCACGGGAAAAACTGTCCGAGAGCGACATGGGACCTCCATCAGCCAATGGAAGTCAAAGCCGCGAGGACCGTCGAAGGTTCCCTTACTGGATCGGCTCCGACCCTTCGTCGTTGTATTTCTCGTTGAGCTGGTTCCAGGCATAGGCCCGCCCGTCCGGGAAAACCGCGATCACCCGGTCGACGCCATCGTGGATTTCCTTCTCCGACAGGAAGGCCATCGCCTCGCCCGCCTCGAGCGCCGCGCCGATGTCCTGCGCGTTGAAGCAATCGAACCAGCCAGGGGCGTTGAGCGGGGTCGCACCGGGGTATTCCTGATAGGTTTCCGACATCGCGGCATCCGACATCCCCGCCTGGAAGCAGGCCCGGAACCGTATCGGCGAGGACGAGCCGTCGATTGCCTCGACGTCGTTGGCGACGATCTCCTCCGTCTCGCCGGTGGCGACGTTGACGAGGGTCAGCGTCACCTCCTCGGCGGCGACCGTGTCGTAATAGTAATATTCCTGCACGTAGTAGAGCACGGCACCGAAGATGAGCGTTGCGATCACCACGAAACTCCCGACGACCTTGCCGTTCACGCCGCGTTCTCCGGGGTCCAGCCGCCCGCCTCGGTCGTGACGAATGCATCGGCACAGGCCTTGGCCAGCGTCCTCACACGCCCGATATAGGTCTGCCGCTCGGTGACCGAGATGACGCCGCGCGCGTCCAGAAGGTTGAAGATATGCGACGCCTTGATCGCCTGGTCATAGGCCGGATGCGCCATGACGATCCGCTTGCCGGTCTTCGGATCCACGGCCTCCTGCGCGAGGAGGTTCTGACACTCGGCCTCGGCATCCTCGAAATGCCGGAGCAGCTTTTCGGTGTTCGCCACGTCGAAGTTGTGACGCGAATACTCTTCCTCGGTCTGGCGGAAGATGTCGCCATAGGTCAGTGGAATGGGCGAAGACGGATCGTTGAACGGCATGTCCATGACGTGGTCGATGCCCAGCACATACATGGCAAGGCGCTCGAGGCCATAGGTCAGCTCGCCCGATACCGGGCGACAGTCATGCCCGCCGACCTGTTGGAAATAGGTGAACTGGGACACTTCCATCCCGTCGCACCAGACCTCCCAGCCAAGGCCCCAGGCGCCCAGCGTCGGGCTTTCCCAGTCGTCCTCGACAAAACGGATGTCATGCACGGCCATGTCGATCCCGATCGCCTCGAGCGAGCCGAGGTAGAGCGCCTGCAGGTCCGGCGGCGAGGGTTTGATGAGCACCTGATACTGGTAGTAGTGCTGAAGCCGGTTCGGGTTCTCGCCATAGCGCCCGTCAGTCGGGCGGCGCGACGGCTGAACGTAAGCCGCCGCCCAGGCGTTCGTCCCAAGCGCGCGCAGGGTGGTGGCCGGGTGAAAGGTCCCTGCGCCCACTTCCATGTCATAGGGTTGCAGCACCGCGCAGCCCTTGTTGGCCCAATAGGTCTGGAGCCGCAGGATGATTTCCTGGAACGACTTGGGTGCGGTGACGGGTGCCTGCGACATTGGAGCCTCCGGATGAGATCGGCGTCTCCATAGGACGCGAAGGAAAAAGGGTCAATTGCGCTGAGAACCCTCCGGGTCACAGATGCGCCAGAACCGGTCCCATTTCCCCCTGTGGATATTGACGTCTCGAATCCCGTCATGGTTACTGACCCGACAGTTGAATAAGGGGCCCCAAGGGCTGAGAGGGATATGAAGCGCATCATTTCGGGCGCGGCCGTATTGGCCGGGATTTTCTGGGCAGGTTTGGCGGCAGCACAGTCGTTTTGGGTTCAAGTGGAGGCCAACGCCACCTTGAACGCCGCCGAAGAGGCCTCGCGGCGCTATGCGGCCGACATTCAGGACGTCGCCGGGTTCCGGCTCGGCGCATCTGGCTGGTATGCCACGGCGGTCGGGCCGTTTACGGAAGAGGCCGCGTCGGCCAGGCTTCTGGAACTGCTCGGCACCGGGTCGATCCCGCGTGACAGCTACATCACGGACGGCGCGGCCTATAGCCAGCAGTTCTGGCCGGTTGGCGCGAATGCGCTGACCGCGCCCACGGGCGAAGTTACCCCGCCTGAAACGCTGGCCGAGACCGTGGCGGAGGACGTCGCCGAAGACCTGGCGCAGGAATTGCCCCCTGACACCACCGAGACTGCCGAGGTCGCGGCCGTCGAACCTGAGGTGGCGCCGGAACCGGAACCGGAACCCGAGGAAACCCGGCAAGAAGCCCTGCGCTCCGAGGGCCTGCTCGACGCCGACCAACGCAAGGCGCTTCAGGTCGCGCTGCAGTGGGAGGGGTTCTACAACGCGGGCATCGACGGCGCGTTCGGCCCGGGCACCCGCGCCTCGATGGCGGCTTGGCAGGAAGCCAAGGGCTATGAGGCCACAGGCGTGCTGACCACCCGGCAACGCGCCCGGTTGCAAGGCGACTATCAGGCGACGCTCGACAGCCTCGGCCTCGCCTCCGTGACCGACCGGGACGCGGGGATCGAGATCGTCATGCCAACCGCCATGGTCAGCTTCGACCGCTACGAAGCCCCCTTCGCCCATTACACCGGCGACGAAGGCGTTCGCGTGGTCCTGATTTCCCAATCCGGCGGCCAGTCCACGCTCTACGGGCTCTACGACATTCTCCAGTCGCTCGAAGTCGTGCCGCCGACGGGCGAGCGCAATCGCGGCAGCAATGATTTCACGATCAACGGCGAGGACCGCAACATCCTGTCCTACACCTATGCGACAGTCGTGGACGGGGCGGTGAAAGGCTACATGCTCATCTGGCCGAAGTCCGGCGACGAGCGTCTGCTCACGATGGCGATGGACGCGATGAAATCGAGCTTCGCGTCGACCGGCACGACCGTTCTTGACGACAACGCCGGCCTCGATGAAGCGATGCAGAGCGTCGACCTCGTCTCCGGGCTGGAGGTGCGTCGCGCCGACCGTGCGATGACGGGGTTCTACGTGGATGGCACGGGCACCGTGCTGACCTCGACCGCCGCCGTTGCCGGCTGCGAGCAGATCACGCTGGACGAAAGCTATCCTGCCTCCGTCGTCGCAAGTGACGAAGGGCTTGGAATAGCGCTTGTGAAACCGGAACAGGCGCTGGCCCCGGCGGCGAGTGCGGCGTTCCTGACCACCGATGCGCGGCTCAAGTCCGACGTCGCCGTGGCCGGCTATTCCTTTGGCGGGCGCCTGTCCTCGGCCACGCTGACCTTTGGCCAGCTTGCCGATGTGAAGGGGCTCGAAGGCGAGGACAATGTCTACCGTCTCGACCTCGTGTCGCAGGATGGGGACACGGGCGGTCCGATCCTCACCAATGGCGGCGCGGTCATCGGGATGCTGAAAGCGATGGCTGGTGACAACCGGACCTATCCGCCCGAGGTCTCCTTCGCCGTCAAGGCCGGGGCGCTGACTGCCTTCCTTGGGGAAAACGGCGTGGAACCCGCCGCTCAGGACACCTCAGGCGATATGGCACCCCATGCGCTCGCCGTGAAAGCCGCGGATATGGCCGTGCTGGTGTCCTGCTGGGAATAGGCCCCTTGAGCCGATGAAACAAAACGCCCGGGCCATTGGTCCGGGCGTTTTCGTTCAGGTCGCGAGCGCGGCGTCGATGGCCGCCCAGAGCGCCTCGACAGGTTCGACCCCGATGGACAGGCGCAGGAAACCGGGCGCGACCGCATCCCCCCAACGCGCCCTGCGTTCCGCCGAGCTGTGGGTGCCCCCGAAGGATGTCGTGGGGTCGATCAGCGGACAGGAGGCCACAAAGGCCTCCGCCGCCTCCTCGGACTCCAGCTCGAACCCGATGAGGAAGCCCCCGGTGGTCATCTGCCGTCTCGCGACCGCATAGCCGGGATCGCTGCCCAGTCCCGGATAGCGTATCCCCGACACGCGCGGATGCTGCGCCAGCCGCTCCGCGATCATATGCGCGGACCGGCACATGCGCTCGAAACGGACCTCGAGCGTTTCCAGCGACCGGTGCAGAAGCCAGGCCTCATGCGGGCCGGGAATGGGCCCGGAGAGCTTGCGCCACAGGGCCATGCGCTCCAGAAGCGCGTCATTCCGGGACGACACATGCCCCATGAGAATGTCGGAATGCCCGCCCGGCGCCTTGGTGTCCGAGGCAACCACGATATCCGCCCCCAGATCGAGCGGACGTTGGCCGAGCGCGGTCATGGTCGTGTTGTCGACCACCGAGATCCCGCCTGCCGCGCGGATCGCCGCGCAAGTCGCGGCCAGGTCGATCACATCGAGGCCCGGGTTCGACGGGGTCTCGATGAAGACAAGCGCGAAGCCCTCGAACCCGCCATCGGCGAACTGTGCCGTGGGACGCGTCTCCACGGTCACACCGAAGGGTGCCAAGAAATCCTCGGCCAGAAGCCGCGTCGTGTAATATCCGTCCGACGGCAGGAGCAGCCGGTCGCCGGATTTCAGGACCGCAAAGAGCGCGGCGGCAACGGCGGCCATCCCCGAAGGGAACAGCCGCGTCGGGGCGTCCTCGAGAAGTGCGAGCGCCTCTTCGGTCGCTTCCCAGGTCGGGTTATTCATCCGTCCGTAACCGGGAACGCCGACCGGGTCACCGGGCAGGTGAAAGGTAGAGGTCAATGTCGAAGCCAGCGTGCGCGCTGCCCCTTTGGACAGCGCATCGACCCCGAGGTGAAGCAGGGCCGCAGCGCGGGCGTCGGTATCGTCCTGTGTCATCAGGCCCTCCAGAAACGCAACGTGAAGATGACGTAGACCGACAGAAGCTCGAGCCGCCCGACCAGCATCGCCGCGGTCAGGAGCCACTTCGCGGTGTCGTTGAGCGGCGCGAAATTGCCCGCTGGTCCGATGGTATCGCCAAGCCCCGGCCCGATGTTCGCGATGGCGGTGGCCGCACCCGACAGCGATGTGACCATGTCGAGCCCGGTCATCGACAGGAGCACGGCGAGGATGCCCAAGGAGACGACGAACATCACGAAGAAGGCCATCACCGACGACAGGACCGCCTCGGGAATGGGTCGGCCCTCGAACCGGGGGGTAAAGACGCCGTGGGGGGCCGAGATTTGCTGGATGCGGGTTTTGATCGCAGCGATGAGGATCTGGTAGCGGAAGATCTTGACCGAGCAGGCGGTCGATCCGGCGCAGCCCCCGATAAGGCCGATGAAGAAGAAGGCCACCACCGGGAAGGTGCCCCAGAGCTGGTAGTCGACGCTGGCATAACCCGTGCCGGAAATGATCGAGGTGACGTTGAAGACGCCTTCCCGGAAGCCGTGCTCGAAATGGTCGCCGTTGCCGATCAGGCGGTAGAGCGTCATGACGATCGCGAGGGTGAAGATGGTCGCGACATAGGCCCGGATCTGGCTGTCCCGGAAAATGGGCTTCGCGGTGCCGGCGACGATCTGGATATAGCGCACGAAGGGCAGCGAGGCGAGGATCATGAAGATCGACGCGACATATTCCGGGGCACCCTGATAGACGCCGAAGCTCGCGTCATGGGTGGAGAAGCCCCCTGTCGACATAGTGGTCAGCGCGTGGTTGACCGCGTCGAAGGGCGTCATGCCCACGGCGAGATAGGCGAGCATGTTCAGGACGGTCAGCGCAACATAGATCCAGCTGATCTGACCCGCGATTTCGGCGGCGCGCGGCAGCACTTTCCCCATCGTCTCGAAGGCTTCCGAGCGGAAAATCTGCATCCCGCCGACGCGAAGTTCCGGCAGGAACACCATGGCGACGACGATGATCCCGATGCCCCCGAACCATTGCAGCATCGACCGCCACAGGAGAATGCCCTCCGGCATGGCGTCCAGGCCTGAAAATACCGTCGAGCCGGTCGTGGTCATGCCCGACATCGCCTCGAACATGGCGTCCACGGGTCGCGCGCCGATTTCCGAGAAGATGAAGGGCAAGGCACCAAAGGCCGGGAGGGCCACCCAGACCAGCGTCGTGAGAAAGAAGGTCTGCTGAACCGACAGCCCTGCGCTGACGCCATTGGCCGAGGCGATGGACATGGCAGCGCCAAGCGTCACCGTGATGACGGCGGATTGAAGGAACACGGCCCAGTCGGGCCTTCCGAAGTAGAGATCCACCAGCATCGGGATGAGCATCGTTGCGCCGAGTGCGGCGACGAGCCAGCCGATGACATAGACGACGGGACGCAGGTCGAACATGCGCAGAGCGTTGGCGTCCGCTTCGCCGAGTGTCAAGCGGCGACGCCGGCCGCAATGCGGTTTGCCCGGCGCGATGCGGCCTCGCGGTCACCGCACCAGCCAAGCGGTTAGCCAAGGGCTTGGGAAGCCTCACGATCATTGCGCGAGGATGTTTCGTCTTGGCCTTTGCCGCGTCCCGGATCAGGGGATCGGCTGTCTCGCTCCCGCCCTCGCCCAGTCGACAATCTCCGAAGCGATCCGACCCAGCGGCAAGACTGTCGTCGCGGCGCCCAGTTCCACCGCGACACGGGGCATGCCGTAGACCACGCAGGTCTGCGCGTTTTGCGCGAGCGTCCGGGCGCCGGCCTGTCGCATCTCCAAAAGCCCCCGCGCGCCGTCGTCGCCCATGCCCGTCAGAAGCACGCCGATCGCGCTGGCACCGACGGTCTGCGCGACGGACCGAAACAGGACATCGACCGAGGGGCGGTGGCGCGACACGCGCGGTCCATCCAGAAGGTCGATCCGGTAGCCGCCGACGTCCCGCACGAGGACCATGTGTCTGTCCCCCCGGGCGATGGCGGCCTGTCCAGGCAGAATGACCCTGCCCTGCTCGGCCTCGAAGACCTCGATCGCCGATCCAAGGTTCAGGCGCGAGGCAAAACCCTGGATGAAGCCTTCGGGCATATGCTGGACCACCGCGATGGGCGGAAGGCGCGGCGGAAGGTCATTGAAGATGGCCGCGAGCGCCTCGGTCCCGCCGGTCGAGGCCCCGATGGCGATGACACGGGGCTGGTGGCGTGGCGGCGGGCCATGCGCCTTCGGCAGGACGACACCGGCATCATGTTTCACGATCGGGTCGTCGTGCGTAGCACCCGGCAAGAAAGGGTCGCAATCGTCCATGCCTGTCCTTCACAAGCGACTTGTGACGGCAGAATAGCACCAATCCCTTAATCGGGGCTTAACCCGGTCGTGTCAGCCCGCGTGAATGAGGGTCGAGAAGAGACGCGGATCAAGCGAGGTGGCCCTGAACGTGGGACCCTCGGTCAGGATCGAGACGGCGTCGTGGCTGTGCAGGCTCTCCTGATGACTGGCCACCACGCGGAAATCACCGATCCGGTCATCGGCCTTCAACCGCTCTGTGAAGAGCCGGGCGGCATCCTCCACAAAGATCGGGTTGGCCGCGTTCAGTTCCGCGAAAGCCTGTTCATCCTCGCGTTTCACCATGACCTGCGTTTCGGTCGGCACCGCCGCGCGGCACAGCTCGATCAGGTCCTCGAACCAGAGGCAACACTGATCCGGTGCGACTTCGGCCGAGATACGAGCGACGGACCGTTGCGAATGCGGCGTTGCAAGCTGTCCCCGGAACTGACGCGCATGTTCGGAAAGCTCCAGCGAACAGGGGCAGGTCGAGGAATAGACATAGTCCAGATGAATGAACTTGCGCCGGACACCGCCCTCTTCGACGAGCTCCAGCGCAATGTTGTAATACTGATAGCCCTGCAACCCGGAGCGCAGGCTTTCGACCTTCATAGGGAAGGAAAATGACATTTCGATCCGCGCGTCGAGGCTCTCTAGATCGGTCTTGTAGTCATCGAGCGCTGCTTCGATAACCTCGAAACTGAAGGTCTTCTCGGCATGGGCATAAAACGACCGCATGATGCGGCTCATGTTGATGCCCTTCTTCTCGGCCTCGAGGCTCACCGTTCCGGTCACGGAGGTTTCAAGCGTCAGGTCGCCGTTGTCGCGCGTGTGGTAGCGAATCGGCAGGCGGAAATTCGAGATGCCGACATGCTGAATGATCGCCTTCTCGCCCTGGATCAGGCTCGCTGGACCGTTCTGGAGATCGGGGAGCGAAGCCTTGTAGTCGGCGTCGACCTCGAAATGCGGATCATAGGTCCGCTTGAGGTCCGGGTAGTTCCCCAAGGGCGCATCCGGCAAGAGCCGCGCAATCGCAGGATCGAGCGCGGCGACTTCCGCCGGATCGGCACGCATCGCCCAATCACGCAACACGTCGAGCGCGCGCTTGGCATCGTCGCGATCCAATGCGGTGACTTTGGTCACATGGTTCATGGGCGTCCCTCCCCTGATGTCGGCCCACATATGGGGTCGAAGCGTCACATTTACCAGAATACGCGCGATTCGCCCTATTGGATCAGGTCACACCCTATCCAACGCCTGCATGAGATCCCCGATCAGGTCCGACGGATCCTCGAGCCCGACCGACAGCCGCACCAGTCCGTCCGAGATGCCGAGCAGATCTTTCTGATCCTGCGGCAGTCGCTGATGCGTGGTTGTCGCGGGATGCGTCGCGATGGATTTCGCGTCGGCGAAGTTGTTCGAGATGATGAAGATCTCGAGAGCGTTCAGGAAGGTAAAGCACGCCTCCTTGCCGCCTTTCACCTCGAAGGCGAGCACGGTCCCGGCTGAGGGCGCCTGTGCAATGGCGAGGTCATATTGCGGATGGCTGGGATGCGTCGGGTAGTTCACGAAGCTCAGCTTTTCGTGACCCGACAGGGCCTCGACGACCTTGAGCGCGCTGTCCGACTGGGCGCGCACCCGCAGGTCGATGGTCTCCAGCGCCTTCAGGTGGGTCCAGGCCGCGAAGGGGTTAATCGCGCCGCCCGTGTGTTTCATGTAGGCTTCGATCGGCCCACGGATGAGTTCGCGCGACCCGCAGATCGCACCGCCCAGCATCCGCCCCTGCCCGTCCACGTGCTTCGTCGTCGAATAGACGACGAGGTCCGCGCCCATCTTGGCCGCATAGGAATAGACCGGCGTGACCATCGCATTGTCGGCCACGACCAGCGCCCCGACCGCATGGGCCAGGCTCACCACATGGGCCATGTCCACCACCTCGAGCGTCGGGTTCGAGATCGACTCGAAGAACACGAGCCGCGTGTCGGGCCGGATCGCCGCTTCCCAGGCCGCGTTGTCGGTGCCGTCGACCAAAGTGATCTCGACCCCGAAACGCGCGAGCACCTCTTCGAGGATGTAAAGGCACGAGCCGAAGAGCGCGCGGGAGGACACCACGTGATCCCCTGCCTTGGTCAGGGCCATGAGCGCGCCATTCACGGCAGCCATGCCCGAGGTGCAGGCGAAAGCGTCCTCGGTGCCTTCGAGCATGGCAAGACGGTCCTCGAACATGCGGTTCGTCGGGTTGCCGTAGCGGGCATAGATGAACTCGTCCTCCCCCGCCTTCACGAAGCGCGCCTCGGCCGCTTCCGCGTTCGGATAGACGAAGGCCTGCGTCATGAACATCGCCTCGGACAGTTCGCCATACTGGCTGCGCCGGATGCCGCCGTGCACCATCTGGGTCCGCTTCGAGAAATTCGCCATGTCGCTCTCCGGTCTTCCTGGCCCCGACGGGGCAAACAAAAACGCCCACCGATCCAGTCGGGGGCGTCTGTCCGTCCCAGACCTCTTTAGCGGTTTGTTTAAAGTGGCCCGCAATCCGGTGAACAAAGCGCCACGCCAGAGGCGATACGCCGCGGGGCCCCGCCCGTCAAGGTGGCTTGGCGGCAACTGTTACTGCCGCGTCACGCGGGTTTCATGTGGGAGTCACTTCGGGCGGGCATGTCTTCAGCAACGGGATCTTGCGAGGGCCGGCCATGACGCACCTCATCGTGAATGCCCTGTCGGACGGGCTCGACGTCGACAAAAGTGCGCTGTCGGAGGCCCTCGCCACTTTGCCCCGAAGCGCACCGGTCGTCATCCTGATCCACGGGTTCAAATACGCGCCGGGCGTCACGGGCCATTGCCCGCACGATTCGATCCTGTCGCCTCAGGCGAGCCGCCGTGGCTGGAAGCTCGTCTCCTGGCCCCGGCACCTTGGCCTTGGGCAGGACGCCCTTGTCCTGTCTTTTGGCTGGGAGGCAATCGGGTCGATCTGGGCCGCCTATCGCCGCGCAGGCGCGGCGGGGGAACGCCTTGCCGGTTTCGTCGCGGATCTTGGCCGGCCCGTTCACATGCTGGGCCATTCGCTCGGCGGCCGGGTCGCCTTGTCCGCGCTCGCCCATGCGCGGGAAGGCAGCATCGGGCGGATCGTCCTCATGACCGGGGCCGAGTTTCGCGGCCCGGCACGGGCGGCGACGGCCTCGCCCGCGGGACGTCGGGCCGAGGTGCTCAACGTCACCAGCCGGGAGAACGCGGTCTTCGACATGATGCTGTCGGCGTCGATGGGGATGCGCGGTCGCACCGTCGGTGCCGGCATGACCCAGCCCGGCTGGACGGACCTGCGGATCGACCGTTTCGCGACCCGGGACCGGCTCGCACGCCTCGGCCACCCGATTGCGGCCCCTTCGGCACGCGTCTGCCACTGGTCGACCTACCTGCGTCCCGGGCTCCTCCCGCTCTACGGCGCGGTGATCCGGGGCGATCTGCCCCTGTCCTGGCTTGCCGAACCTGCCGACGCGCCCCTGCCCCCCTTGCCCCTCGCTGCCAGTCTGTCATCCTGACGCGACCCGCGACAGGAGGACAACATGCCCGCGCCGATCGAGCTTCATTACTGGCCCACGCCCAATGGCTGGAAGATCACCATTGCCCTGGAAGAAATGGGCCTGCCCTATGACGTGAAATTCGTGAACATCGGCAAGGGCGAACAATTCGAGCCCGCGTTCCTCAAGATTGCGCCCAACAACCGGATGCCAGCCATCGTGGACCCGGACGGGCCCGACGGCGCGCCGATCTCGATCTTCGAAAGCGGCGCGATCCTGCAATACCTTGCGCGCAAGACCGGCAAGTTCTGCGGCCCGACCGAGCGCGACCGGATCGCCGTGGACCAGTGGCTCATGTGGCAGATGGGCGGGCTCGGTCCCATGGCCGGACAGGCGCACCACTTCCTGACCTATGCGCCCGCGATGGACCCGCCGCAGGACCTTCCCTATGCCAAGGACCGCTACCGGGCCGAGACCGGGCGGCTTTACGGCGTCATGGACCGGCGGTTGGCCGAGGCGGAGTATCTCGCCGGCGACTTCTATTCCATTGCCGACATGGCTTGTTACGGGTGGGCGTCACTGTGGGAACGGCAGGAACAGACGCTGGACGACAAACCGAACCTCGCCCGCTGGCTCGACACCCTCGCCGCTCGCGACGCGGTCCAGCGTGGCATGGCTGTCGGCGCGGAGAAACGCTCGAAGCTTCAGGACGACAAGGACGCGCAGAAGGTGCTCTTCAAACAATGAAGGGCGCCATGGCCGGCATCAGCTTTTCGCTTCGTCGGCCTGATTGAGGCTGTATTTCGAGAACAGCCCCGACTGCGTCATGAAGAACAGGAAGAGGAGCGCGGGAAGGCCGAAGGTCTTGAAGTTGACCCATGCGTCCGTGGACATGGTGCGCCAGATCGCTTCGTTCGCAAGAGCGAGGGCCGCGAAGAAGAAGGCGACGCGGCGGGTCAGGATCATCCAGCCCTCGTCTGTCATGGGCATCGTGTGTTCCATGACCACGCGCAGATAGCTTTGCCCGCGCAGCAGCCCGAATCCCAACACCACGAAGAAGAAGACATAAAGGATCGTCGGCTTCATCTTGATGAAGCGTTCGTCGTTGAGCCAGATCGAAATGCCGCCCATCACGGCGACGAGGACAACTGTCATGATCTGGATGGCCGAGAGCTTGCCCGTCACGCGCCAGAGGAAGAAGGTGCAGATCGCCTGAAGCGGGATAAAGCCCGCCGTCACGGCGAGGAAGCCCTCGTATTCCCGTCCGCCGACCGTGAAGCTCATGTTGCGCACGAACATGTAACCCACGAAAAAGGCGATGATCGGCCCGTATTCCAGCGAGGCACGAAGCCAGGGATTGACTTTGGGTTCGGTCGAACCGGGCTTGGACGTGTCGGGCATCTGGGAGGTCTCGGTCGTCATATCTGGGCTACGCATGGAAAGCTGGCTTGGATCACGGGACTGAGCCCATTTGCCCCTACTTAACCTCCCGCTTCGACGATTACAGCCCCCAGTGCGATCAATGCCATCATGATGACGCGACGAGGACCCACTTTCTCTCCCAGCACGAGCCAGCCGATGAGAGCGGCGAAAACCGTCGATGTCTCGCGCAGGACCGCCGCTTCACCCACGTCGTCAAGTCGTGTGGCAAGCATGATCGCGCCGAAACTGAAGTAAGCCGTGACCCCGCCGACGAAGCCACGAAGCGCAAGCGGGCCGAGGTCGGGCTTGTCGTCCATCCTTGCGTATCGGACCACCGCGACCACCGGGAAGGTAAGACCGTCGATCATGAAGAACCAGGCGAGGAAGGTGAAGGGATCTGCGGTTGCACGAATCCCGTAGGCGTCGATGGTGGTATAGGCGGCCACGAAAAGCCCGGTAACGACGGCCATGACGAGCGCCGGCTTCAACCGGTCGCGACCGATCTGCCAGTGCTTGAGATTGTAGAGCGCAAGACCATAGATCGCCCCCACCAGGAGCGCGACGCCCGACCATTGCACCCAGTTGAAATGCTCGCCGAACAGGAGCCCCGCGCCGATGACCGCGAAGAGCGGGCCGGTGCCGCGCACGACCGGGTAGACGACCGTGTAGCTGCCCAGAGTGTAGGTGAACCCCTGACACAGCTTGTAGACCACATGGATCGCCCAGATGAGCGCGAAGAGGGGGATGAGCGCCGGGTCGGGCCATGGCTCCACGAAGAGCGCGACGGGCGCTGCCATGATGCCATAGGCAAAGTCGATCGCACCGCGCGACAGCCAGGGATCGTGCCGACCCTTCTGCAAGGCCCCGAAGAAGGCATGAAGCAGCGCCGCGAGAAGGGCGAGCCCGAGCGCCAGATGACCTCCGGCCTCGGTCCCTTCAAGTGAGATGATCCAATCGCCCAAAGCTGCACCTCTTCCCGGAACGGGGGGTGCTTACAGCGAAACGCTCCGGGGTGCACGGGGCATCGTGTCGCCACCTGATCGGCGGAACCGGGCCCAGCGGGACTGCATGTCGGCGTCGAGCGGTATGTGCAGCGCCCCGATCGGTTCGGGACGCATCGCCTTGTCTTCCGCGCGGTTCACACGCCGCCGCTTGATGAAGGGCGCGATGTCGACCTCGCGCCGCCAGGCATCTTCGATCACGGGCGTGTCGATCAATTCGTGGGTGGCGTCCGCAAGCATCCGCATGGTCAGGCGCCGCATGAATTCATCGGTCCGGTAGACGCCGGTCAGACCCGCTTCGACCACTCGCGTCACGGATCCCGCACGCACGAGCGCCGCCGCCCCGACCACCTCCCAGTTGGCGAAGAGCACGGCACGCGCCAGAATGTCCGCCATCGACGAATAGCCCGGCTGGCCTTCCGCCGGATAGGGGTCCGCTATGGCGATACGCCGCGATTCAAGCACGAAGGACATCGCGGTGCGCGTTCCCTTGAGCATGATCATCGGTTCTGGCTGACGGCGTCTGCCCATGATAGTCGCCTTGCACATTGATGCCCCAGCGCATTCGATAGAGCGTGATTGGGGAATTTTTGGGACCCCCGAGCGCCATGAAAGTGAGCGTCTTGAGGCAGGTAAACACGGAATGAAAGTCGAGAATGCACGTCGTCCGAGGTCTAGAAACCGTTCCCATGGCCTATGTGCGGCTGACCGATCCGTTCACGGGGTCCGATCTCGTATCGGCGATGCAGACGCTCCGGGACGGCTGCGTGTCCGGGCTCTCGCTGGACGTGCCCCTGTTCATCGACGCCTCGCGGATCACGACGGGACCGATGAACTCGGCCGAGATCAACCGGATGGTGCTTCAACGCCCCGCCATGGAAGATGTGCCCGCCAATCGGCCTGTCGCTGTTGTGGTGCCCGACGTGAGGTTCATGGTCATGCTGCGGCTCTACGGCGTCATGGCGCATATGTCGGGACTGCGTGAAGAACGCCGTCAGTTCACGACCTTGCGCACGGCAGAGGCGGCGGGATGGATGGCGGACCAACTGGGCCTGGACGCCAAGTCCGCGGGCCAGTTCCGGATCGAGATTGCGGATGCCGTCAGTGCCGACGTGCTGGTGCGGCGGCGCGGCTGACCCGAGCCCCGTCAGGCTCCGGTCAGGGCCTTGGCGAAATCCTGAGGATCAAAGGGCGCGAGATCGTCGATCTGTTCGCCGACCCCGATGGCGTGGATCGGCAGGCCGAACTTGTCGGCCAGCGCCACCAGAACGCCGCCCTTGGCCGTCCCGTCGAGCTTCGTCATCACGAGGCCCGATACATCCGCGAGCTTCTGGAAGGTGCTGACCTGACTAAGCGCGTTCTGGCCCGTCGTCGCGTCGAGCACGAGCAGCGTGTTGTGCGGCGCATCGGGGTCCTTCTTCTTGATCACCCTGACAATCTTTGCCAGTTCCTGCATCAGGTCCTCGCGGTTCTGGAGCCGCCCGGCGGTGTCGATCATGAGAAGATCGGCACCTTCCTCCTGTGCCTTGGTCATCGCATCGAAAGCGAGGCTCGCGGGATCGGACCCTTCGGGCGCGGTGAGCACCGGCACGCCCGCGCGCTGTCCCCAGACCTGAAGCTGTTCGACCGCCGCGGCCCGGAAGGTATCGCCTGCGGCGATCACCACCGACTTGCCGGCAGCGCGAAACTGCGAAGCGAGTTTACCGATGGTTGTCGTCTTGCCCGCCCCGTTCACGCCCACGACCAGCACGACCTGCGGCCGTTTCGGATAGATCGGCAGAGGCTTGGCCACGGGCTCCATGATCCGGGCGATTTCCATCGCGAGGATCGACTTGATCTCCTCGACCGAGAGCTTTTTGCCAAGGCGTCCTTCGGCGATATTGGCCGACACGCGCAGGGCCGTGTCGACACCCATATCCGACGCGATCATCAGCTCTTCGAGGCTTTCCAGCATGTCGTCGTCGAGCACGCGGCGCACCACGGTCTTGGGCGCGGCCGCCCCTCGCCCGAACATGCGCCCGAGAAGGCCGGGCCGGTCGGTTTCCGCCTTTGCCTTTGTGGTTTCGCGCGGGGCTTCAGCCACGGCGGCCACGCCGGCCGACAACTCGCTCGGCGGCGGCGTCCAGGCCGGGTCACGGGGTTGCGGCGCCTCGGTCGGGGCGTCGGGTGGCGTGATGTCGGGTGCCTGCGGCACCTCGGTCGGTGAATTGCCGGGCAGGGTCGGGCCAGGCCCAGGCGTCACGTCGGGCGCGGGGATCGGGTCCGGTTCCGGCGTAGGCTTGGGTGTCTCCGGCTCCGGCGTTTCCGGCAGATCGGGCTCCGGCACCGGCTCGGGTTCCGGCGTCGGCTGCGGATCGGCGGGCTGAGGCGTCTTGGGAGGATCGGGCTGAGGGACATCGGGCTCGGGGTCGGCCGCGAGCACTTCCTCCTGGCCGCCGTCCTCGACGATCGCCTCCAATCCCTGCTCCAGCTTCGACGAAGACTTGGTCAGGCGATCCTTCAGTTTCGAGAAAAACGACATGTGACCTCCGGTGTTGATCCTGACCTAATCTCGAATGCCCTTGATGGAAAGACCCGCGGGCCCTTTTCAGGCAGTCGACAGGATCAGCGCCTGTCCCGCCACATAGGCGATCCAGATCGCCCAGACCATGCGCCCGGAGAGCGGATTGTCCTCGTCCATCCGGAAGAGCTGAAAGGCGAGGAGCGTGTCGGACAGGATGAAGAAGGCCGCACCCAGAAAAGGCACCCCCATGGGCATGGTGAGAGCGGCAAGCCCCATGCCCGTGATCAGGACCACATAGACCCGCACCGCCCACTTCAGATGCCGGGTATAGGGGATGAGCCAGATTTCGGCGAGTGCCGCATAGGCTACGAGAAAGATCGCCATCGGCGCGTTGGCGACGAAGGCCTCCCAGACGGGCGAATCGGAAAGTCCAAGGAAATGAAGGATGTAGAGCAGATGCGCCAGCGCGAAAGCCGCCAGCCCGAAAAGGAACGGCTGCTCGCCCTCACGCGAGAGCGCCATGTCGCCCAACGCCGACAGGAAGAGCCCCGCGACTAGGAACGGACCCCCGCCGAAATGCCAGGCGGCATAGGCGAAGAGCAGAAGCGGCAGCGTCTTGACGACCGATCGCAACCAGTCGGCCCGTTCCTCGGACATGGGCAGGTAGACCATTGCCATCAGGATGCCGGTCCAGGCCAGTAAGTTCGCGGTCATCTGCGTGTCGTCCCTTGGTCCCGTCCCGATGGCCGCCACGCGGGCGCGGCCAGACGCCGTGCGGCAGAAACCGGACGTCGTGCGGCAGAAAAGAGCGCGGAGTGCCGTTGGTCAAGCGGTCTTTCCGTCACCCGTTGCAGCGGAGGGGCAGCCTGATAGGATGGAGACACGCCAAGAGACGCCCATGACCCGAGCCATTTTCACCAGCCCGATACCCGTGGTCGCGAGCTATGCGGCGGCCACGCTCGTGCCGGTCATCCTGATCGGCGCGGGAGCCACCTATGGCGGCGTCTGGGCATGGATCGGCTTTCTCTACATGACCCTCTTCACCTTCGCGATGGATCAACTGATCGCCCTGCCCGACGCTGACGAGGCCACGCCACGCGACCTCGCCGAGGCCGACGCTCTGTCCGCCGCGCTCGCGCTCGTGCATTTCGCGCTTCTCTTCGCCGTGGTGGGCGCGCTTGCTTCGGGCCGGCTCGGGCCGGGGACGTGGTTCGCGCTTTTCGCGGGGGCCGGGCTCTTTTTCGGGCAGGTCTCCAATTCCAACGCGCACGAACTGATCCACCGGACCCGCCGCCCGCTGTTCCAGCTTGGGAAATGGGTTTATATCTCGCTCCTTTTCGGTCATCACACCTCGGCCCACACCAAGGTGCACCACCGCTTCGCCGCCTCGGCCCAGGACCCGAATTCGGCGCGCCGAAACGAGGGCTTCTATGCCTTCGCGAAACGGGCCTGGTGGGGCAGTTTCGTCAGGGGATACGAAGCCGAACAGTCGGACCTGGCCCGCCGGAGCGGCGCGGGCGGGACAAACCCCTATGTCCTCTATTGCGCGGGGGCGCTCGGGTTCTGTTTCGCGATGCTAGGTCTTTTCGGCTGGGCCGGGCTCGGAGCCTACATCCTCATTGCCTGGTATGCGCAGACCCAGCTTCTGCTGTCGGATTATGTCCAGCACTACGGGCTCCGCCGGGCCACGCGGGATGACGGCAAGCTCGAACCCATCGGTGCTGGACACAGCTGGAATGCGAGCCCATGGTTCTCGCGCCACCTGATGCTCAATGCGCCGCGCCATTCCGACCACCACGCGCATCCGTCGCGGGTCTATCCGGCACTGCGCAACCTGCCCGATGCGCCCGTATTGCCGTCTTCGCTGCCCGTCATGGCCATGCTTGCGCTCTTTCCCAAGCTGTGGCGCCGGGTGATGAACCCGCGGCTTGAAACCTGGACCGCAAGGAGCCTCCCATGATCCGCCTGCGCCATCTCGCCCTTCTCGCCGTCGTCTTGCCCAACACGCTTCTGGCCGTCGACGGCAAGCCCCTCACCCCGGAAGAGTTCGAAGCCTATGTCACGGGCAAGACGCTTCTCTACGGCACGGAAGGGGCGGAATACGGCGGTGAGGATTACCTGCCCGGTCGCAAGGTGCGCTGGTCCTATCTCGACGGCGACTGCAAGTCGGGCTTCTGGTATGCGCAGGACCAACAGGTCTGTTTCATCTACGAGGACCGCCCCGACGACCCGCAGTGCTGGTCCTTCTACCTCGATGGCGGCAAGCTGACCGCCCTCTTCGAGAACGACCCCAACGGGACCGAACTTTACGAAACAGGGATCAGCAACGAGCCGCTCTTTTGCGAAGGGCCGGAGGTCGGGGTCTGACGGCAGTCCGGATCAGAACAAGGATCCCTGCTCGGGCGGCGTGTCCTTCTTCTTCGGTTTCGCCCCCCCGCCGGCGCTGCCACCGACGACGGCGGACACGCGGCCATCCGCAAACTCGATCTCGAGGATGCCCGCGGACGTGGCGGCGCCTGCGGTCGTGATGACCTCGCCCTCGCTGCGCACCACGGCGTAGCCGCGTTTCAGCGTCTCGGTATAGCCCAGCGTCTGCCGAATGCGCTCGAGCGCGGCGAGGCGGCTCTTCCAGCCCTCGACCTGCGCGCGCCCTGCCCGGTCGAGCCGCGCGGCGAGGGCGTTGAACTCGCGCTCGCTGCGCTGTCTCGCTGCCTCGATGCGGGCCGGGTCGAGCCTTGGCGTAAGGCGGTCCAGATCACGCTTGCCGGTGTCCACAGGCCGCGCGAGCGCCCGGCCCAACTGCCGTCCGCGCTCGTCCAGCCGGTCGCGCGCCCTGTCGATCCGGGCGGTCAGGACACCGGGCCGCAGGCCGCCTGCGGCCTTGCCCAGTCGCACCTCTTCCGCACGCACGCGCGCGATCAGGGCGGCCGGCAAGCGGTCCCCGGCCCGGTCGAGCCTTTGGCGCGGCACCTCGAGAAGGACGTCGGCGCGTGGCAATGCACGTGACAGGTCAGCGAGCCGCTGACCACGCCGTGTGATGCCCTGCGACAAGGCAGCGGTCAGCCGCGCCTCCTGTTCGGCGAGCCACGCCAGGAGGTCCCGCCGCACCGGCACCGCCATTTCCGCCGCCGCGGTCGGCGTGGGCGCCCGGCGGTCGGAGGCGAAGTCGATCAGCGTCGTATCGGTCTCGTGACCGACGGCAGAGATCAGGGGAATAGCACTTTCTGCCGCCGCACGGACGACAAGCTCTTCGTTGAAGCCCCAGAGATCCTCGATCGACCCGCCGCCGCGTGCGACGATCAGAAGGTCGGGGCGCGGCAAGGCGCCCCCGGGCGTGAGCGCGTTGAACCCCCGGATCGCGCGCGCCACTTCGGGTGCACAGTTCTGTCCCTGAACCCCGACCGGCCATATCAGCACCTTGCGCGGGAACCGGTCGCGCAGCCGGTGCAGGATGTCGCGGATCACGGCGCCCGAGGGGGATGTCACCACCCCGATCACATCCGGCAGGAAAGGAATCGGCTTTTTGCGCGCCTCCGAGAACAGCCCCTCCGCCGCCAGCGCCGCCTTGCGTTTCTCGAGCATCGCCATCAGGGCACCGGCTCCCGCCGGGGCGATGTCCTCGATCACGATCTGGTATTTCGACTGCCCCGGAAATGTCGTGAGCCGCCCGGTGGCGATGACTTCCATGCCTTCTTCCGGCATGGTGGCCAGCCGCGACGCGACACCCTTCCAGATCACGCCCGAAATGACCGCGCGGTCGTCCTTGAGATCGAGATAGACATGGCCAGAGCGCGGCAGCGACACGCGCCCGACCTCGCCGCGCACGCGCACGTGGCCGAACTCGCCCTCGATCGTGCGTTTCACCGCACCGGAAAGCTCGGAGACCGTAAATTCAGGGGCATTGCCGCGCGAAGAAGGCGCGCCGTCGTCGTCGATCAGATCCATGGCGCGACCCTAGCGGGCGGACCTTGAAAGGAAAAGGCGGCACGTGATGCGCCGCCCTCCATTGTCGCCGGGTCAGGCTGCCTTGCGCTCGTGGCGGCCTTCCTTGATTTCTTCGATGATCTTCGCGCAGAAGGCGTCGAGGTCGCCGGGGTTACGGCTCGTCACAAGGCCCTTGTCGGTAACGACTTCGCTGTCTTCCCACTTGCCGCCCGCGTTGATCACGTCGGTCTTCACGGAAGGATAGCTGGTCATCTTGCGGCCCTTGGCGATCCCGGTTTCGACCAGCAGCCAGGGCGCGTGACAGATCGCGGCCACGACCTTGCCCGCATCGTAGATCGACTTCACGAAGGCCAGCGCGTCATCGTTCACGCGCAAGACATCGGGGTTGATCTGGCCGCCCGGCAGGACGAGAGCGTCGTAGTCGGCGGGGTCTGCCTGATCGAGCTTCACGTCGACCGGCACGGCACGGCCCCAGTCCTTTTCATCCCAGCCCTTGATCTCGCCCGCCTCGGGCGAGACGACGTGGACGGTCGCGCCCGCGGCTTTGAGCTTCTCGAGCGGCACTTCAAGCTCGCTCTGCTCGAAGCCATGCGTGGCGAGGATGGCGATGGTTTTCTGAAGGTCGGACATGAGTTCCTCCTGTCTTTGATGGTTTCCCAGTCAACGGCCCGGAAGGGCGCGCGTTCCAAAAGCTCTTCGGGTCGGCGGTCGGTCGCCGTCCAAGGCGGGCGGGACTCCCTCCTTGCTCTCTCCTTGCCCCCCGGCGGCCTTCTGGCTATTCCGGCCCCAGCTAGACGAAGGACCGTTCCATGAACATTCTCATCCTCGGCGGCGGTGGCCGCGAACATGCGCTGGCCTGGGCCGTGATGCAGAACCCGAAATGCGACAAGCTGATCGTGGCACCGGGAAATGCCGGGATCGCGACGATCGCGGAATGCGCGACGCTCGACATCGAGGACGGCGAAAAGGTCGTGGATTTCTGCAACGTCATGTCCATCGACTTCGTGATCATCGGCCCGGAAGCGCCGCTCGCCGCCGGGGTCGCGGATGCGCTGGAAACGGCAGGTATCCTCGCCTTCGGTCCGTCACGCGCCGCCGCCCGGCTTGAAGCATCGAAGAGCTTCACCAAGGAGATCTGCGACGCAGCCAAGGCGCCGACGGCCGCCTATGCCCGGTTCACCGAAGCCGCTCCGGCAAAGGACTACATTCGCGCTCAGGGCGCGCCCATCGTCGTCAAGGCGGACGGGCTCGCGGCCGGCAAGGGAGTGATCGTCGCAATGGACGAGGACAGTGCGCTTGCCGCCATCGACGACATGTTCGGGGGCGAGTTCGGCGCGGCCGGGGCCGAGGTCGTGATCGAGGAGTTCATGACAGGCGAAGAAGGATCGCTCTTCGTGCTGTCGGACGGCGAAACGCTCCTCCCCGTCGGCACTGCGCAGGACCACAAGCGGGTAGGCGACGGCGACACGGGCCCCAATACCGGGGGCATGGGTGCCTATTCCCCGGCCCCGGTCTTGACCGATGCGGTCGTTGAGAAGGCGATGGACGAAATCGTCGCTCCGACCATGCGGGTGATGGCCGAGCGCGGGACGCCCTACAAGGGCGTTCTCTACGCGGGCCTCATGGTGGAAGACGGCCAGCCGCGCCTCGTGGAATACAACGTCCGCTTCGGCGACCCGGAATGTCAGGTGCTGATGATGCGGCTCGGGGCGCAGGCGCTCGACCTCATGATTGCCTGTGCCGAGGGGAAACTCGCGGATCGTCAGGTCAACTGGGCCGAGGATCACGCGATGACCGTGGTCATGGCGGCCAAAGGCTATCCGGGCGACTACGAAAAAGGCAGCGTCATCAAAGGGCTCGATGCCATCGAAGAATCCTCGAAACAGATGGTGTTCCATGCCGGCACCCGGGAGAAAGACGGGCAGGTCGTCGCATCGGGCGGGCGGGTCCTCAACGTCACCGCGCGGGGCGACTCTCTGGCCGAGGCCCGCGACCGCGCCTATGGCATGATCGACAAGATCGACTGGCCGGAAGGTTTCAACCGCTCGGACATCGGCTGGCGGGCGCTCTGAGCGCGGCGGGAACCGGGGTTCAGGGACAGCGCAGGGCTGCGGCAAGGCTTTCGGGACCGGCATAGTCGCCGACGACCGTGCTCTCAAAGGCCGTATCTTCCCAGCGCGTCTCGACCACCTCCCGCCAACCGGCGTCTGCCGTCACGATAACGGGCAGCGCGTCAGGGCAAGTCCGCACGCCGCCTTCGATCCTGGCCGATCCAAGGTGATGGTTGGTCAGCCCCTCCACGGCGCCCAGGGGGTCGAATTGCCATTGGTCAGCTTCGAGGCGCAGAGCCATGACACGTAGGACCTTTGCCAGATGCGGCCGGTCCACATAGGCCACATCCATGGCCCCGTCCCCGTCGAAATCCGCGATTCCCGCAATGGCGAGCCAGCGGTGGCGCTGGCCGATGGGGTTGGACATGGCCACGACTCGGGCCTGACCTTCCACAAGATCGACGACCTGCACCATCGCGCCCACATCGAAGCCGGACAGGACCGCGACGACCTCCAGCCCGCCGTCGCCGTCCAGATCGACGAGTCGGGGGCGCGTGTCTTCATAGACGGCGCCCTCGAAGCGGATCACCTGCGCGGTGCCATCGGTCAGCGCGATGCGCAGGCCCGCGTGCTCGCCGCCTTCGACCGCTCCGTGTCCATAGGCGTCGGTCGGTTCGACATAGCCGGCACCCCCGATCTCCTGCGCCCAGAGCGGCGTGGCGAGGGCAAGGGCGACGGAAAGGAGTAGTCGGAACATCAGGGCCTCGGACAGGAAAAGGACGCCTCTGATGTGACCCGCGCCTTCGCGCCGGGTCCAGAGGCGTCCCATCAATTTCCGGTCAGCTGCCGTGCGAACGGTCCGCGGTCAGATCTGTTTTTCCGGCATCTGGACCACGAGGCCGTCCAGCGCATCCGAGACCTGCAACTGGCAGGTCAGGCGCGAGCGCACCGGGTCGGGTTCATAGGCGAAGTCGAGCATGTCCTCTTCCATCGCCTCCCGCGCGGGGAGCTTTTCGACCCATTCTTCGGCGACATAGACGTGACAGGTCGAACAGGCACAGGCCCCGCCACAATCCGCTTCGATTCCCGGGATGTCGTTGTCCCGGGCACCTTCCATCACGGTCAGCCCGTTGGCCACGTCCACTTCATGACGGGTCCCGTTGTGCTCGATATAGGTGATCTTCGCCATTTGGCCTCCGATAGTCCCAGGGGCGCGGCTTTTTCGCGCCGGTCCGGCCCCTTCTAGCCAAGCCCCGCCGGAGGGTCCAGCCCGCAAAACCCGCCTTGCACCTTGTGAAATCCTCCACAGTGTTCCTATAATGTTCTCATGCTGTCAGCTCTGCCCCTGCCCTCTCGCCACACCGCCCTTCCCGCACGGGGATGGCCGCTTCCCCCTGCGGCGGTTCCCCATGCCCTGCTCGACCGGCCGCCCGAAAAGGCACGCGTCGTCGTCGCCGGGCTGGTGCTGGTCAGGCAAAGGCCCGGCACGGCGAACGGGGTCATCTTCATCACGCTGGAGGACGAGACGGGCATCGCGAATGTGGTGGTCTGGACCAAGGTCTACGAACGCTTCCGCCGCGCGGTCGTGGCCGGGCGGGCGCTGCGCGTGACGGGCCGGATCGAACGGGAAAGCGGTGTCGCCCATGTGATCGCCGATCAGGTGGAGGATATCTCCTGGATGCTCGACAGCATCGCCCTGCCCGCCGATGCCCTGCCGAAACCCGGCGCGCATAGCCAGCCCCCTGCCCATGTCCGCGGGACCGGTGCGCGGCTTCCGTCGCCGCGCACCGAAGCGTGGCAAATTGGCGGCAAATGCGAACGCGGCTGACCGCGCCCTACCGAAGCGCTCTAGCCTGATTGCACTTTTCCGGCTAGTTTCGGAAAAAATCGTCCGGGAACAGGACAAGAGCAGTATGTATCGAACCTTTCGCGTCCGCCCGGTCGCGGCCTTCACCATGGTCGTGGCCCTGTCCAGTTGCGCAGACTCCCCGTGGTCCTCGACCGGTCAGGAGGTCACGCGCGCCGACTTTGGCGACGAGAAGATCATCACCGATTTCACCCTGGGTCCGCCCGGCGCGAAACCCGGCGTCTGCTATGGCAAGGACGTCACGCCGGCCACCATCGAGCACGTCGTGGAACACAAGCTGATCGAGGAAGCCAAGATCGCGCCCAACGGCAACATCCTCGCCCCGGCGACATATGAAACCGTCACCGAAAGCCGCATCGTCGAGGATCGGGAGGCGATCTATTTCGAAACCCCCTGCCCGCCACGCTGGACCCCGGATTTCATCGCCTCCGTCCAACGGGCGCTGGCCGCACGAGGGCTTTATTCCGGTGCCACCGACGGCGAATTGAACGAAGGCACACGCAGCGCGATCCGCACCTTCCAGAAATCGAAGGGGCTGAACTCGACCATCCTGTCGACGGAAAGCGCGCGGTTGCTGGGGCTCGTTGAAATAGACCTCGGCTAGAGGCTACCAGTCCACGCCCATCGACTTGATGCTCGTCAGGATCGGCCCGATCTTGTCCGAGAGGTAGATCGTCGCGGGATCGGGGCGCAGGGCGAAGGCCCCCATCCGGTCGACGAAGTTCCCGCCTTCGAGCAAGGCATGGCGCTCCACATAGGCGACGGGTCCGAGCTGCGCGAACAGCAGCGCCTTGAAGAGCACGAAGGTCACGACGACGAGAAACAGCCCGCGCCAGGGAAACCCCCGTTTGGTGCGGACGCGCTTGACCGGAACCAGCAGGCCATTGCGTTCCTCGAGCCGCACGTAGCCGGACGACAGCGACCGATGGTCCCGCTCGATGGCCCGAAGGCGTTTCTGGAAGTCTCTCAGGTTTGCATCCGCCATGGCGGTCGCCTCTATCTCGAAAACCAATTGCGACGATCTTACGGAAGAATGTGGCGATACCGCGGCATTCTTGGGGCAGAAACCATGGGAAAAACGGCGAATGAGCGCCAAATCGTCAACAATAACAGGCCCTGGAGGGGACTATCCCCGCAGCATGGTCAACGTCGTCCAGTCACCATTTACTTCGCGATGGTCGACGGAGAATCCATTGGCCTGATAGACGCCGACCACTTCATCCGCCTGCGGGTTGAGGATACCGGACAGGATCGCGCGTCCCCCTTTTGAGATCATCCGCGACATGTCCGGGGCGAGCCCGATGAGCGGCCCTTTCAGGATGTTCGCGAAGACCAGATCGAAAGGCTGCGCCGCCGCGATGTCCGGGTGGTCGAAACCGGCAGCCTCGACCACATGCACGCTGTCCTCCATCTGGTTGGCCGCGATGTTCGCCCGGGCCACGTCGCAGGCCACTTCGTCGATGTCGGAGGCCATCGTCGGGTTCGGCCAGATCTTTGCCGCGGCCATGGCGAGCACCGCCGTGCCGCAGCCGACGTCGATCACGTTGCGAGCCACGACACCGCGGTTGGCCAGCCGGTCGAGCGCCTTCAGGCACCCGAGCGTGGTCCCGTGATGCCCGGTACCGAAGGCCATCGACGCCTCGATCAAAAGGCCGATCCGACCTGACGGCAGCCGATCGGCATCATGCGAGCCATAGACGAAGAACCGCCCCGCCTCGACCGGCGAGAGCTCCCGTTTGACATGGGCGACCCAGTCGACCTCGGGCAGTTGCGAAACGACGAAATCCTTCGCGCCATGAATCTTGGCCAGAAGCGCGAGCCCGGCCGCATCGGGATCGTCGGTGAAATACCCGCCGACTTCCCAGAGCCCCGAGCCATCCTCCATCTCGAAGACGCCGATTCCAGTCGGCTCGGGAACCAGCCCCTCCATCGCCTCGCCCAGCGCCTCGGCCGATGCGGGGTTGTCGAGCGTCGTAAGGGCGGTCCAAGTGGGCATGACGGGTCTCCTGTCGCGTTCCTTGGCCGTATCGGGCAGAACCTCGCAGGTCAAGCCGGGGCCGGGGTCAACCGACCTCGTCCTCCCACCGCCGCTGCATCTCTTCGCCGGTCAGTCTTTCGATCACCTGCGCCAGCATCCAGCGGTGGCCGAAGGGATCCATGAGCGTCGCGGTCCGTTCACCGAAGCTCTGGTCCGCCGGCGCGCGCAGCACGGTCGCCCCGGCGGCGTCTGCCGTCTGCACGACCAGATCGACGTCGGGGACCTGCCCGTAGAGCGTGACCGCCGTTCCCCCCAGCCGATCCGGCGAGATCGCGCCAAAATCCGGGTATTCGTCGGCAAGCATGAGACGGCCCCCGAAGACATTCAGCTCCGCATGCCCGATCCGCCCGTCACCGGGGTCGGTCATCCGGAAGTCCTCGGTCGCGCCGAAAGCGTCACGGTAGAATTCGATCGCCTCGGCGGCACCTCGGCAAACGATATAGGGAATCGGCATGGCGCTCTCCTTGACCCGGACCATTTATTTACGTTACGTATCGTAATGAAATGAGTCAAGACGCCCCTCCCAGACGTGGACGCCCCCCGTCCAAGGCAGCCCGTGCCAAGGCACTGGCCGCGGCGCGGGCCATTCTGGCCGAAGACGGATTCGCGAAACTGACCGTGGAAGCGGTCGCGGCGCGGGCGGGTGTGGGGAAGCCGACAATCTACCGCAACTGGGCCAATAAGAGCGAACTTGCGATGGCGGCGCTCCTGCCCGACGCGCCGGACGAGCGGGGAGATCAACCGCCCCTGCCCTTCGAGGCCGCGCTGCGGGAACAGCTCCGCCGGCTCGTGGCGAGCTTTGCAAAGGGACGCGGACGTCAGATGGCCTTCGCCCTGGCATCTTCCGACCCGGAAAGCGAACTGGCCCGCGCCTTTCGCAACCGGGTGATCCTCGCCTCGCGCGAAGCGGGCCGCGCGATGATCCTGTCCGCCGTGGGACGGGGAGAACTGGCCCTGCCCTGTGACATGGAGATCACGCTCGACATGATCTATGCGCCCGTCCTCTACCGTGTGCTCGGCGGGCACCAGCCCTTGGACGGCGACTTCGCCGATGGCCTCGCGGCAGAGGCCTGCCGGCTCCTGTCGTGAAGACGGGCGGGGGATGTCCCCGCCCGTGTCCGTTCCATCGTCGCTCGGATCAGAAGAAGCCGAGCTTGTTCGGGTTGTAGCTGACCAGCATGTTCTTGGTCTGCTGGTAATGATCGAGCATCATCTTGTGCGTCTCGCGCCCGATACCCGACTGCTTGTAGCCGCCAAAGGCCGCATGTGCCGGGTAAGCGTGATAGTTGTTCACCCAGACCCGACCGGCTTCGATGCCACGACCGAAACGATAGGCGCGGGTCCCGTCGCGGGTCCAGACACCGGCGCCGAGGCCGTACATAGTGTCATTGGCGATGGCCATCGCCTCTTCCTCGTCCTTGAAGGTCGTCACCGACACGACCGGCCCGAAGATCTCTTCCTGGAACACGCGCATCTTGTTGTGACCCTTGAGGATCGTCGGCTGGATGTAGAACCCGTTCGCGATGTCGCCATTGAACCGCGCGGCATCCCCACCGACGAGCACCTCGGCCCCCTCTTCCACACCGATCTGCAGGTAGGACATGATCTTGTCATGCTGCTGGCGGCTCGCCTGCGCGCCGACCATGGTGTCCATGAGACGCGGATCGCCCTGCTTGATCGCTTTCACGCGCTCGATGGCACGCTCGATGAAGCGTTCGTAGATGTCTTCCTGAATGAGCGCCCGCGACGGGCAGGTGCAGACCTCGCCCTGGTTGAAGGCGAAGAGCACGAACCCTTCGATCGCCTTGTCGAAGAAGGCGTCGTCCTCGGCCATCACGTCCGAGAAGAAGATGTTGGGCGACTTGCCACCCAGTTCGAGCGTGACCGGGATCAGGTTCACGGTCGCGGCTTCCATGATCTTGCGGCCCGTGGCGGTGGAGCCGGTGAAAGCGATCTTCGCGATACGGTTCGACCGCGCCAGCGCGTCGCCGGCTTCGGCGCCCAGACCGTTCACGATGTTCAGGACACCGGCGGGGAGCAGGTCGTTGATGAGCTCGGCCAGGACCATGATCGCGGCCGGGGTCTGTTCGGCGGGCTTCATCACGATGCAGTTGCCGGCGGCGAGCGCCGGGGCGAGCTTCCACGCCGCCATCAGGATCGAGAAGTTCCACGGGATGATTTGGCCCACGACGCCCAGCGGTTCGTGGAAGTGATAGGCGACGGTGTCGGCGTCGATTTCCGACATGGTACCTTCCTGCGAGCGCAGCACACCCGCGAAGTACCGGAAGTGATCGACGGAGAGCGGAATGTCGGCGGCGGTCGTTTCACGGATCGGCTTGCCATTGTCCCAGGTCTCGGCAGCGGCGAGCAGGTCGAGGTTTTCCTCGATCCGGTCGGCGATGCGGAGCAGCACGTTCGACCGTTCGGCGGCCGACGTGCGGCCCCAGGCGTCCTTGGCGGCATGCGCCGCATCGAGCGCGAGATCGACGTCGGCTTTCGACGAACGGGCGACTTCGCAGACCTTCTCGCCGGTGATCGGCGTGATGTTGTCCATGTAGCGCCCTTCGACGGGGGCCACGAAAGCGCCGCCGATGTAGTTGCCATAGCGGGTCTTGAAGGGGGAAGCCGTCTGGAAATCGGCTTGGGTCATCTGGTTCATGGGGTGTCCTCCTGAGCTGTCCGGCTCCTCCGCCGGGCGTGGGGGAACCCTGCGCCGGTCCAAGACGCGGAGCCAGACAAGCAGGTGCGAGGGCCGCGTGCATCTGTCTCAAAACTGAGACGGCGCGACGGGGCGACTTTGGTTGCAGACGACCGGTCGAGGCCGGGGAAACCCCGCGCAATCTCCTTGCCACCAAAGCCAACGGGCGATAGGCAAGGCGCGACTTGAGGAGACACCGGATGGCCAAGGACGACCCCAAGACGCTGGTCTCGACCGACTGGCTCGCAGCACATCTCAACGACCCGGATCTGCGGATCGTGGATGCTTCGTGGCACATGCCCGACAGCGGGCGCGATGCCAAGGCAGACTACGATGCGATGCATATCCCGGGCGCGCGGTTCTTCGACATCGACGACATCGCCGATGCCCGCTCGGAGTTGCCCCACATGGCGCCGCCGGTCGAGAAGTTCATGTCCCGCATGCGCGCCATGGGCATTGGCGACGGTCATCAGGTGGTCGTCTACGACAGCCACGGGATCATGTCGGCCCCGCGCGTCTGGTGGACCTTCCGGCTCATGGGCAAGACTGACGTGGCAGTTCTGGACGGCGGGCTGCCCAAATGGGTGGCGGAAGGCCGCCCGGTCGAAGACATGCCACCGGTGATCCGCGACCGCCATATGACCGTGAGCCGCCAGTCGGATATGGTGAAGGACGTGACCCAAGTGGCCGCCGCCGCCAAGCTGGGTGACTGGCAGATCGTGGATGCGCGCTCCGACGCGCGGTTCCGGGGTGAAGCCGACGAACCGCGCCCCGGTCTGCGTAAGGGCCATATCCCGGGCTCGAAGAACGTCCCCTTCGCGGGGCTCATCAACGACGACGGCACCTTGAAATCCGAGACCGAGCTGCGCGCTGCCTTCGAGGCGGCCGGGGTGGACCTGTCCAAACCTGTCATTTCGTCCTGCGGCTCGGGCGTGACCGCTGCCGTCCTCGACCTCGCCCTCACCATCCTTGGGAACCCGCGCCATGCCGTCTACGACGGAAGCTGGGCGGAATGGGGCATGTATAACGACCTCAAGGTCGCAACCGGAGAGAACTGATGTTCGAACATCTCAAAGCGCAACCGCAAGACAAGATCATGGCGCTCATGATCGCTTTCCGCGAAGACACGCGGGACAACAAGGTCGATCTCGGCGTGGGCGTCTACAAGGACCCGACCGGCAACACCCCGGTGATGAAGGCCGTGAAGAATGCAGAGAAGCAGCTTTGGGAAGCGGAAACAACCAAGAGCTATACCGCCCTCGGTGGCGATCCGGCCTTCGTGAAGGCGCTGTCGACGCTCGTGCTGGCCGACAGCGTGGACGAAGCGCGACTGGCAGGCGCTGCCCAGCCGGGCGGCACCGGCGCGATCCACCAGGCGATCGAACTGGTCAAGATGGCCAATCCTGGCGCGACGATCTGGCTGTCGGCGCCGACCTGGCCCAACCACCCCTCGATCATCAAGCACCTCGGCATGAAGATGGCTGAGTATCGCTATTTCGACAACGACAGCCGCGCAGTGGATTTCGCGGGCATGATGGCGGACCTCGGGAATGTGACCACGGGCGATGTGGTCCTGCTCCACGGCTGCTGCCATAACCCGACCGGCGCGAACCTGACCACGGCCGAGTGGGAAGAGGTCGCGGACTTCCTCGTGAAGAAAGGCGCGCTGCCGCTCATCGACATCGCCTATCAGGGTTTCGGCGACGGGCTCGACGCCGATGCGGAAGGCACGCGGATCGTGTGTTCGACGGTGCCGGAGGCTTTGGTCGCCGCGAGTTGCTCGAAGAACTTCGGGGTCTACCGGGAACGCACCGGGCTTCTTCTGGCGGTCTCGCCGGACGAGGAGAAGCAGAAGCTCGCCCAGCAGAACCTGACCCACCTCAACCGCCAGAACTTCTCGTTCCCGCCGGACCACGGCGCCCGCGTCGTGCAGATGATCCTGACCGATCCCGCCCTGCGCCAGGAATGGGAAACCGAGCTCGAAGAGGTGCGCACCGGCATGCTCCGCCTGCGCAAATCGCTCGCCGACGGGCTGCGCCAGCGCACCAACAGCGACAACTTCGACTTCATCGCGGATCATCGGGGCATGTTCTCTCGCCTCGGCGCCACCCCGGAGCAGGTCGAGCATATGCGGGAGAAGCACGGGATCTACATGGTCGGTGACAGCCGGATGAACATCGCGGGCCTGAACGACAAGACCGTGGACATTCTGGCCGACGCCATCGTCGACGCCGGCGTCTGATCCCGGGCGAAAGAAAACAGCTTCCTGCGCCGCGTCCCACCCCAGGGCGCGGCGTTTCCTTTTGGGCGGCACTGTGCATCCGGGACAGACCCGCCCTGCGATTTCCGGCAGGTGACCTTTCGCGCCTGATGCCCATATCCACGGGCGAAAGGAGGTCGTCATGCTCGACACGACCCAAACCCCCGATATCCGCACCACGCCCCTACCCGCCGAGATGCGCCTGCTCCTGGACGCCCATCCGCGTGACGGTTGGGACCAGAACCCCGCCTTCGCCCGCTCGACGCGCGACTGGATGGCCGCGCATCAATTGTTTCGCGATCTTGCCTATCTGCTGCGGACCGGGGCGGAACACCGCCTTGACGGCACGTGGTCGGACGAGGACTACGCGCCGCGGCTGTCGGCCTATGGCGACAGGCTGGTGCGCGCGCTGCACGGGCACCACCGGTTCGAGGATGTGAGCTTCTTTCCGGAACTGTCGGCGGCCGACGCACGCTTTGACCGGGGACTCGAGATCCTGGAAGCGGATCATCTGGCGCTGGATGCCGTGCTGGACCGGCTGACGCGGTCGGGCAACCGGGCGCTGAAGCTGATGCAGTTGGACCCGATGCAAGTGCGTGGCGAGGTGGGACTGGTTCGGGACGAGGCTGCCAGGGTCGAGGCATTTCTGGAGCGGCATCTCGGTGACGAGGAAGACCTCGTGGTGCCGATCCTGCTCGAACACCGGTTGCGCGGGTGAGGTCGGAATCTGGGACTCCAGGATTCCGGGATTCTAGGATTCTAGAATCCTGGAGCCCGAAATCTCTAAACGGTTTCTGCTTCTTACACGCCGGCCCGTGACAAACAACCTTAACGCCAGACGAAAGACCCGGGCGTTTCCGCCCGGGTCCGCTTTGCTTCACTGTCCCACCCTTAGATCAGATGGTCCGGGTTCAGCCCCGATCAGGAGGAGAATTCCGGGTAGGCTTCCATGCCGAGTTCGGCTTTGTCGAGGCCCATGTATTCGTCTTCTTCCGAGACGCGGATGCCCATGATGGCCTTGAGCAGGAACCAGATCACCAGCGACACGACGAAGACGAAGATCGCCACGATCACGATCGAGATGAGCTGACCACCGATGGTCGCGTCCGGGTTCGTGAAGACGACGGCGATGGTGCCCCAGATCCCGGCGAAGAGGTGCACCGGGATGGCGCCGACCACGTCGTCGATCTTGATCTTGTCGAGGAACGGCACCGCGAAGACCACGATCACGCCACCGACGGCACCGATCAGCGTGGCCGCGCCCAGCGTCGGGGTGAGCGGTTCGGCCGTGATCGACACGAGGCCCGCGAGCGCACCGTTGAGCACCATCGTGAGGTCGACCTTCTTGTAGAGGATCTGCGTCAGGATCAGCGCCGCGAGCGCACCACCGGCCGCTGCCGTGTTGGTGTTCGAGAAGATGCGCGAGATATCGGCGACGTTACCCGCGGTGTCCATGTAGAGCTGAGAACCGCCGTTGAAGCCGAACCAGCCGAGCCACAGGATGAACGTCCCGAGCGTGGCGAGGGTCAGGTTGGAGCCTGGGAAGGCGTTGACCTTGCCGTCCTTGTACTTGCCAAGACGCGGGCCGAGCACCAGAGCACCGGCGAGCGCCGCCCAGCCACCGACCGAGTGCACGACGGTCGAACCGGCGAAGTCGAGGAAGCCGTAGTTCGCATCGAGGAAGCCGCCGCCCCATTTCCAGGAGGCCTGGATCGGGTAGATGAGACCGGTCAGGATCACGGTGAAGATGAGGAACGGCCACAGCTTGATCCGCTCGGCGAGCGTGCCGGAGACGATCGAGGCGGTGGTCGCGCAGAACATCAGCTGGAAGAAGAAGTCCGAGCCGACCGAGGCATAGGTCAGATCGACCACGTCGGTGCCGACGCCCACATCTTCGAGCCCGGTGGTGCCGAAGGCGCCGAGCACGTTGGGAATGGTCCAGCCGTCACCCGGATACATCAGGTTGTAGCCGATGAGGTAGTACATGATCGCCGCGATCGAGAAGAGCGCGATGTTCTTGGTGAGCTGCATGGTCACGTTCTTCGAGCGGACGAGGCCCGCCTCGAGCATGGCGAAACCGGCCGCCATCCAGAAGACGAGGAAGCCCGCCACGAGGAACATGAAGGTGGTCAAGATGAAGCCGACTTCCGTGCCGGCCGGTGTCAGCGCCGCGACTTCCGCCGCTTCTTCGGTCGCATCCTGCGCAAGGGCAGCGAGCGGCAGCAGGGCTGCGGCGGCGGTGCCAAGCGAGAGTTTCGTGAATTTCATATCTGTGGTTTCCCCTTGATCCGGCGCTTAAAGCGCGTCCCCGTCGGTTTCGCCGGTGCGCACGCGCAGCGCGCCCGAAACATCCATGGTAAAGATCTTGCCGTCGCCGATCTTGCCGGTCTGGGCGGTCTTGGCGATGGTTTCGACGACCTGCTCGGCGAGGCCATCCTCGACCACGATCTCGAGCTTCACTTTCGGCACGAAGTTCACGGCGTATTCCGCACCGCGGTAGATTTCCGTGTGGCCCGACTGCGAACCGAAGCCCTTGATTTCCGTCACCATCATGCCGCGCACGCCGATGGCGGTGAGCGCCTCGCGCACCTCCTCGAGCTTGAACGGCTTGATCGCTGCAATGATCAGTTTCACGTCATTCCCCTTTTATTGATGCGGAGTTGGTCTCCGCGCGAAATCACACCGTTAGCAAGCGCAGGTGCAGGGGAAGCAACAAGGAAAGCAACGGGACGCAATGCCCGGAAAGCGGGCATCGGCGCAATTTTTAATCACATGGAAATGCCCGTGCCGTTTTTTTGTGCGCCACCAGAAGGGTGCCGCCGCCACTCACGGTCTTGCCACTCGCAATAGGTCCTCCGAGTCGTTAGATTGCGGCAAAACGGGCAGGAAAGACGGATCTTCAATGGCGAACAACGGAAACGGTCGCAAGCCGCTCGTTGCGGACAAGCGTTACTCAAAGGCTTCGAAAACAACGAAAAAAGCGACCAAGAAACCCACCACGACAAAGAAGACCGCGACCGCCAAGCCCGCGCGCCGCGCGGCCTCCCGCAAGGCGCGGGCGCCGAAACGGCGGCTGCCTCTCATCTTCGCGCTGCCGTTGGCGCTGGTGGCCTGGGTCTTCCGCATCGTGTTTCGGCTGGGTTTCGCCACCGCGGTCATCGCGGCGCTCGGGCTGGGCGCGGCGGTCTGGTATACCTCGACCACCATTCCTCCACTGACCCAGCTCGTGGACGGACGTGCCAAGGGCTCGGTCACGATGCTCGACCGATACGGCAAGACCTATGCCTGGCGCGGGAGCCAGTTCGGCGGCATCGTCACCACCGAAACCGTCAGCCCCGCCGTGAAGGACGCGGTCGTCGCCACGGAAGACCGCCGGTTCTACCGTCACTTCGGCCTGTCCCCGCGCGGTATCGCGAGCGCCATAAGGATCAACATGTCCGAGGGACGCGGGCCCCTCGAAGGACACGGCGGCTCGACCATCACGCAGCAGGTCGCCAAGCTCGTCTGTCTGGGCAACCCCTATGACCCGTCCTCCGGCATGTCCGAGGCCGAATACGAAGCCGATTGCCGCCGCTCCTCGCTGACCCGCAAGGCGAAGGAAGCGATCTATGCGATGGCGCTCGAGGTCAAGTATTCCAAGGCGGAGATCCTCACCATCTACCTCAACCGCGCCTATCTTGGCGGCGGCTCCTACGGGGTCGAAGCCGCAGCGGGCCGGTATTTCGGCGTGTCCGCCAAGGACCTCGACGTCAGCGAGGCAGCCGTTCTGGCCGGGCTCCTGACCGCCCCTTCCACCTATGCGCCGACTGCGAACATGGACCGCAGCTGGGCGCGTGCGCTGACCGTCGTGAAGCTCATGGAACAGCAGGGCTATATCACCGCGGCCGAAGCCGAAGCCGCCCGCGCCAATCCCGCGCGGCTTTCCGAAGCAGCCTCCCGCGAGGCGGGCGGGTATTTCGCCGACTGGGTGATGACCGAAGGCCCGGACTTCCTGACCCGCGACACGACCGAAGACGTGATCATGCAGACGACCTTCGACCAGGACATCCAGTCCGCGGCAGAAGAAGCGATGCAGTTCATCTTCTCGGAGAAGGTCTCGCCCGAGTCCAAGGCGCAGGCAGCCATCGTCGTGATGAGCGCGGACGGTGCCGTGCGCGCCATGGTGGGCGGACGCGAAACCAAGGTGACGGGGGCGTTCAACCGGGCGTCCCAAGCCATGCGCCAGACCGGGTCGGCCTTCAAGCCCTTCGTCTATGCCGCCGCGCTCGACAATGGCTGGGCCTTCGACAGCACCATCGTGGACGAACCGATCACGCTCAACATCCCTGGCTCCGGCCCCTGGTCGCCCCAGAACTACACGCGCAAGTTCTATGGCCCCGTGACCCTGACCACGGCCCTCAAGAACTCGCTCAACATTCCGGCCGTGAAGCTTTTCGAGGATGTGGGCCGGGACGAGGTGATCCGCGTGGCCGAAGGTTTCGGCATAAAATCCGACCTCGCCGCCGGACCGGCGCTGGCGCTCGGGGCGTCGGAGACCACGCTCCTCCAGATGACCGGCTCCTTTGCCGGCATCCTGAACGGTGGCTCGGCGGTGACGCCCTATGGGCTAACGTCCCTGAAGCTTCTGGGCGACAATACCCCGCTCATGGAACAGACCGGCGGCATCGGCGACCGCGTCATCACGGAAGGCGCGGCGCTGGAATTGACCTATATGATGAATCAGGTGATCGAGACCGGCACCGGCGGGCGGGCGCGTGTCGACGGCGTGGAAGCTGCCGGCAAGACGGGCACCACCAGCTCGGCGCGCGATGCCTGGTTCGTGGGTTTCACCAGCGAGTATGTGGTCGGCGTCTGGATGGGCAACGATGACAACACCCCGCTCAAGGGTGTGACGGGCGGCGGGCTTCCGGCCGAGATCTGGCACGAAACCATCGCCCGCATCCACGAAGGCATCCCCCCGGAGCCGCTGCACATGCTCATCCCGCTGACCGAGCCGCAGGTCGTCTCGGCGATTCCCGGGACCGAAGGCGAAGGCACCGGACAGGTGACCGATCCGCTCTTTGGACCCGGCGGGATCTTCGGACAACCGCAGACGTCGGTGCCTGACCCGCGTGGTCAGCCCGAACCTGTGCCTCTTGAAGATGCAATTCGAGGCGTTATTCGCGACATTTTCCGGATCAACTGACCTTCCGCCTCCGCGCTCTTGCCACCCGGGCGGTTATAGGCTCGTGTAGGGATCATTAAGGGTTTCCCGCGCATGTTCCTTGGGCCCGTGTACAGGCGCGTGGATGGGGAGTTTTCTGGATGAGTCTCGACCGGACCGAAAAGGGCCAGACCGAGCTACGCGCGGTCCTGCGCCGGAACCGCGCGCTGTTCTGGGCCGTGGGCCTCTTTTCGCTCTTCGTGAACCTGCTGATGCTCACTGGCCCACTCTATATGCTCCAGGTCTATGACCGGGTGCTGGGCAGCCGCTCCGAAGCCACGCTTCTCGCGATCACGATCCTGATGGCCTATCTCTTCGCGATGATGGGGCTTCTGGATTTCGTCCGGGGCCGCGTGCTCGCCCGGATCGGCGCCCGGTTCCAGGCCGCGCTTGACCACCGGGTGTTCACGGCGGTGCTGCGCTACGACTCTGTCCAGAACCGGAACGCCGGCGCGACCGAGAACGGGCTGAAGGAACTCGAGGCGGTCCGCCGGCTGCTCGCCTCGCCGGTCCTGTCGGCCTTCTACGACCTGCCCTTCACGCCCATTTTCCTTGCCGGGATCCTGCTCTTCCACCCCTGGCTCGGCGCGCTCGCGCTTGTCGGGGGCGGTTTCCTCGTTCTGATCGCCATTCTCAACCAGATCACGACCTCCGCCCCGGCACGCGCATCGACCCGTGCGACCATGGACAGCGATCAGGTCGCCGATCAACTGCGGTCGGAGGCCGAGATGGTGCGCGCCCTTGGCATGTCCGACGCCGCCTTCGCCCGCTGGCACAAGGCGCGCCACGCGGCGCTTGCGGATTCGATCCTCTCCGTCGACCGCTCCGGCGCCTATGCCGCAATCTCCAAGACCTTCCGCATGTTCCTGCAATCCGCGATGCTGGGGCTCGGCGCGCTGCTCGTGCTCGAAGGCGCCGTGACGCCGGGCGTGATGATCGCTTCGTCCATTCTGCTCGGGCGGGCGCTCGCGCCGATCGACGTGATGATCGCGCAATGGCCGGTGGTGCAAGCGGCGCGGCGCGGCTGGCGCACACTCATGATCCTGCTCTCCGAGGTGCCGGTGGAAGAACCGCGCACGAAGCTCCCGCGCCCCAGGGCCTTCCTGACCGCCGAAAACCTGACCGTCATCCCCCCCGGGATGCATCAGGCCGCGCTGCGCATGGTCAATTTCGACGTCAAACCCGGCGAGGCTTTGGGGGTGATCGGTCCGTCCGGCGCGGGCAAGTCGACCCTCGCCCGCGCGATCACCGGGGTCTGGAGCGCCGCGGGCGGGCGCCTGCGGCTGGATGGGGCCGCACTCGATCAATACGGCACGCAGCTTGGCGCGCATGTCGGGTTCCTGCCCCAGCGCATCCGGCTCTTCGACGGTACGATCGCCGAGAACATCGCAGGCCTGTCCATGCGGCCCGACGATACCCGCGTGGTCGAGGCCGCCAAACGCGCCGCGGCGCACGACCTGATCCTTCGGCTTCCCGACGGCTACGACACGCGCGTGAAGGGGGCCGGCGGGCTCCTGTCGGGCGGGCAGCTGCAACGCATCGGCCTTGCCCGGGCACTTTACCGCGACCCCGTCGTGCTCGTGCTCGACGAACCCAACGCCAACCTCGACAACGAGGGCACCGAAGCGCTCAACCGGGCGATCCGGGCCGTCAAGCAGTCGGGCGGCTGCGTGCTCATCATGGCGCATCGGCCTTCGGCCATTCAGGAGTGCGAAAAACTGCTCGTGCTGGACGACGGCATCCAGCGCGCCTTCGGCCCACGCGACGACGTGCTGCGCCGGACCGTCCAGAACGCGGCGCAAATCGAACAGAGCAACTTCCAGCGTCAAGGCGGAGGCGTCGCATGACAAGGGACGTCACCCGGCCAAAGCCCCTCGAACTGACCAACCCCATTCTGCCGACCGCGCCGGAGGCGGACGTCGCCCGCGCCTGGTCGGCCCGGTCGCATGTGATCGCAGGATTCGCGGGGCTCGTCCTGCTGGTCGGGGGGTTCGGCACCTGGTCGATCACCACCGACATCGCAGGGGCGATCGTGGCCCCCGGCGCGGTCGAAGCCGAGCAGAACCGGCAGGTCGTCCAGCATCCGGACGGCGGCGTGATCGACACCATCGAGGTGCGCGAAGGCGACAGGGTCGAACCGGGCGACGTGCTGATCCGACTGGACCCGGAACAACTCCAGTCCGAACTCACCATCGTGCAGAACCAGCTTTTCGAGCTCGTCGCGCGGCGTGGCCGGCTCGAGGCGGAACGCGACGGGTCCGTGGCGGTCACCTTCGATCCCATGCTGTCTGAAGCTCTCGCAACCGCGCCCGAGACCGCCGCGCTGATGGACGGACAGGTCCGGCTCTTCACTCAACGGCGCGAAAATCTTGCCGCCGAACGGTCCCAGCTTGAAAAGCGGGTCGAACAGATCGCCGACCAGAACCACGGAATCGACGCACAGCAAACCGCCTTGTCGCGGCAACTTTCCCTGATCGAAGAGGAACTCGCCAACAAACGCTCGCTTCTCGACCGCAGCCTCGTACAAAGCTCAGTCGTCCTCGCGCTCGAACGGGATCAGGCGGCGATCATGGGGCAGCAGGGCGAATTGACTTCGCTGCATGCCCAGAACGAAGGCCGGATCACGGAAATCGAGATCGAGATCCTGAAACTCGACCAGACGCGCCGGGAAGAGGCGATCACCATGCTGCGCGACCTTGGCTATCAGGAACTCGAACTTGCCGAACGGCGACGCGCGCTCAAGTCGCAGCTTGGCCGCCTCGACATCCGCGCCCCTCTGTCCGGCGTCGTCCATGCGATGCAGGTCTTTGCCGAACGCGAGGTCATTGGGCCGGCGCAGCCGCTGCTTTACATCGTGCCACAGGACAACCGGCTCGTCATCGCGGCGCAGGTCGATCCGATCCACATCGACGAAATCCATGTCGGGCAAGAGGTGTCGCTGCGACTCGCGTCGCTCGACAGCCGCCAGACCCCGGTGCTCGAGGGTCGGGTCCTGACCATCTCCGCCGACGCCCTGATCGAAGAGGCCACGGGGCGCAGCTACTACCGCGCCCGGATCGAGCTTTCGCCCGAGGAACTCGCCCGGTTGCCCGAGGGCACGGTGCTCATTCCCGGGATGCCTGTCGAAAGCTACCTGCGCACCGCCGACCGCACGCCACTCGCTTATCTGGTGAAGCCGCTCGCGGATTACTTCAACCGGGCCTTCCGGGAAAGCTGACCCTTTCCCTCCGCCTGCGCAAAGGCTAGCCTCCGCCCGGACGACCCGGACCTTCTCCGGGCGCGAAGGAGACCCCGGATGAGCCAGATCGAAACCCGCCTCGCCGAACTCGGCGTCACCCTCCCCGACGCACCGGCACCGGCCGCGAACTATGTGCCCTATGTCGTGTCCGGTAACATGGTCTATGTCTCGGGGCAGGTCTCGATGGCCGAGGGCGCGCTGGTGACCGGCAAGCTCGGCGTCGACATGGACGTCGAGAGCGGCGCCGTCGCCGCGCGCGCCTGCGCAATCTCGCTCCTCGCGCAACTCAAGGCGGCGACCGGCGGCGACATCGACCGTCTCAAGCGCGTAGTGAAGCTGGTGGGATTCGTCAATTCGACCCCCGAATTTGGCGACCAACCCAAGGTAATCAACGGCGCCTCCGACTTTCTCGTCGAGGCACTGGGGGACAAGGGCCGCCACGCGCGCTCGGCGGTGTCCGCCGCCTCCCTGCCCTTCGGCGTCGCCGTCGAGATCGAGGCGATCTTCGAAATCGCCTGATCCCCGATGACCCCCTCGGTTCCGCTTCCTGACGCCTTTCTGAAGGCGCCCATCGCTCACCGCGCCTATCATGACAAGGCGCGAGGCAGGCCCGAAAACGCGCCCGCCGCTATCCGCGCCGCCCTTGAGGCGGGCTACGGGATCGAGGTCGACATTCAGCCGTCCCGCGACGGCGTGCCCATGGTCTTTCACGACTATGATCTCGGCCGCCTCACCCACGAGACGGGCCCGGTTGCCCAACGCACTTCCTCGGACCTTCGCGCCATCCGGCTCAAAGACAGCCGCGAGACGATCCCCACCCTCGCCGAAGTGCTGGAAATGGTCGGCGGTCGCGCGCCACTACTCATCGAGATCAAGGATCAGGACGGCGCATTGGGCCCGAACGTGGGTCCGCTGGAGGCCGCCGTCGCCGCCGCACTCATGGACTACGAGGGGCCCGTCGCCGTGATGTCGTTCAACCCCCATGCCGTCGCGGCCCTTGCACGCCTCGCACCGCATATCCCGCGCGGCCTGACCACCTGCGCCTTCGCTGAAGACGACTGGCCTCTGGTCAAGGCGGACCGGCTGGCCGAACTCGCGGCCATTCCCGACTACGACCGGGTCGGCGCGAGCTTCATCAGCCATGACGCGACCGACCTCTCCGCCGCCCCCGTCTCCGCGCTCAAGGCCCGGGGCGTGCCGGTCCTGTGCTGGACCGTGAAGTCCCTCGCGCAAGAGACACAAGCGCGTGACATTGCCGACAACGTGACCTTTGAGCGCTACCGGGCCCCGCTCGGCGGTTGACCTCCGGCGAACACAGGCGTTCCATCCGCACATGGTTTCCCAGAACATCGAAATCCGCCTACACGACAGTCTCACCGAGATCGCCGCCGAAGACTGGAACGCCTGTGCCGCGCCCGAAGGGAGCGCACAGCCAGACGATCCTTTCACGACCCACCGGTTCCTCCTTGCGCTCGAAGTCTCCGGCTCGGTCGGGCCGGGCACCGGCTGGCAGCCGCACTACCTTACCGCCCATGACGACAGCGGCATGATTGGCGCCGTCCCGATGTATGCGAAATCCCACAGCCAGGGCGAATATGTCTTCGACCATTCCTGGGCCCATGCCTGGGAACGCGCGGGTGGGCGCTACTACCCCAAGCTCCAGATCGCGGTGCCCTTCACCCCCGCGACCGGTCGCCGTTTCCTGACCCGTCCCGATGCGCACCTGCGCGCCATGGCCGCGCTGACCCAGGGTGCCATCCAGATCACGGCGGACAACGGGCTCTCGTCGCTCCATGTCACCTTCTGCACCGAAGCCGAAGCGCTCGCGGGCCGGGAGATGGGCCTTCTTCACCGGGTCCACAGCCAATACCACTGGATGAACCGGGGCTATCGCGACTTCGACGGCTTCCTTGCTGACCTCTCCTCGCGCAAACGCAAGGCGATCCGCAAGGACCGCGCTACCGCACAGGCCTTTGGCGGCGAGATCATCGCACTTACCGGCGAGGCTCTCGAGCCCCGACACTGGGACGCCTTCTGGACGTTCTATCAGGACACCGGCGCGCGCAAATGGGGAACGCCCTACCTCACCCGCGCCTTTTTCGACGAAATCCAGCGCAGCATGCGCGACGACGTGCTTCTCGTCTTCGCCCTGCGGGACGGGCAACCCATCGCGGGCGCGCTCAACTTCATGGGCCGTGACGCGCTCTTCGGGCGCTACTGGGGATGCACCGAGCATCACCCGGCGCTCCACTTCGAACTCTGCTACTATCAGGCCATCGACCATGCCATCGAACGTGGCCTGTCGCGGGTCGAGGCCGGTGCACAGGGCGACCACAAACTTGCCCGGGGCTACCTGCCCGTCACGACCCACTCGCTGCACTGGATCACCGATCCCGGCTTTCGCCGCGCCGTGGCGGATTTCACCGAACGGGAGGCGCAGGCCGTGGACGAGGACATCGACATCCTCACCTCCCTGGGCCCCTTCAGACGCAGCGAACGCTCCTCCGCGCATTGACGCCCAAGGCCTTGGCCCCCACATTCACATAAACGAATTTGGAGGTTTCCCATGTCCTACACCATCGACCGCAGCTTTCCCGGCGCCGATTTCGAAGAGATCGACGCCCGCACCCGCAAGGCGCTTGGCGATGCGGGCTTCGGCGTTCTGACCGAGATCGACGTGAAGGCGACGATGAAGAAAAAGATCGACAAGGATATGGACGACTACCGCATCCTCGGGGCCTGCAACCCGGGCATGGCTTGGCAGGCGATCGGGATGGAGGCAAAGGTCGGCGCCATGCTGCCCTGCAACGTCATCCTGCGCTCGGTCGAGGGCGGGGTCGAGGTCTCCGCCGTCGATCCCGTGGCGTCGATGTCGGGCATCGACAATTCTGACCTCAAGACGGTCGCCGGCGAGGTCAGGGACATGCTCGCGAAAGCCGTCGCCGCGATCTGACGCGAAACGCGCGTCCCTTCACTGCTTCATAAATACCTTGGGGGGTGTGGGGGGCAAAGCCCCCCACCTGCCTCGTCCCGGACGCAGTCCGGGGCGAAACCAGATCACATGTGGATCGGCCCGTCACCGCAGGCGAGCGCCGCCTCGCGGACCGCTTCCGAGAAGGTCGGATGGGCGTGACAGGTGCGGGCCAGATCCTCTGCCGCCGCGCCGAATTCCATCGCCACGCAGGCCTCGTGGATGAGCTCGCCTGCCGCCGGCCCGATGATGTGGACGCCGAGAATGCGGTCCGTCTCTTTGTCCGCGAGGATCTTGACGAAACCGTCGCCCTCGAACACGGCCTTGGCGCGGGCGTTGCCCATGTAGGAAAACTTGCCGACCTTGTAGGCCCGGCCTTCCTCCTTCAGCGCCTCTTCCGTCTTGCCGACGCTCGCCACTTCCGGCGCGGTATAGATCACGCCCGGAATGACGTCGTAGTTCACATGGCCCTGCTGACCCGCGATGGCCTCGGCCACCGCCATGCCCTCGTCCTCGGCCTTGTGGGCGAGCATCGGGCCGGGGGTCACGTCGCCGATGGCCCAGATTCCGTCGACGTTGGTCTTCCAATGGTCCACTTCGACAACGCCGCGTTTGTTCGTGGTGACGCCGGCAGCTTCCAGCCCGAGCCCCTCGGTAAAGGCGCGCCGCCCCGTCGCCACCAGCACGACGTCCGCATCGAGCGTATGTTCGCTGTCGTCCTTCTTGAGCTTGTAGGTGACCTTCGCCTTCGACTTGGTCGCCTCCACACCCTGCACCGCGGCGCCGAGGATGAACTCGAGCCCCTGCTTCTTGAGAAGCTTCTGGAAGCTCTTCGACACCTCGCCGTCCATGCCGGGCGTGATGTTGTCGAGGAATTCGACCACCGTCACCTCGGATCCCAGACGCGCGTAGACCGAGCCCATCTCGAGCCCGATGACGCCTGCGCCGATCACCACGAGCTTCTTCGGCACCTTCGGCAAGGACAGCGCCCCGGTGGAGGAGACGACGATCTTCTCGTCGATCTCGACACCCGGCAACGTGGACGGCTCCGACCCGGTGGCGATGACGATGTTCTTGGCCTTGTGCGCCGTGCCGTCGACCGTCACTTCGCCCTTGCCGGTGATCTTGCCCCAGCCCTTGATCCAGTCGACCTTGTTCTTCTTGAACAAGAACTCGATGCCCTTGGTGTTGCTGTCGATCGTCGACTGCTTGTAGGCCTTCATCTGGTCCCAGTCGACCGACGGCGTCTTGCCTTTGAGCCCCATGGTCGCGAAGTTGTGCTCGGCCTCATGCAACATGTGCGACGCGTGCAGCAGCGCCTTCGACGGAATGCAGCCGACGTTGAGGCAGGTGCCGCCCAGCGCCTCGCGCCCCTCGACGCAGGCCACCTTCATGCCCAGTTGCGCGCAGCGGATCGCGCAGACATAGCCGCCCGGGCCGCCACCGATCACGATCACATCATAGTCTGCCATAGGTCCCTCCTTGGCGGTTTGTCGGTTGCCCCGCCGTCAGATCAACGCGGCGAGGATCATGAACATCGTGGCAAGAAAGCCCACGAAAAAGATCAGCGACCGCCACGGCACCCAGCCGAAGGCATAGGCCGGGATATAGATCACCCGCGCCCCGAGATAGACCCAGGCGCAGACGGCGGTGAAGGGGGTCGACTGGTCCGAGAGCGTCACCACCACCACGGCGATGGTGAAGAGGATCAGCGCCTCGAAGTGATTGTTGAAGGCTCGGTAGAGCCGCCCGGTGCGGTCCGACACCTGTTCCATCAGCGGTTTCACAAGCCGCGAGTTGTCGCGGGGCGACAGCGTCTTGCCGGTCCCGAGTTCGAGGTTCGCCGGAACCGACATGAGCCCGAACTGCACGGCCTGCAGAAGCGCGGCGAGCGCGAGGACGGTGATCTCGGGGGTCATTGAAACACGATCTCCACATCCGGATAGCCGAAGACGTCATTGTCTTCCTTCCGCGTGACGGACTGCACGGCGGCCACGGCGGCACCCGCGACGGCGCCCACGGCCCCCACGGTCGATCCCGTGGACACAGACCCCGAGATCTGTTGCAGCGTCTTGTTGATCGGCTGGAGCGGGCGGGTCTGGCTGTTGCCTTCGAAAGAGCAGGTCACGCTGGCGACCGGCGTGCGCGGTCCCAGGTTGGGCGAGACCACGACGGCGGGGGCCACGAAGGACGACTGGAACCCGTCACCCTGAAAGGTGCAGGGAATGCCCGACATCTCGCGCGCGATCCGGCCAGAGCCGTTCAGCACCCGCACCGTGAAGGACGAGGTGCCGTTTTCGTAGAGCGGTTTCGTCGCGGTGTAGGGCACCGGCGCCTGGTTGACCGTCAGCGGCGCCGAACAGGCGGCGAGGAGCGACAGGGTGACGAAGGAAATGAGAATGCGGGACATGAGGGGGCCTTTCCATACGCCCGGGATCGGGGCGCGGCCATATCGCGCGGGCCGGGTCTGGGCGTCAATCATCTGCATGTTCGTATCACGATCTTGCGAAGCGATGCCGCGGTTGAGAGGCGGGACAGGGCCATCCCGTCCCGCCCATCCGATTACAGGTCCATGAGCAGGCGACGGGGATCCTCGAGCGCCTCTTTCACGCGGACGAGGAAGGTCACGGCGCCCTTGCCGTCGACGATGCGGTGATCGTAGGACAGCGCCAGGTACATCATCGGCCGGGCCACGATCTGGCCGTTCACGACCATCGGCCGGTCCTGGATCTTGTGCATCCCGAGGATACCCGACTGCGGCGGGTTCAGGATCGGCGAGGACATGAGCGAGCCATAGACGCCGCCGTTCGAGATGGTGAAAGACCCGCCCTGCATCTCGGCCATCGACAGCTTGCCGTCCCGCGCGCGGGTGCCCAGTTCGGCGATCTTGGCTTCGATGGCGTGGAAGCTCATCTGGTCGGCGTCACGCACCACCGGCACGACAAGGCCATTGGGCGTGCCCACGGCCACACCCATGTGGACGTAGTTCTTGTAGACCACGTCGGTCCCGTCGATCTCGGCATTGACCTCGGGCACCTCTTTGAGCGCGTGACAGCAGGCTTTCACGAAGAAGGACATGAACCCGAGCTTGATGCCGTGCTTCTTGAAGAACAGGTCCTTGTATTCGTTGCGCAGCTCCATGACCTCGGTCATGTCCACCTCGTTGTAGGTGGTGAGCATGGCCGCGGTGTTCTGCGCGTCCTTGAGGCGGCGGGCGATGGTCTGACGCAGACGCGTCATCTTCACGCGCTCTTCGCGGCTCGCGTCCTCGGCAGGCACCGGGGCGCGCGGCGCGCTGGCGGGAGCCGAGGTCGTCGAGGCCGATTTGGTCGCCTTCAGCGCGGCCTGCACGTCCTCTTTCATGATGCGTCCGTCACGACCCGTGCCCTTGACGTCGTCGGGCGACAGACCCGCTTCGGCCATCATTTTCTTCGCCGAGGGCGCGTCTTCTACGTCTTTAGCGGACTTGGCCGCGGGGGCGGCGGCTTCGGACTTCGGCGCGTCCGCTTTGGCGGCGGGCACGTCACCCGAAGACGAGATCACGCCAAGCTGCGCACCGGCGGCGACGGTTTCGCCCTCGCCTGCAAGGATCTCGGTGATCGTGCCGGCGGCGGGCGCGGGCACTTCGACCGAGACCTTGTCGGTTTCGAGTTCGCAGAGCATTTCGTCGGCAGCGACGGTATCGCCCACCTTCTTGAACCAGGTCGACACGGTTGCCTCGGAGACGCTCTCGCCCAAGGCAGGCACCATGATCTTCACGCTGTCGCCACCAGATTTGGCCGTTGCCTCTGCCTTCGGTTCTTCCTTCGCCGCGGGTTTCGACTTCGCGTCTGACCCGCCTTCTTCGATCGTCGCGAGAAGGGCGTCGACGCCCACCGTCTCGCCCTCGGCCGCGATGATATCGCCAAGGGTCCCGGCAGCGGGCGCGGGCACTTCGACCGTCACCTTGTCGGTTTCGAGCTCGCAGAGCATTTCATCGGCCTGAACCGCGTCGCCCGGTTTCTTGAACCAAGTGGCGACGGTGGCTTCGGTGACGCTTTCACCAAGCGTGGGAACACGGACTTCGGTGCTCATGATCTCTTACCCTTCGATCGTCAGCGCGTCGTTCACGAGCGCGGCTTGTTGTGCTTTGTGCTGGCTGGCCAGACCCGTGGCGGGCGAGGCAGAGGCCGGACGCCCGGCATAGGTCGGGCGGTTGTTGGTGTCGCGCAGGCGGCCCAGAACCCATTCGATGTTGGGCTCGATGAAGGACCAGGCCCCTTGGTTCTTGGGCTCTTCCTGGCACCAGACCACGTCGGCGTTCGGGAAGCGCTCCATCTCTTTCACCAGCGAGAGCGCCGGGAAGGGATAGAACTGCTCGATCCGCAGAAGGTAGACGTCCTCGATGCCGCGCTCGTCACGGGCTTCGAGCAGGTCGTAGTAGACTTTGCCCGAGCACATTACGACGCGCTTGATCTTGTCGTCCGCAACCAGCGTCGCGGCGGATTTGCCGGTCGACTGCTGCGTATCCGCATCGTCCCAGAGCACGCGGTGGAAGGACGACCCGGTCGTGAAGTCGGAGGCGTCCGAGGTCGCGAGCTTGTGGCGCAGCAGCGATTTCGGCGTCATCAGGATCAGCGGCTTGCGGTAGCTGCGATGCAGCTGGCGACGCAGGATATGGAAATAGTTGGCGGGCGTGGTGCAGTTGGCCACAATCCAGTTGTCACCGCCGCACATCTGAAGGAAGCGTTCCAGACGCGCCGAGGAGTGCTCCGGTCCCTGCCCTTCGAAGCCATGCGGCAGGAGACAGACAAGGCCCGACATCCTGAGCCACTTCGATTCACCCGACGAGATGAACTGGTCGAACATGATCTGCGCACCGTTGGCGAAGTCGCCGAACTGGGCTTCCCAGAGGGTGAGCGCATTGGGTTCGGCCAGCGAGTAGCCGTATTCGAAGCCAAGCACGGCATATTCCGAAAGCATCGAGTCGATGACTTCGTAGCGCGCCTGTCCGGCCTTGATGCTGTTGAGCGGATAGAACCGTTCTTCGGTCTGCTGGTTCACGAGGCCCGAATGGCGCTGCGAGAAGGTGCCGCGCGTCGAGTCCTGACCGGAGAGACGCACCGGATAGCCCTCGGTCAGAAGCGACCCGAAGGCGAGCGCCTCGCCCGTGGCCCAGTCGAAGCCCTTGCCGGAGGCGAACATCTCGGCTTTGGTTTCGAGAAGCCGACCGACCGTCTTGTGCAGCTCGAAGCCCTCGGGTGCGGTCGACAGCGCGCGGCCCACCTCGTCGAAGGTTTCCTGCGAGATCGCCGTTTCGCCGCGCTGGTAATCCTCGCCCTGCCGGTCGAGGTGCGACCAGCGCCCGTCGAGCCAGTCGGCCTTGTTGGGCTTGTAGTCCTTGCCGATCTCGAACTCTTCGTTGAGAGTCGCCTGGAAGGCGGCCTTCATGTCCTCGATTTCGCCTTCGGGGATCAGCCCGTCCTGCACCAGACGATCAGTGTAGAGCTGGAGCGTCGTCTTGTGGGTCTTGATGTTCTTGTACATGAGCGGGTTGGTGAACATCGGTTCGTCCCCCTCGTTGTGGCCGAAGCGGCGGTAGCAGAAGATGTCGATCACCACGTCGCGGTGGAACTTCATCCGGAACTCGGTCGCGACCTTGGCGGCATGGACCACGGCCTCGGGATCGTCGCCGTTCACGTGGAAGATCGGGGCCTCCACCATGAGCGCGATATCCGTGGGATAGGGCGAGGTGCGCGAGAAGCTCGGCGCGGTGGTGAAGCCGATCTGGTTGTTCACGACAATATGGATCGTGCCGCCGGTGCGGTGGCCACGGATACCCGAGAGCTGGAGACATTCCGCCACCACGCCCTGCCCCGCGAAGGCCGCGTCGCCGTGGAGCAGCACCGGGATGACCGAGTGGTGCTCGGGATCGCCGAACTGGTCGCCCTTGGCCCGCGCCTTGCCCAGAACAACGGGGTTCACTGCTTCGAGGTGCGAGGGGTTCGCAGTCAGCGACAGGTGGACCTTGTTGCCGTCGAACTCCCGGTCCGACGAGGCGCCGAGATGATATTTCACGTCACCCGACCCGTCCACATCCTCGGGCTTGAAGCTGCCGCCCTGAAACTCGTTGAAGATTGCACGGTAGGGTTTGGACAGCACGTTGGCGAGAACCGAGAGACGGCCCCGGTGCGGCATGCCGATCACGACCTCTTTCGCGCCAAGGCTGCCGCCGCGCTTGATGATCTGCTCCATCGCGGGAATGAGCGCCTCGCCCCCGTCGAGACCGAAGCGCTTGGTCCCCATGTATTTGACATGGAGGAATTTCTCGAAACCCTCGGCTTCGACCAGCTTGTTCAGGATCGCGCGGCGGCCTTCGCGGGTGAAGGTGATTTCCTTGCCGTAGCCTTCGATCCGCTCCTTGAGCCAGCCGGATTCCTCGGGGTTCGAGATGTGCATGTATTGCAGCGCGAAGGTGCCGCAATAGGTGCGCTTCACGATGTCGATGATTTGGCGCATCGAGGCGATCTGGAGCCCCAGAACGTTGTCGATGAAGATCGGGCGGTCCATGTCGGCTTCGGTGAAGCCGTAGCTCTTGGGGTCGAGCTCGGGGTGCGGGGTGTTGTCGCGCATGCCCAGCGGGTCGATGTCGGCGATCAGGTGGCCCCGGATCCGGTAGGCGCGGATGATCATTAGCGCGCGCACAGAGTCCAGAACGGCGCGCTTCACGGCGTCCTCGCTCACGTCGACGTTGGACTTCTTGGCACCTTCCGCGATCTTCGCGGCCAGCGCGGCGGGGCGCGACGGAAGGTCGGTCGGCCACTGCCCGTCCAGCGCATGGGTCAGATCGTCGTCAGGTTCCGGCGGCCAGTCGGCGCGCATCCAGGACGGCCCCTGCGCCTCTCGTTTGACGTCCACCTCGGTGTCGCCCAACTCGCGAAAGAACGCCTGCCAGGCTTCGTCGACCGACGAAGGGTCATTGGCGAACCGCGCGTAGAGCTGTTCGAGGTATTCGGCATTGTGCCCCTGCATGAAGGAAGAGGCGTGGTAGAGGTCGTTGGGGCTTTGGTCCGTCATGGTGTCACCTGACAAAATGGGTATATGCGCGCCCGCGTCTAGCAGGCGCGCATGACGATTGTGTTAGCCTGCAATGGCTTTCTGCACGGCCTCGCCCAGCGTTGCCGGGCTGTCGGCCACCACGATGCCTGCCTTTTTCATGGCTTCGATCTTGGACTCCGCATCGCCCTTGCCGCCAGACACGATTGCGCCAGCGTGGCCCATGCGACGTCCGGGCGGTGCTGTGCGACCGGCGATGAAGCCGGCGACCGGCTTCCAGCGGCCTTTCTTGCGCTGCTCGGCCAGGAACTCGGCGGCTTCTTCTTCGGCCGACCCACCGATTTCACCGATCATGATGATCGAGGTGGTCTCGTCGTCGTCGAGGAACATGTCGAGCACGTCGATATGCTCGGTGCCCTTGATCGGGTCGCCGCCGATGCCGACCGCCGTGGATTGACCAAGGCCAATGTCCGAGGTCTGTTTCACGGCTTCATAGGTCAGCGTGCCCGAACGCGACACGACGCCAACCGAGCCACGCTTGTGGATATGGCCGGGCATGATGCCAATCTTGCAGGCGTCGGGCGTGATGACGCCAGGGCAGTTCGGGCCGATAAGCCGCGACTTGGAGTCCACCAGCGCGCGTTTGACCTTCATCATGTCGAGCACCGGTATGCCCTCGGTGATGCAGACGATCAGCTCCATCTCGGCGTCGATCGCTTCGAGGATCGAGTCCGCGGCGAAGGGCGGCGGCACGTAGATCACGCTCGCGTTGGCTTCGGTCTTGGCCTTCGCCTCGTGGACCGAGTCGTAGACCGGCAGGTTCAGGTGGGTCGAACCGCCTTTGCCGGGGGTCACGCCGCCGACCATCTTGGTGCCATAAGCGATGGCCTGTTCGGAGTGAAAGGTGCCCTGCGAGCCGGTGAAGCCCTGACAGATGACCTTGGTGTTTTCGTCGATGAGAATGGCCATGTTCTTATCCTTTCACCGCTTTCACGATCTTCTCGGCACCGTCCGACAGGTTGTCGGCGGCGATGACGTTGAGACCGGAGTTCGCAATGATTTCCTTGCCCTTCTCGACGTTCGTGCCTTCTAGGCGCACAACGAGCGGGACCTGCAGGCCGACCTCTTTCACGGCGGCGATGACGCCTTCCGCGATCACGTCGCAGCGCATGATGCCGCCGAAGATGTTCACGAGGATGCCCTTCACGTTCGGGTCCGACGTGATGATCTTGAAGGCTTCCGTCACCTTCTCCTTCGTCGCACCACCGCCCACGTCGAGGAAGTTGGCGGGTTCCGCGCCGTAGAGCTTGATGATGTCCATCGTCGCCATGGCGAGGCCCGCGCCGTTCACCATGCAGCCGATCTCACCATCGAGCGCAATGTAGTTCAGGTCGTATTTGGAGGCTTCGAGTTCCTTGGGGTCCTCTTCGGTCTCGTCGCGCAGGTTCGCGATGTCGGGCTGGCGATAGAGCGCGTTGCCGTCAAAGCCGAGCTTGGCGTCGAGAACCTTGAGATCGCCCTTGTCGGTCACGATCAGCGGGTTGATCTCGAGCATCTCCATGTCCTTCTCGACGAAGGCTTTGTAGAGCTGGCCCATGAGCGTGACGCACTGCTTGACCTGCGGACCCTTGAGGCCGAGGGAAAAGGCGATGCGGCGGCCGTGGTAGGGCTGGTAGCCCGTGGCCGGATCCACGGAGAACGACAGGATTTTTTCGGGGGTCGACGCGGCGACCTCCTCGATGTCCATGCCGCCTTCCGTCGAGCAGACGAAAGAGATGCGGCTCGTCTGACGATCCACGAGGAGCGCGAGGTAGAGTTCCGTCTCGATGTCGGAGCCGGCTTCGATGTAGATGCGGTTCACCTGCTTGCCAGCCGGGCCGGTCTGATGCGTGACCAGCGTGCGGCCGAGCATCTTGCGGGCTTCTTCCGCGGCTTCTTCGACCGATTTGGCCAGGCGGACACCGCCCTTTTCGCCCGCGCTTTCTTCCTTGAAGTGGCCCTTGCCGCGGCCGCCGGCGTGGATCTGAGCCTTCACGACCCAAAGGGGGCCGTCCATCTCGCCCGCTTTGGTTTTCGCTTCTTCGGCTTTGAGAACCACGCGACCGTCGGAAACCGGAGCGCCATATTCGCGAAGGAGGGCCTTCGCCTGATATTCATGGATGTTCATGAACTCGTCCCTGTGGTTAGCGTTCGGCGCCCAATTGCCATGCCGCAAGCCGCGTTGAAACGGTTTTTTCGGGGCTTGGCTGAAATAGGCCGATAATATCGCTAACTGTGATCACACGCGCAAATCTTGTGATCACAAAGATGTTTTCAATCCCGGAAAGGCGAAAGGCGGGCCTCACGCCCGCCTCCGGAATCGCACCATCCGCCGGAGTGGGGCGCGCTCATCGAGTCGCGCGAAGCCCTTCATAGACGAGGTCATAAGCGCGCCGCCGCCCCTCGGGACCGATGTTGGGCGTGGTCGCCGCGGCGGCCAGCATGACGGCGAAGATCACCACGTCAGCTTCCCGCAGATCCGCCCGCACGAGTCCTTCCGAGACGGCACGGCGCACATGGGGCTTGAGCAGCGCATGGAACCGGTCGATGGCTTCGAGCAGCACGGGATCTTCCCGGCTTTGCGCGCGCACATAATCGGCGACCGGCGAATAATGCACCATTTCATTGTAAAAGGTGGTCACCAGTTCGAAAATCGAAGCGCCCTCTTGCGGCAAACCCGCACTGACCGCTTCGAGTTTATTCAGGAACTGGTCCAGCATCTCGTTGATGAGCGCCCGGCGATCCGCGAAGTGCCGAAAAAATGTCGCTCTTCCAACGCCGGCACGCTGTGCAATGGTATCGAGAGGCGCACCCACACCGCGTTCGAGAAAAATCTCGTCTGCCGCATTCAGGATCCGCAACCGGTTCTCGTTGAAATCGGCGCGTCTTTTCGTCATGTCTATCCCATCTCTTTGTCGGAATATGTGCCGCCCCTCTCCCAAAAACAAAAGGGCAAATTGTCACCGCTCACAGCTGTGACGCATCTATACCACAAATTAACCGAATAGGTGAGACCTGATTGTCCGCTTCTTCAAGGCAGGGGTTCGGCGGCGTATGGTGCGCCTGAACAGCTGGCGATGAAGCCTGGTTCTTTGCCATGAGGAAACGTAAAAGGGGCCGGCGTTTCCGCCAACCCCTGGAATGACAGGTCACGCCGTCGCTTACGCGAGGCCGCCGTCAATGCCCTTGCAGGCTTCCACGAGGCCTTTCACGGCGTCGACCGACTTGTCGAACATTACCTGCTCGTCCTTGTTGAGCTTGATGTCCACGACCCGCTCGATCCCGCCGGCGCCGATGATGGTGGGCACGCCCACATACATGCCGTTGAGGCCCAGTGCACCGTCGACCCATGCCGCGCAGGGCAGGAGGCGCTTCTGGTCCTTGAGATAGGCTTCCGCCATCTCGATGGCCGACGCGGCAGGGGCATAGAAGGCCGAGCCCGTCTTCAGAAGGCCGACGATCTCGGCGCCACCGTCACGGGTACGCTGGATGATCGCGTCGAGCTTGTCCTGCGTCGTCCAGCCCATCTCCACGAGGTCGGGGAGCGGGATGCCACCGACGGTCGAGTAACGCGACAGCGGCACCATGGTGTCGCCATGGCCGCCGAGCACGAAGGCGGTCACGTCCTTCATCGACACGTCGAATTCGACCGACAGGAAGTGACGGAAACGGGCAGAGTCCAGAACGCCGGCCATGCCGACGACCTTTTCGGCCGGAAGGCCGGAGTATTGCTGGAGCGCCCAGACCATCGCGTCCAGCGGGTTGGTGATGCAGATGACAAAAGCGTTCGGTGCGTTGTCGCGGATGCCTTCGCCCACCGACTTCATGACCTTGAGGTTGATGCCCAGAAGGTCGTCGCGCGACATGCCGGGCTTGCGCGGCACGCCGGCCGTCACGATGCAGACGTCGGCGCCCGCGATGTCGGCGTAGTCGTTGGTGCCCTTGAGGATCGCGTCAAACCCGTCCACGGGTCCGCTTTCGGCGATGTCGAGTGCCTTGCCCTGTGGGGTGCCTTCGGCGATGTCGAAGAGGACGACGTCCCCGAGTTCCTTGAGCGCGGCGAGGTGGGCGAGCGTGCCGCCGATCTGACCTGCGCCGATGAGGGCAATCTTGGGTCGTGCCATGAGAGTGATCTCCGATCAGGTTTACTGTCCCTGCGCTGCCTAGCCCCCTTCCCCGATCTGTTCAAGGGCGCGGCGATGCAGCATGGCCGTGTCGCGAGGGGTTGCGGCCAGAAATGGTGGCGCTAAACCTCAAGTGGTCCAAGGGCTTCGGGGTGCGGCATACTGTGGAATACAACCTGACCTTCTTCGCCGTCGCCACGGTCGCCGTCGTCTTTGCCGGCGTTTCCAAGGGCGGCTTCGGGTCAGGAGCGGCCTTTGCGGCGACACCACTGCTCGCCCTGATTCTTGAACCGGGGCAGGCAGTTGGCCTGATGCTGCCGCTCCTCATGCTGATGGATGTGACGGCCCTGCGTCCCTATTGGCGCAAGTGGGACGGACGCGCGGCGGGGGTGTTCATCCTTGGCGCTGTGCCCGGGGTGGCGGTCGGGACGGCGGTCTATTCGCTCGCGAACCAGGATGTGTTCCGGCTCATGATCGGGGCGGTCGCGGTCGGCTTCGTGGCGTTTCAGCTCGCCCGGAAATACGGCCTTCTGCGTCCGGCGCGGCGCCCGATGGGCGATCTGGGCGGTGGCATTGCCGGGGCGGTCGGGGGGTTCACCAGCTTCGTGAGCCATGCAGGCGGCCCGCCCGCCGCGATCTTCCTGCTGTCGCGCGGGCTCGACAAGACGACCTATCAGGCGACCACGGTGCTCATGTTCTGGGCGATCAACCTGATGAAATTCGTGCCCTATGCGCTTCTGGGCATCTTCACCTGGGATACGCTCAAAGCCGACCTGATGCTTGTTCCTGCCGCCGTCGTCGGCGTTTGGCTCGGGGTCCGGGCGCACAACGTGATCCCTGAACGCCTCTACTTCACGATCACCTATGCACTTCTGCTTGCGACCGGAGGCAAGTTGATCTGGGATGCGCTGACCTGAGACGCGCCGGGGTCAGGTCGGCTGACCCGAGGCGACGGCCTCCTCGACCTCTTCCCAGGATTGCCCGGCAGCGATGATGCACATCTGTCCGTCGGGCAGCGTTACCGTGATGGTCCAGCTGCCAGAGATGTCGGAGGCAAAGGTTTCCACGACGCGATCGCCCTGCGCCATGCCGATGGATTGCCGCGACTCGCCGAACCTGTCTGCAAGCTGGGTGAGCACCAATTCCCGGTCTGCGCATTGGTTCTGGGCAAGGACCGGCAGCGTCATGGTGAGCACCGCGCCGATCCCAAGTGAGATAATCAGAGAACGTTTCATGTCATCGCCCTTTCGTTCGGTGCCTTCATCATCGCGAACGAAGCGCGAAAAAGTGGTTAACTCGGCGAACGGCACCCCAAAGGCGTTGCCTATGCTGCGTCGCGGCAGAACAGGGCTTGCCAATTCATGCGCAGCCATGTTGTTTTGCGCAACAAAATTGCCCAGAGGAAGAATCGAATGACCCTGTCCCGTCCCGTGCGCTCCGTGCTCTACATCCCCGGCTCGAAGGAACGCGCGCTGGACAAGGCCCGGGGACTGGTCGCCGACGCGATCATCTTCGACCTCGAGGACGCGGTGACGCCCGACGCGAAGGACGATGCGCGCGAGACGCTGAAGGCGGAGCTTGCCAAGGGCGGCTTCGGCAACCGGATGAAGATCGTGCGGATCAACGGGTTCGACACCGACTGGGGCCGCGCGGATGCCGAGGCTTTCGCCGGGGCCGACATCGACGCCCTGCTCCTGCCCAAGGTGAACAGCGCCGCCGATCTCGACTCGCTGGCCGAGGTTTCGGGCGACACGCCGCTCTGGGCGATGATGGAGACGCCCGAGGGTGTGCTGAACGCCAAGTCCATCGCGGCGCACCCGCGTCTGCAAGGCATCGTCATGGGCACCAACGATCTGGTCAAGGAACTGGGCTGCCGGGTCACGCCCGACCGTTTCGCGCTCATGACCTCGCTGCAACTGGCGCTCCTCGCCGCGCGGGCGGCCGGCAAGGTCATCGTGGACGGGGTCTACAACGCCTTCAAGGACGACGAGGGCCTGCGGGCGGAATGCGTCCAGGGCGTCGCCCTGGGCTTCGACGGCAAGACGCTGATCCACCCGGCGCAGCTCGACGTGACGAACGAGGTCTATGCCCCGTCGGAGGCGGACCTCGACCTCGCACGCCGCCAGATCGCAGCTTTCGAGGAGACCGAGGCCTCGGGGCAGGGCGTCGCCGTCGTCGATGGAAAGATCGTGGAGAATCTGCATATCGTGACGGCGAAAGCTCTGCTCGCCAAGGCAGAGGCCATCGCCAGCCTCGAAGGATAAGCCATGATAGTGTTGATTTTGGGGGTGCTCCTGTGGTCGGGCGCCCATCTGTTCAAGCGCCTTGCGCCCGATGCGCGGGCGCGGATGGGCGACAAGGGGCGCGGGCTCGTGGCGCTTGCGTCCTTGGCCGGTATCGTTCTGATGGTCATCGGCTACCGGATGGCGGACGGTGCGGTGCACTGGGGCCGGACACCGGCGCTCGTCGGGATCAACAACCTGCTCGTGCTTCTCGCGGTCTATCTTTTCGCCGCCTCCGGCATGAAGACCTGGATCACGTCGAAGATCCGGCATCCCCAACTGACGGCGGTCAAGGCCTGGGCGCTCGCCCACCTGCTCGTGAACGGCGATGTTCCGTCTTACGTCCTCTTCGGCGGTCTCCTCGTCTGGGCCGTGCTCGAGGTCATCCTGATCAACCGCGCAGCCCGCCCCGCGAAAGCCACCGGACCCTTCCCGATGGGTAAGGAAATCGGCGCTGTGGTTGGCGCTGTGGTCGTCTTCGGGGTCATCGCCTGGGTGCACACCTGGCTTGGCTATCCAGTGTTCGGGTGAGGTGACGTCGTGAAACTCTATCGCTTCCTGTCGGCCGACGACACGTCGGAATTCTGTCACAAGGTCACGGCCGCGCTCAACAAGGGCTGGGAACTCCACGGCTCGCCCACCTATGCCTTCGACGCCGCGAATGGCGTCATGCGCTGCGGCCAGGCGGTCACCAAGGACGCGCCGGGGGTCTATACCCCGGAGACAAAACTGGGAGAGCAATAGGTGGCAAAAACCAATCCGGGCCGTTTCTTCGAGGATTACCGGGTGGGCGAGACCATCCGCCACGCGGTGCCGCGCACCCTGTCCGGTGGCGAGCGGGCGCTCTATCACGCGCTCTATCCTGCGCGTCATGCGCTTTATTCCTCGGATGAATTCGCGCGGGCCTCGGGGCTGGCGGCCTCGCCCATGGACGATCTGGCTGCCTTCCATGTGGTCTTCGGAAAATCGGTCCCTGACATCTCGCTCAATGCCGTCGCGAACCTCGGCTATGCCGAGGGGCGCTGGCGTGCACCCGTCTGGCCCGGCGATACCCTCGCCTCCGAGAGCGAGGTGATCGGCCTCAGGGAGAACTCGAACGGCAAGTCCGGCGTGGTCTATGTGCGCACGAAAGGCACAAACCAGCACGGCGACGTGGTCCTGGACTATGTGCGCTGGGTCATGGTGCGCAAGAAGAACCTCGATGCGCCCGCGCCCGAAACGGTCGTGCCGGATCTGGCCAAGGTCGTGCCGGCGTCAGAGCTGTGGATTCCCGAGGGGCTCGACTTTACGTCCTACGACTTCGCCCTTGCGGGCGAGCCGCACCGCTGGGGCGATTACGAGGTCGGCGAAACGATCGACCACGTGGACGGTGTCACGGTCGAGGAAGCCGAGCATATGCTCGCCACGCGGCTCTGGCAGAACACGGCCAAGGTGCATTTCGACGCGACCAACCGCGAGGATGGCAAGCGGCTGATCTATGGCGGCCACGTGATCTCGATGGCGCGAGCGCTGTCCTTCAATGGCCTCGCCAATGCACAGATGATCATCGGTCTGAACGGCGGCGCCCATGCCAACCCCTGCTTTGCAGGCGACACGATCCGGGCTTGGAGCGAGGTGCTCGACAGGGCCGAGACGCCTGCCCCCGGTGTCGGCGCAATCCGGCTGCGGCTCGTCGCGGTCAAGGGCGACCATCGGGACTTCGCGCTGAAGGGCGACGACGGGAAATACCTGCCCCATGTGATGCTCGATCTTGACTATTGGGCGCTCATGCCGACCTGATTGCGTCATGCGACGCGCGCTTGCCCTTGCCCTGATGCTTGGACCCTCGGCCCTCTGGGCGGAGGGGTCCAAGGTGGATTACACCTTTTCGAGGGAAATGGCGGCCCGACCCGTCACCGGCGGGGAAAGCCGCGTCAACTCCGATCCAGTGCTCGCCTATGTCGAGGCGAATGTCACCGAAACGCTCTATCACGAGCTGGCCCACGCGCTCATCGACGTGCTGGACCTTCCGGTCTATGGGCCGGAAGAATTCGCCGCCGACATGTTCGCGATCGTCCTGATGAACCGGCTGCACGACGGTGCAACGGTTGGGGACATGGCGCGCGACGTAGGGCAGAACTACCGAATCTATGCCGAACATGCGGGCGACCATCCCGACGACCTTGCCCTGTGGGACGTTCATGGCCCGGACATGCAACGGTATTACAACTTCGCCTGCCTGATGTACGGCGCCGACATTCAGGGGCGCGAGACGATGCTGGCTGAATTCGACCTGCCGGAAGAACGCGCCGAGACCTGCGAGGACGAGTATCGCCTCGCCGCGCGAAGTTGGGGGGCGGTGCTCGACAGTCTGGCCACCGACGCGCCCGGGCAGTCGGTGCGCATCGACTGGGTGCTCAACGAAGGCGATCACCTGACCGACTTCGTCAAGGGCGAGGTCGCCCGTCTGAACGCGGCCATGGTGCTCCCCGAACCGGTGACGGTCAGCGTCATTCCCTGCGGACAATCGAACGCCTTTTATGACCCGGACCCACGCGAGATCCTGATCTGCACCGAACTGGGCGAGGAACTGGCGGCGCTCGCGGAATAGACCGCGCCGGTCGCCGGGCATGGACCCTGCCCTGCGGTCCCGGACCCCGGGAAATCGTGATTTGTCCGCAGCATGCTGACTTTCGGCGAGGCAGCGTCCGCTGGCGCCCAACTGTGATCACAAGACATTTGCGTGTGATCACAACACTTCGAAATCCGTGGTGTTAGCGCCTGTCAGCCCCATTTTTCCGTAATCCGCGCGTGACTCTCGCCCGCTCCCGGGTCTAAGACATGCCGCAATTGCACAAGCCTTCGCCAACTGCATCGAAAGGTCGCTTCATGGCTGATGTGAACCCGCAGGGTCGCCCCCTTTCCCCCCACCTTCAGGTTTATAGCCTGCCGCTGAACGCGAAACTGTCGATCCTGCACCGGATCGCTGGCGCCGCGCTGAGCGTGACCGCCGTGCTGGTCGTCTGGTATTTCCTCGCGCTCGCCACCGGGCCGGAATATTTCGAAACCGCCAGCGCCGTGCTCACCTCGTGGTTCGGGGACATCGTGTTCTTCCTCTCGGCCTGCGGGCTGTGGTTCCACTTTGCGAACGGCGTGCGCCATCTCATCTGGGACACCGGCAGCTATTTCGGCGCCAAGACCACACAGCGTTCGGCGATCTTCGGTCTCGTCTTCGCCGTGATCATGGTCGCCATCACCGTCATCGTCGCGTAAGGGAGGACCTCATGCGTTATCAGACCGACCGCTCGCGCGTCGAAGGACTTGGCTCGGCCAAGTCGGGCACGAAACATTTCTGGGAACAGCGTATCAGCTCGATTGCGCTCCTGTTCCTCGTACCGCTCTTCGTCTTCCCCTTCGCCTACAACCTTGGCGACGGCTATGAAGAGGTTCTGGCGGCCTATTCGCATCCGGTGAACGCCGTGATCGCCGTCGCTTTTTTCATCACCACCTTCCTGCACCTGTTCCAAGGCTTGCAGGAGATCATCGCGGATTACGTCCACGGGCGGCGCGGCATGATCCTCATGATCGCGACGCGGCTGCTTTGCTCGCTCTTCGCTCTCGTCGGCATCTACGCCGTCATCAAAATTTCGCTCGGGGCCTGAGGGACGGACCATGGCAGAATACGCATACGAAACGCATGAATATGACGTGGTCGTCGTGGGCGCCGGTGGCGCGGGCCTGCGCGCAACGCTGGGCATGGCCGAACAGGGGCTCAAGACCGCCTGCGTGACCAAGGTCTTTCCGACCCGCTCGCACACGGTTGCCGCGCAGGGCGGGATCGCCGCCTCGCTTGGCAACATGGGCCCGGACAGCTGGCAGTGGCATATGTACGACACCGTGAAGGGGTCGGACTGGCTGGGCGACACGGACGCGATGGAATACCTCGCGCGTGAAGCGCCCGCGGCTGTGTATGAGCTCGAACACTACGGCGTGCCCTTCTCGCGCACCGAGGAAGGCAAGATCTACCAGCGCCCCTTCGGCGGTCACACGACCGAGTTCGGCGAAGGCCCCGCGGTGCAGCGCACCTGTGCCGCCGCCGACCGCACCGGCCACGCGATCCTGCACACGCTCTACGGTCAGTCGCTGAAGAACAACGCCGAGTTCTACATCGAGTATTTCGCCATCGACCTGATCATGTCGGAGGACGGCGTCTGTCAGGGCGTGGTCTGCTGGAAACTGGACGACGGCACCTTCCACGTCTTCAACGCGAAGATGGTGGTCCTGGCGACTGGCGGCTATGGCCGCGCCTATTTCTCGGCCACCTCGGCGCACACCTGCACCGGCGACGGTGGCGGCATGGTGGCGCGCGCGGGCCTGCCGCTTCAGGACATGGAGTTCGTGCAGTTCCATCCGACCGGCATCTACGGCTCCGGCTGTCTGATCACCGAAGGCGCGCGTGGCGAAGGTGGCTACCTCACCAACTCAGAAGGCGAGCGGTTCATGGAGCGCTATGCGCCCCACTACAAGGACCTTGCGCCGCGCGACTATGTCTCCCGCTGCATGACCATGGAGATACGCGAAGGCCGCGGTGTGGGCGAACATGGCGACCACATCCACCTCAACCTGTCGCACCTCCCCGCCGAAGCGCTGGCGGAACGTCTGCCGGGGATTTCGGAGTCTGCCAAGATTTTCGCGGGCGTCGACGTCACGAAGGAACCGATCCCGGTGCTGCCGACCGTGCACTACAACATGGGTGGCATCCCGACGAACTACTACGGCGAAGTGCTGAACCCGACCGAGGGCAACCAGAATGCCGTCGTTCCCGGCCTCATGGCCGTGGGCGAGGCGGGCTGTGCCTCGGTCCATGGCGCGAACCGGCTTGGGTCCAACTCGCTCATCGACCTCGTGGTCTTTGGCCGCGCCGCAGCGATCCGGGCGGGCAAGGTGGTCGATGCCTCCGCGGCGAACCCGAAGCTCAATCAGGCGTCGATCGACAAGGCCTTCGACCGTTTCGACGGGCTGCGCAATGCCAATGGCGGCACGCCGACCGCCGAACTCCGGCTCGAGATGCAAAAGACCATGCAGGCCGACGCCGCGGTGTTCCGGACCGACAAGACACTGGCCGAGGGGGTCGAGAAGATGACCGCCATCGCCGCCAAGATCGGCGACCTCAAGGTGACGGACCGCTCGCTCTTCTGGAACTCCGACCTCATGGAGACGCTGGAACTCACGAACCTCATGCCGAACGCGCTTGCCACCATTCACGGAGCGGAAGCGCGCAAGGAAAGCCGTGGGGCCCATGCGTCGGAAGACCACGACAAGCGCGACGACGACAAATGGCGCGTGCACACGATTTCGCGCGTCGACGGGAACAAGGTGGACCTCACCTATCGTCCAGTTATCGTCGATCCGCTGACCACCGAAGATCAGGGTGGGATTTCGCTCAAGACTATCGCGCCGAAAGCGCGGACGTTCTAAGGAGACACGTAGATGGTTGAACTCGCACTCCCCAAGAACTCCCGGATCCGAACCGGCAAGACCTGGCCAAAGCCCGCCGGCGCGACGAACGTCCGCAAGTTCATGATCTACCGCTGGACGCCCGACGATGGCGAAAACCCGCGGGTCGACACCTATTTCCTCGACATGGACAAATGCGGGCCGATGGTTCTGGACGCCCTCATCAAAATCAAGAATGAGATCGACCCGACGCTCACCTTCCGCCGCTCCTGCCGCGAAGGGATCTGCGGCTCATGCGCGATGAACATCGACGGGCGCAACCACCTCGCCTGTATCTTCGGGCTGGACGAGATCAAGGGCGATGTGAAGATCTATCCCCTGCCCCACATGCCCGTGGTGCGCGACCTCGTCCCCGATCTCACGCTCTTCTACGCGCAGCATGCCTCGATCATGCCGTGGCTCGAGACCAAGACGAACGCGCCGCAGAAGGAGTGGCGCCAGTCCATCGAAGACCGCAAGAAGCTTGACGGTCTTTATGAATGCGTTATGTGCGCGTCCTGCTCGACCGCCTGTCCGTCCTACTGGTGGAACCAGGATCGCTACCTCGGGCCGGCCGCGTTGCTCCATGCCTACCGCTGGATCATCGACTCGCGGGACGAGGCGACCGGCGAGCGTCTGGACGACCTCGAGGATCCGTTCAAGCTCTACCGCTGCCACACGATCATGAACTGCGCCGAGACCTGCCCCAAGGGGCTGAACCCGGCCAAGGCGATTGCCGAGATCAAGAAGATGATGGTGCAGCGCTCGATCTAAGGCGAAAGCTCGGTTTCTTTCAGGGCCCCGTCGGCGCGACCGGCGGGGCCTTTTCCTTTTCGTTGCACGCGCGGGAGCCTCGCGGCATGGTTGCGCCATAGCGGCAGGAGCATGTCATGCGTGGATCTTTGGGATTTCGGTTCTTCATCGTGGGCGTGCTGACGGTCCTCATGGTCATCCCCCTCATGCTCGCCTCCGAGGTGATCAATTCGCGCAAGAACTACTCCCGCGACGCGGTGCGCGAGGTCGGTCGGGAGTGGGGCGGCGAGCAGGTGCTGTCCGGCCCCATGCTGGTCCTGCCGGTGAGCGAAGAGGTTACGCGCGTGATCTCGGAACCCGTCATCGACGAAGAGAGCGGGGCGCAGCAGTTGGACGCGAACGGAAACCCCGTGACCCGGCCCCTGTCGCGGCTCGAACGGGTAACGCGCGACCCGATCCGACTACTGCCGGGCCGCTACGACGTCACGATGCGGACCGAGACCGAGATGCGTTACCGGGGCATCTTCAACGTCCCGGTCTACCGCGCCGCGGTGGGAATGGACTTCGATTTCCCGGTAGAGGCCGCCGAGACGGCGCTGGTCGGCCAAGAGGAAATCGACTGGGCGGGCGCGCGGCTCGTGGTCAACCTCACCTCGAACGCGGCGCTGCGCGGGGTGGCGACGCTGACCGGCGACGGCGCGGAGATCGCCATCGAACCCATCGCGAGCGGTGGTTATCTGGGCGGGATCGAGGCGGCAATCACGGATGTGCGCGCAATCGACGGCTACCGGCTCGACCTTGGCCTGAACGGCGCGCAATACCTCCAGATCGTGCCAGTGGGGCGCAATACCGCTGTCACGATCGAAAGCGACTGGCCCCACCCCAGCTTCACGGGCGGCTTCCTGCCCGACGGATCGACCATCACCGACGCGGGCTTCGAGGCGACATGGACCATCCCGCACCTTGCCCGCACCTTGCCGCAGGTGAGCCGAGAGGATTTCACCGAAGCGATGCGCAGCAACATGGCCTTCGGCGTCGATTTCTACGAGCCGAACGACTTCTATCAAAAGGCCTACCGCGCGGCGAAATACGGCATCCTCTTCATCGCGCTCACCTTCCTCACGGTTCTGCTCATCGATCGCAATACCACGCGCCCCGCGCACCCCGTACAATACGTGCTGATCGGTCTCGCGCAGACGGTCTTTGTCCTGCTCATGGTCGCCTATGCCGAGCAGATCGGCTTCACGGCGGCCTATGCGCTGTCGTCGGGGGCGACGATCCTGCTCATCACGCTTTTTGGCTGGGTCGGGCTGAAGCTCGGGAGCCGCACACCGGTCCTTGGCGCTATGCTCCTGGTCGTCTACGCCGTGCTCTATTTCATCCTGAAGAGCGCCGACTATGCACTTATCGCAGGCTCCACGCTCGCCTTCCTCGCTCTGGCAGCGACCATGTGGCTCACCCGGAACGAGGATTGGTATGGGCCGGGCGAGCCGGGGGCCCGGCTTTTCAGGCGCGAGGCGAAACCGGTGCCGACTGCACCGCCACAGGCACCGGGAAGCCCGGCACCCTGACAGGGTCGGGACCCGGCCCTTCCGGTCACTCCCGCGCGCGCAGGACCTGCGCCGGACGGGCCGAGAGCGGGCGCAGGGAAAATCCGAGCCCGGCCAGAAGGGTAAGCGCGATGCCCCCCGCCACGATGGCGACGGCGGACACGGGTTCGAACACGAAGTCGGTGCGCATCACGAAGGTCGAGACCGCCCAGCCCGCCATGGCGCCCGCGAAAACCGCGACGATCCCGGCGGCCGCACCGAGGATCGCGGACCTGAGGGCGAAGTTTGCAAGGATCCGGCCACGAGGTGCCCCGAGCGTCTTCAGGATCGCGGCCTCGTAGGTCCGGGCGCGCACACCGGCGGCGGCGGCCCCGATCAACACCACCGCTCCGGTGGCCAAGGTAACAAGCGCGCCATAGGTGACGGCGGCCGCGATGGTCGACATGAGGTCCGTCGCCCGTCCGATGGCATCCCGGACTGAGATCATCGTGATGTTGGGATAGGCCCGGGAAATATCGCGCAGAAGCGCCGCTTCGGCCTCCGGCTCGGCATAGATCGTGGCAAGCCAGGAATGCGGTGCACCAGCAAGGGCCGAGGGGTTCATCGTGATCGTGAAATTCATCGCGGCGGAAGAAAAATCGACATCCCGAAAGCTCGCCAGCGTTCCCGTGATCTCGCGTCCCAGGATGTTGATCGTCATCGTATCCCCGAGCGACAGACCGATTTCCTCGGCCTCTTCGGCCACGAAGCTGATGAGCGGCGGACCGTCATAGTCCTCGGCCCACCAGTCGCCTTCGGTGATCTCAGTGCGCGCGGGAAGGGCTGCGGCATAGGTCACGCCCCGGTCGCCGGTGACGATCCAGTGATCCCCGGCCACCTCGCGGGCGGGGCGCCCGTTGATTTCGGTGATGATGCCGCGCAGCATGGGCGCCGCGTCCATGCGACTGACAGCCGTGTCGCCGGTCACCCGGTCCCGGATCGCGTCGATCTGGTCGGGCTGAATGTCGACGACGAAGAAGCTCGGCGCGATGTCGGGCAGCTCGCGCGCAATCGAGCCGCGCAGATTGTTGTCCACCTGTCCCACGGCGGCCAGAACCGACAGCCCAAGTCCAAGCGAGAGGACCACCGAAGCGGCCTCGTTCCCCGGTCCGCCGACCGAAGCGAGCGCCATGCGCAGGCTGGGCCGGCCACGCAAGGCTGGCCGACGGGCAAGCCGGCGCGACAGGCCACGCACCCCCTGCCCGGCCAGCACCAGAAGCAGAAAGGCCGCCGAAATCCCGAAAGCCGACCAGAGCGCAATCTCCGCCATGCCAGAAAAGAACGCGGCGCTCCCGACGAGCAGGCCGAGGAGGACCAAGGTGACGACGATCCAGAGCGGGCGCGGCCATCCTTCGGCCCCGAAGGCCGCGTCCCGAAAGAGCGCCGCGGCCCGGATGTTCTCGGATTTCGCGAGCGGCCAGAGGGTGAAGAGCGCGGCAGCGATCACACCATAGAGCGCGGCCTCGGCCAGCGGCCCGGGACGGATCGAAATATCGGCGGGGATCGGCAGGTTCGCCGTGATGATGGGCCCGGCGACAAGGGGAAGCAGTGCCCCGAGCACCAGCCCGATCAGAAGGCCGAACGCGGTGAGCACCCCGATCTGTAGCGCATAGGTCATCATGATCGTACTGCGCGCGGCGCCAAGCGTCTTCAGGGTCGCGATCACCTCGGTCTTGGTTTCGAGATAGGCGCGGACGGCGGCGGAAATGCCGACACCACCCACGGCGAGCCCGGCAAGCCCCACGAGAACGAGGAATGATCCCAGCCGGTCGATGAACTCGCTCACACCGGGCGCGCCGTTGCGGGCATCCCGCCACCTGGGCGCCGAGCCGGCCATCGCGGCCTCGGTCCGGTCCTTCAACGCGCCCAAGGCGGTCCCTTCCGGCAGGCGAAGGCGATATTCCGCATCGAAAAGCGTGCCTTCGGCCAGAAGCCCGGAGGAGGCGAGCGCGGAGGTGAGCACGACCGTGGGCGGTCCGAAGTCAAAGCCGCCGCCGGCATTGTCGGGCGCGCGCACAAGTGCGGCGGACAGCCGGAAATCCTGCTCGCCGAGCCGGATCACGTCGCCGATCCCAAGCTCCAGCCGCGCGATGAGAAGCGGGTCGAGCACCGCACCGGGAAGCCCGTCGCGATCCCCGAGCGCCTCGTCGAGCGGAAGCGGCGGGTCAAGGACGACCTCCCCGTAGATGGGCCAGGCGCCATCCACCGCCTTGACCTGCGTCAGGGCGCGGTCCGAACCATCCGGCAATGTCGCCATGGAGCGAAAGTCGATGACCTCGCCGACCTCCTCGGAAATCGAGGCCAGATAGCTCAGGTCCTCCGCGGAGGCGCGGCGATAGGTCAACTCCACGCTGGCATCGCCACCCAGAAGAACGGCCCCCTGTTCCCTGATCCCCGCTTCGATGCTGTCGCGCACCGATCCCACCGCGGCGATGGCCGCAACGCCCAGCGCAAGGCAGGCGAGGAAGACGCGAAAGCCCGACAGGCCCCCGCGCAGTTCACGGCGTGCGATCTTCCAGGCAATGGTCATGCGGCAAGCGCGCCGTCTTCGATGCGGATCACCCTGTCGCATCTTTCCGCAAGGTCGGGCGCGTGAGTGACGAGGACCAGGGTCGACCCGTGGCGGTCGCGCAGCCCGAAGAGAAGGTCCATGATCGCCTGCCCCGTCGTTCCGTCGAGATTTCCCGTGGGCTCATCCGCGAGAAGGATGTCCGGTCGTGTTACCGCAGCCCGCGCGAGCGCGACACGCTGCTGTTCGCCGCCCGACATCTGCGACGGATAATGCCCGGCCCGGTGCTCCAGACCCACTGCCGAAAGCTCCGCCTCGGCGCGGGCAAAGGCATCGGGCGCGCCGGCAAGTTCCAGCGGCGTTGCGACGTTTTCCAGAGCGGTCATCGTCGGAATAAGGTGGAAGGATTGGAAGACCACCCCCATATGATCCCTTCGAAAGCGGGCGAGCGCGTCTTCGTCCATCGGTCCAAGATCCCGGCCCAGTGCCGACACCCGACCCGATGTCGCGCGTTCCAACCCGCCCATGAGCATGAGGAGTGAGCTTTTGCCAGACCCGCTTGGCCCCGTGAGCCCGACCGTTTCGCCCCGCCCGATGGACAGCGTAATGCCCCGCAGGATATCCACCGGCCCGGCATTGCCCATGAGGCTGAGGTCGACCCCTGAGAGATCAAGAACGGTTTGGGTCATGGGCGGGGTCCTTCGGCGTCTTCGCTCATGGGCATGTAAGCCTGCCGCGAGCATATCCAAGGGGCTGTTAATGCTTCCTTTCCTCGTGTTGCCTTCCTTCGCGGATCCCGTCCGCATCCTCGCCTTCGGGGACAGCCTGACACAGGGCTATGGCCTGCCCCAGAACCAGGGGCTCGTGCCCGTGCTGGAAGGCTGGTTGCGCGCGAGGGATGCCGAGGTGAACGTGGTCAATGCGGGCGTGTCGGGCGATACCACCACCGGGGGACTGGGACGGCTCGACTGGTCGCTGACCGAGGATATCGACGCCGTCATCGTGGCGCTTGGCGGCAACGACCTCCTGCGGGGCACGCCGCCCGGGACGGTGGAAGGCAACCTCGACAAGATCCTTCAGAAGATCGGCGACCGGGGCCTGCCTGTCCTGCTGGTGGGATACAAGGCGACGCCGAACTACGGCCCGGACTACAAGACCGCCTTCGACGCGCTCTATCCGCGGCTGGCTGAACGGCATGACGCGATCTTCTTTCCCTATGTCTTCGAGGGCATGGCCGAGGCCGTGGCAACCGGAACCGTGACGCAGGAGGATCTCTTGCAAAGCGACGGCATCCATCCCAATGCGACCGGTGTCCGGCTCAACGTCGATGCCATGGGGCCCAGCGTGCTGTCGCTCTATGAAGCCGCGCGCGCGATGTCCGACTAGGGCGTGCTGAAAGTCAGGTTGGCCCAGGCCGAATGCCACACCGGCCCAGCATCGGGGTCGTCGTTGCCGGTATCCTCCATGACCACGGCGTCGACCATGTATTCGGTCGAGGGAGCCATCGGGATAACCGCCAGCCCCGTCTCGTCGGTGCGATAGAAGCTCTGGGTGATCTCGCCCGACGGACCCCGGGCGAAAACCTCGACCTGCGCCTCCGCACGGGGTGCGCCATCATAGAGGACCTGCACTGGCATGCCGCCCGAAAGATCGTCTGTAAAGGGATTGAGCCCCGCGACGATCTCGTGGTGAAGCCCCACGGCGAGGTCCGTTCCGGCACCATCCCCGACGGCGACGAGTGACTTGGCGTAGCGCGTGTAGGCCTCGCGAAAGGCAAGCTCGGGAAGACCGCGCTGCGCATGACGTTCAAGGACGTCGCCCAGATCCTTGTGCGCGACGAACCTCTCGAACAACTCCCGCTCGCGGTAGGTCAGGTCGTGGTTGGCGGTTTCGTGAATGACGATGGCGAGGCCTTCTTGGGGAGCCGGCATGTCGAGCGCAGGGATGTCCCCGATGCGCCCCTCGACAGGGGCGGTCCGATCCCCCATCCTCACCTCGAACCGCGCGAACTTGCCGGGGAAGTAGCTTTGCGCCGCTCCCCTGAAGTCCTGTCCGACGCGCAGGTCGGCGATGATCGCATCCCCAGTGGCGACCGTATAGTCACGTGGGGCAATCCAGAACTCGTGCGCATGGGCGACGCGGGCCAAGCAGAGGCAAGTCAGCAGAATGGTCGCAAAACGCATGGTGTTTCCTGGCTGTTCGTCGTCTGGCAGCGTCGCTATGGATCCGCGGAAGTCAACCGCCGTGCCGCCCACTTGCGCGAAAGTGACGGCGGCCTGGGTCCTGGTGCTCGCGGTCGTCGCCTGTCTTTGCGCAGCACAGGCACGGGCGCATGAGGTTCAGCCCGCCATCGCCGATGTCACCGTCTCCGAAGGCCGGGTCGATGTGACCGTCATCCTCAATGGCGAGGCGATTGCGGCGGGCATCGACCTGTCGTCGATCACCGACACCAACGATGCCCCCAACGCCGCTGACTACGACGTCTTGCGCGCCCTTCCCCCCGCTGACTTCGCCGCGCGGTTTCGCGACGGCTGGGATGAGTTTGCCGCTGGGCTCGGGCTGCGCGCCGGGGAAGTGCCGCTCGACGCCGAGCTTTTGTCGGTCGAAACCGAACCCGGAGAGGCCGACAGCCTGCCCCGCCAGACCCGCGTCCTGTGGACCGCCGCGCTGCCAGTGGGGGATGCCCCCGGCGGCGGGGACGGGGTCAGTTTCGCCTGGGACGAACGCTATGGCCCCGTCATCCTGAGGCAGATCGTGGAACCCGAGCCGGAGAGCGAAGACCCCTATGCTGCTTTCCTCAATCCCGGTCAGCGGTCCGAGGAGATGCCGCGAACCGGGACCGCGAGGCTTGGCACCGGGGCGGCGATCCTGAACTATATTTCTATCGGCTATACGCATATATTACCGAAGGGTCTCGATCATATACTCTTCGTGCTGGGGCTCTTTTTCTTTTCGCTGCAAATGCGCCCGCTGGTCACGCAGATCACCGCCTTTACCGTCGCGCACACCCTGACGCTTGCCTTGGCGACGCTGGGGATCGTGCGCATACCCGCCTCTGTCGTCGAGCCGCTCATTGCCCTGTCCATCGCCTATATCGCCATCGAGAACATCGTCCGGCCGAGGTTGACCGGCGTCCGGATCGCCGTGGTCTTTGCCTTCGGCCTGCTCCACGGCGTGGGCTTTGCCTCTGTCCTGAGCGACATAGGCCTGTCGTCGGGCCGCTTCGTGATCAGCCTCATTTCCTTCAACGTGGGCGTGGAACTCGGACAACTGAGCGTCGTCCTCGCCGCCTATCTGGGTCTCGGCATCTGGTTCGGGTCGAAGGCATGGTATCGCTCGGCCATCGTCATACCCATGTCATCTGTCATCGGGATCATCGGGCTCTGGTGGACCATCGAAAGAGTGATTCTCTGAGGCGTTTTTCGCATCCGTGCGAGAGGTAAGGTTATCCTTACCTATAGCGCCCGCCCTCCTGTCCGGTTTGTTGCATTTTACAAACCCGTTCGCGGTCCGGGGTGAAATAACCACGCCAGCCCGCGACGGAATTCTCCAGAACGCAGTATTCCTATCCCTATAGGTAGGTGCCTCCCTGCCACCAAGACGTGTAAGGCAGTCTGTGAATTCGCGCTCACAAGCGGGCGAAATATTCGTGGGGGCAGGTTAGTTGAGAGTTCTGGTCGCAACCGAGCGGGCATTGGTCAGGGACAAGATCACCGAAGCCTGCGCCTCCGTCGAGCCCCTGTCCGCAGACTTCCTGACAGACCGCCGGAGCCTAGAACATCACATGGCGAAGGACGGGGCCGCGGTCGATACGATCCTGATCGACGGCGATCTGCCCTCGGCTGCCGGTGCCGACACGTTGGCCGGCCTTGTCGAGAAACTGTCCCGGGTCCCCGTCGCGGTTCTCGTGTCTCCCGACATCGGGAGGGGATTTGCCCGCAAGCTCGCTCTGGCCGGAGCGGCAGGGATATTTCCCTCCGACATGACAGCGCATGCCCTCGGGTATTCCCTTCTTGCCATCACGCCGTCGAAGACCATCTGGATCGCGGAACTCGCCCCCCTTCCGCAGAGCGAAAGGAAGGACCGGCTATCCGAACGGGAATTCCAGGTGCTCGTGGGGATCTGCGAAGGCCTTCAGAACAAGGAAATCGCCCACGGCTTCGAGATTCAGGAAGTCACGGTGAAGATGCACGTGCGGTCAATCATTCGCAAACTGGGGGCCCGCAATCGCACCCATGCGGCGATGATCGCGATCGACCGCGGCCTGATCGGTTAATAATCTCTTTCGAAATATATCCCCAGCGTGGTGTTCCCGTCGGTCCCGACCGAGCCTCGCGCGGTCAGATTCGGCGTCAGATCAAGGTTGATGTTCACCTCGGCTGTGCCGTCCGCGCCGACTTCGACCCCGGTATAGACGTTCTCGGAGATATAGGTCCCGGCCCGCACCGCGAGCGCTCCGTCATCGTTGGTCCCGACGTCCAGATCGGACAGCGAGAAACCTTGACGCAGGTTCCCGATCACGCCCGCGCCCGAGCGCCCCGACAGCGTGGCGACGCCGTTGGCCAGGCGCAGCGCCTGCAATGGCGAAATGTCGGCGACGGAGCGACCGAAGATCAGCCGGGACAGGATCTCGTCCTCGGGCAGGTCAGGCGTCGAGGCGAAGGTCACATCGGGGCTGGTGGCAAAGCCTTCGAGGATGATCTGGATCGACACCTCGTCCACCGTCGTCTGGGCCACCACGCGGATGTAAGGATTGAAGTCGCCCTGCAGGGTCGCCGAGGCCTCGGTCAGGTCGAGCCGGTTCCCCAGAAGCTGGAGCCGGCCCCGGATGAGTGACAATGCTCCTTGTGGCACGACATTCTGCGTCGTGCCACCGATCCGGAGCTGGCCACCGAGTTCGGCATCGAGCCCGCGGCCCCTGATGAACACCTGATTGGGCGCGTTGAGCGTGATGTCGAGGTTGTAGGACGCCCCGCCTCCACTGCCCGACGCGGTGTCGAGCTTGTTCGCCCGCGCCCGCGTCGCCCGCACGGCGGCGGGTTCGTTCACATGGCGCAGGCCCTCGAGGTCTCCGGCCACGCCGAAGCCCGAGGAGGGAATTCGGATTTCCACGGTGCCGGCACTGATCGTGCCTGCGATTGTCGCCCCGCCGGTGAGCGGCCCGGAGACGGTCAGTTGCCCCGAAATCGCGGTGTCGTAAAGCGCAGGGTCGGTCAGACCCACGTTCTGAAGTCGCACGACCAGATCGCCCGAATAACCGTTCGACAAAGACACCGGCCCCGCGACTTCGATCCGGCCGCCGGAGGACACGGCGGCCGCCGCTTCGACCCTTGCGCTGCCGTTGCCGAGGGTGACGTTCACCGCGAGGCCCTGGAGCGCAACCCGGAGGTTGGGCAGCGCCACGTTCGACGCGGGCACGTTCACCGACCCCGACAGCGAGGTCAGCGCAAGCGGGCCGTTCAGCCCCAGTTCGAAGCGCGCCATCCCGTCGATGGTATTGGGCGAGATGAAACTATTGGCCAAAGCGAGCGGTGCGGTGCCGTCGATCGACAGGTTCGCGGTCGACACATCCGAGGCGACGGTTCCGTTTACGGCCACGGTCATCCCGCCGGGTCCGGTGCCCGAAATGTCCACGCTGTAGTTGTCGGCACTCAGAACCGCCTCGCCGCTGGCGCTGAAGGCGCCGGGAAGTCCCGGGACGAGGATCCCCACGTTGTTCAGTCGCGCGTCGAAATCCACCGTCGACGTGCCACCAGCGGAATTGCCCGTCGCGTTCACGCTAAGTTCGGGGGTGGTCGCGACCAGCCGGTTCACGATGATCGTTCCGTCCGCGTCGCGCGCGATATCGAAATCGACCGACGAGGCCCCACCGATGAGTCGGTCCACCTCACCCATTCCAAGGCCAAGGTTCGCGCCCTTGGCGGATCCGGTCACCGCGACGGCCTGTGTCCTGAGGTCGCCCGAGGCATTCGCGACAAAGTCGAGACCGCCCGAGAGGTCTTGACCCGCCAACCCTGAATAGGGCGCGAGGTTCGTGAGCGCCGCGACCACATCCGCGGTCACCGGACCGATCCCGTCGCGGGTGTTCTCCGCCGTCGCCTGTATCGTCGCATCGAGGCCCCCGGGACCGGTCGCGGTGGCATCGACGGCCCAGGTCCGGCCGGTCTGCACCGCGCTGCCCACCAGAAGGACCTGCCCGGTCAGCCTCGGATCGACCCGGCTGGCGTCCGGCAGGTCGATACGGGCCTCGACGCGGCTCCCGTCGCTGCGAAGTTCGCCCGAAACGTCGGCCCCTACGCCCGGCGCAGCGAGGGTGAAGCGGCTGATCCTTGTGCGCTCCTGATCCCGGTCCACCGCTATGGCCAGCGTCGACCTGCCATTGAGCAGCCCGTCAAGAATTTCGATTCCGAGGTCGAGGTCCCGCGTTTCGCCTTCGATGATCAGATCGAAGGGCCCCCCGGGCACGGCGACATTGCCTGCGATCCCAAGGTCGGCCGCGCCGGCAAGCTCGAGGTTTGCGAGCGGTGCGAACCGGGCAAGGTCGCCCGCCTGCAACCGCAGATCGAGGTCCGCCAGCAGGTCCAGCTTCTCGACATCCGTATCGAGTGTCACGTCGCCCGTCAGACCGTAGTCCGGCCCCGCGATGGCCACATCGGTGAAGCGGAAGGGCGAATTGTCGCCCTTCGCGATCCGGAAGCTCCCGTTGATCGCACCACCGATCACCTCGGTCAGCACCTCGTCGGCAAGCGCGATGCCGCCCGCCGAAACCGACACGTTGCCGTTCACGCTGGGACGCGCCTCGCCGCCGCCGGGCGACAACCGACCGGCTCCCGCGACCGACAGGGACTCGAGTTGGTTCCCGTCGCGCTCGAAGCCCGACACCTCGGCCGAACCGGTCCAGCGTTCGCCACGCAGCACGTCATAGTCGAACCTCACACGGGCGGCGTCGACATAGGTCTCGGCGCCGGACAGGGGCAGAAGGACCGGGCTGCCGTCCGCCTTGACAAGATCGCCGACAAGGTTCGCGCGTTCCGGCCAACCGCGCGCGTTCACCGCGACGTTGCCCGAAAGCTCCAGAACCTCGGTCTTGACGAATAGATCCCGGATGCGGGTCGTGCCATTCGGGAAACGTGCGCCTTCGGCATGGAGAACCGAGGACTCCCCGAAGAAGTCGCGATACTGCTCGTCGAATAGCGGCCGCAGGTCGCCCGAAAGGTCGGCCGCAAAGCCAGTGCGCCGTCGGGTTTCGCCGCCCTGCTGTTCCTCGATCTGTTCGATGCTGACCTGCCCCGCGACCCGCTGCTGGCCCTCCGTCGCCAGGATGATGTTGGCGGTGAAATCGGACAGCGGATCGTTGCCTTCGACGGTCAGGTCGATATCGGGCTCACCGGGGAGGCCGATCAGGGTGGCGGCGATGCCGCCGGGCCCTTCGTGAAGCGCGAGATCGAGCGCGAGCACGCGGGTTTCGTTGGAATAGCTCACATCGAGCGCAAGCTCGCCTTCACTTCCATCCGTTCGGGTAACGCCGATCTGCGCCTCGCCCGCACCGTTCGCGAGGTTGCCGGACCCTTCGAGCGTGAATTCGACCTCTTCGCCCAGGATCGGCTCACCCAGAATGACCCGTTCCGCCGCGATACGCCCGATGTCGATGGAGACCGGAAGATCCGGCAGCGTGAAGTCCGAGGCCTCAGCAGAAGGACCACTGTCGGTCTGCGGCAGGCGGCTGACGTCAATCTCCGTCGCGGCGAGTTCTCGCACCTCGAACCGACCGGCGAGCACCGCCGCGCGGTTCCAGTTCAGCGTGACCCCCGCCAGACGCAGCCAGACGCCATCCTCGTCGGCAAATGTCATCTCGGCCATGGTCGCTTCCCGCGACAGCGCGCCGGAAAACCCCGTAACGGTGACCTGTGTCCCCGCACTCGACAGCGTGTCCTGCAGGAAACGCTCGATGCGCGACTTGTCCTCGGCTTCCTGCGTGGTTTCTTCCTGAGCCAGAGCGGTCAGGGGCAGAACGGTGAGCAGGGCGAGAAGGGAGAGGAACCGGCGCATCAGAAGCTTTGCCCGATGCCGACATAAATCTGGATCTTGCGGAAAAACGACGTGGCGGGCGGCCCGTTGGTCACAGGAATGCCAACGTCGAGCCGTATGGGCCCAAGCCCGGTATCATAGCGCACGCCGATTCCGGCCCCCGAGTGCCACGCGTTGTTCGCATCGAAAAAGCTCGTCGCGCCAAGGTAGCCGACATCGAAGAACCCCACGACGCCGATCTTGTCGGTAACACCGTAGCGCGCTTCGAACTGTCCGCCGACGAACGCCTGCCCGCCAATCCGCTGGCCGCCGCCCGCCGGGAACGAAAGCGACTGGTAGGGCTGGCCACGCACGGTGCCGCCGCCGCCGGAATAGAACAGGTATTCCGGATGCGTGTTGGCCGGGCTCGGCCCGATCACCGTGCCGGCCACAGCCCGCGCCGCGAGGACGAAATTGTCGTCTTCGACGAACCCCCGGTAGATACGCGCGTCAACCGTCGCCCAGCCGCCGGGGCCGTTGGTGAAGTCGAAGAACGGCTCCACTTCCCCCGCGAGATAGAAACCCCGCTTGGCGTCGAGCGGATCGTCGCGCCGGTCCCAGGTGAGTGTCGCGGGCAACCGGACGATCGAGAAGTTGCGCGTGCCCTGACTGTCGGTCACGCGGCTGAACATGTAGCCTGCGCCGATGGTGCCGGTGAGCGTGTCGGAGAAATACCGCGTCACACCGGCCTCGCCTGCCGCCTGCCAGGCCGTGAAGGTCGGCTCGCGCAGCATGTCGGCCGTTGCAAGGATATAGGCGTCGTTGTCGGTCCCGAAGGCCGCCGGCACATCGAGCCGCGCGGCGAGTTCGACGTCCAGATTGCCAAGCCCCGGCGTGATCCCCGAGAGCGAGGCATCGAAGCGGAAGCGTTCTGCCCCACCAAGCAGGTTGCGGTGCATCCAGTAGCCCGAGACCCCGACGCCTTCGAGCGAGGAGACCTCGGCACCGAAGCCGTAGCGGCGCGGCGCCATGTCGTCGAGGGACAGGAGGATCGGCATCGTATCGCCGGGACCGAGCGGCCCTTCCTCCATCGCAACGGACGCGAAAGCCCCGGTGCGGCGCAGCCGCTCCGCCGCGCGCTCCAGTTCGGAGGGCGAAAAGACCTCGCCCGTCGGCAACCCCGCGATGCGCTGGATCCGATCCGATCGCACGTAGCTGGGCGTCACCTGCCGAAGCTGACCGAAGCGCACGAGGGGGCCGGGGTCGATCCAGATCCGCGCGCGCAGACGGGCGGTCGCATGGTTCGCCGCGAGGTCCTGATCCGACACTTCGGCCTTGGCCCGGCCAGCCTCACGCCAGTCGTCGACCGCCTGTTGCGCCGCATCGCGGATCACGCTCGCCCGCGCGACCTCGCCCGCCGCGTATCCGTCGGCTTGAACCGATCCGCGCGGCAGGGGTTGCACGATGGCTTCGGAGAAGAAGAACTGACGTCCCGGGTTCACCGACACGTCGATGCGCCGGACCTGACGCGGCAGGTCATAGGTCGCAAGCGTGGCCGCCTCGACCCCGTCCACGCGCACATTGATCACACCACCGTAGTAGCCTTCGGCATAAAGCGTGTTGAGGAGACGCTCGTATTCGGCCAGCGAGGTCGCGACCAGATCGCGCGCATCGGTCCGCTCTTCCGCCTCGGAGGCCAGAAGGAGCGAGGCGCCGCGCAGCGTTTCCTCGAGGTCCTCGTCGCCGCCGGCGACGGTGAAATTCAATTGATCCAATGCCTTGGCCGGAACCGGGCCGAGGGCGAGAACTGCGGCCAGAAAGGCTGGCCGCAAACCGTTGAACTGAAATATGAGCCCCATCTAGGCGCGGATCCCCAGGTTCGCGTTGCTCGAATTGCCACCAAGGGTAGCGGCATGCGGACGCAGGTGCCACCGCATTCTGACAACGCGTCTCATTTGTGAACGGTTCCGCCGACGAGGGCTCTCGCCCCGCGCTGCGCGCGGGGCGACCGGTGTGGGGGGCGCTGCCCCCCACACCCCCCGGGATATTTATGGACCAGAGAAGTGGACGGGGGTCGGCCTAGAAATCCAGCCCTAGGTCGAGCGTCTTGGCCGAGTGGGTGAGAGCGCCGGACGAGATGTAATCGACGCCAGTGGCGGCAACCTCGGCGACGCGACCCAGCTTCATGTTGCCGGAGGCTTCGAGGACAACCTTGCCAGCGGTCAGCTCCACGGCTTTGGCGAGCATGGGCGTGTCCATGTTGTCCAACAGGACGTTATCGGCGCCGCCGACGTCCAGCACGATGGCCAGTTGTTCGAGGGTGTCGACCTCGATCTCGACCTTCATCATATGCGACGCAACGGCCTGCGCGGCTTCCAGCACCGCCTTCACGCCGCCCGCCGCTGCGATGTGGTTGTCCTTGATCAGGATGGCGTCCGACAGCGAATAGCGGTGGTTGAAGCCGCCGCCGTGGAGGACCGCTTGTTTCTCGACCAGCCGCAGACCCGGCGTGGTCTTGCGCGTGCAGGTGATGCGCGTCGCGGTGCCCTTGGTTTCGGCCACGAAAGCGGCTGTCAGCGTGGCGATGCCCGAGAGTCGCCCCGCGAAATTGAGCGCGACCCGTTCACCCGAGAGGATCGAGGCCGCCCGCCCCCGGATGCGCATGAGCGTCGTGCCGGGAAGGACCGGGGTGCCATCAGGCACCAGCGTCTCGATCTCGAGCGCCGGGTCGACGAGGCGAAAGGCGATCTCGGCCACCTGCATGCCCGACACCACCCCGGGCTCGCGGGCGTTGATCGCCGCGTCATAGGTTGTGGCCGGCGGGATCACCGCGCGGGTCGTGACGTCGCCATAGGTCCCCAGATCCTCCATGAGCGCGGCGCGGATCATGGGTTCTAAAATGAGGTCGGGGAGCGTGGAAAAACTCATGCCATCTCCTTGGCAACGTGGTCGCGGATCGCCATGGCCTCGGCCAGCGTGATCTTGGTCCGGGCCGCCATGGCCGGGTCGGGGTTCGGGAAATCGTCGCGGAAATGCCCACCCCGGCTTTCTTCGCGCTGGAGCGCAGCGGCGGCGATGAGCGTCGCCGTGGCCGTCATGTTGCGCATGGTCTCAGACCGGGACGCAGCTTCGAGGTCGTCGATGATCTTCAGGGCCTCGCGCAGCCCGGTTCGGGTGCGGCGCACGCCGACCTTGGCCGTCATCGTGTTCCGAAGGTCCTGAACCGCGGCCTCGTCCACGTCTTCTCCCCCCTTGGGAAACTGAATCTCGAGCTCCGGCGCCGAGGGGACAGCTTCCAGCGTGGCGGCCATATCCTCGGCCGCCTTCTTGCCATAGACGAGCGCTTCGAGGAGCCCGTTGGACGCAAGCCGGTTCGCTCCGTGAAGCCCGGTCGACGAGGCTTCGCCGCAGACCCAGAGCCGGTCGAGCGACGAACGTCCGTGATCGTCCGTGTCCACCCCGCCCATGTGGTAATGCGCGGCGACCGCGACCGGGATCGGGTTTGCCACCGGGTCGAAGCCTGCGCGCACGCAGGCCTCGGCCACCGCCGGGAACCGCGTCAGCACCTCGTCGCCCAGCGCGTCGCGTGTGTCGAGCATCGGGCGCTTGCCGGCCTGCGATTGCTTGAAGATCGCACGGGCCACGATGTCGCGCGGCGCAAGCTCGGCGTCGGGGTGCTCTTCGAGCATGAAGCGCTCGCCGTCCTTGTTGACGAGGGTCGCCCCTTCGCCCCGGAGCGCCTCGGTCGCGAGCGGCATCGGGTCTTCGCCCATGTCGATGGCGGTCGGGTGGAACTGGACGAACTCGGGATCGGCGATGACCGCACCGGCCCGCGCCGCGAAGCCGATCACCTGCCCCCGGATACGCGGCGGGTTCGTCGTATGAGCATAGAGCCCGCCGGACCCGCCACCTGCGAGCAATACGGCGGGCGTTTCGATCAGTACGGGGCCGGAGGCGGGATCGGTGTGGCGCACCCAGACGCCGGTGACGCGGTTTCCTTCGGTCTGCAGACCGGTTGCCAGCGCGCTCTCGATCACTTGGACCGAGGGTGTCGCACGGACCTTGGCGACCAGCGTTTCCATGATCTGCTTGCCGGCCTGATCGCCCTTGACCCGGACCACGCGGGCAGTGGAATGGGCGGCCTCGCGGCTCATCACGTAGCCGCCTTCCGGCGTGCGGTCGAAAGGCGTGCCAAGGTCGGTGAGGTCGAGGATGTGTTCGGCGGCATGGCTCGTAACCATCGCGGCGACCTGCGCATCGACCGTCCCCGCGCCCGCGGTCACGGTATCGGCGGCATGGGCGGCAGGGCTGTCGGTGGCCGCCATGGCCGCCGCCACACCGCCCTGCGCCCAGGCCGACGAAGCGCCTTCACCCAGGCGTTCGGGCGAAATCATCACCACGGGCCTCGGCGCGAGCGAAAGCGCCGCATAGAGCGCGCCCAGACCTGCGCCCACGATGACCACACGGTCCGTCTTCACACTGGCGGCCATGCGCCCCTCCCTCGTTCCCCCGAAGGGCGCCTAGATGCCCAGCTTTCTGGACAGGTCGATCATCCGTTCGACCGCGACCCGCGCCTTTTCCGCCACGACCGGGTCCACATGGACCTCGGCCTCGCCGGCGTGAAGTGACCAAAGGATCTTCTCCAGTGTGATCTTCTTCATGTAGGGGCACATGTTGCAGGGGCCGACGAAATCCACCTCGGGCAACTCGTCGGAGATGTTCGACGCCATGGAGCATTCGGTGACGAGAAGCGCCTGCTTCGGTTTGCGCTCGCGCACGAAGTTGATGATGCCGCTGGTCGATCCCGCGAAGTCGCTTTCGTCCACGACCTCCGGCGGGCACTCGGGGTGCGCGATGATCGTTGTGTCGGGGTTCCACTTGCGGTAGTCGCGCAGGTCCTGCGCCGTGAAGCGTTCATGGACCACGCAGGAGCCGTTCCACCAGACGATGGTCTTCTCGGGCACCTGCCGCGCAACGTTCTGTGCGAGGTATTGGTCGGGGGCCATGATGACCGTTTCCTCGGGCAGCGCGCGCACGATGGCGGCGGCGTTGGACGAGGTGCAGCAGATGTCCGAGGCGGCTTTTTCCTCGGCGGTGGTGTTCACATAGGTGACGACGGGGGCGCCCGGGTATTTTGCACGCATCTCGGCAATGCCCGCCGCCCCGATCGAATTGGCCAGCGAACAGCCCGCTTCCATGTCCGGGATCAGCACGCGCTTGGCCGGGTTCAGGATCTTCGAAGTCTCGGCCATGAAATGCACGCCGCATTGCACGATGGTGTCGGCCTCGACCTCGGTCGCCTTGATGGCGAGCTGGAGGCTGTCGCCCACGAAATCCGCGACCCCGTGGTAGATGTCGGGCGTCATGTAGTTATGCGCGAGGATGACCGCGTTCTTCTCTTTCTTGAGACGGTTGATCGCGGCGACATAGGGCGCGGCGCGGACCCAGTCCGGCGGTGCCACAACCCGGTCCATGTTCGCGTAGAGGTCCTTCATTTCCTCCGCGAGCTCCGGGTTCGGCGCGAGGTCATAGGCCTCGGCCAGTTCGTGCCGCATGGTGCGAAAATCGAGCATGTCGCCCCCCATCATTACGACCCCTGTCCGGGTCATATCGGCCCGTTCAATCAGGTTGCCCGCAAAGCTGCAAGATAAACCGTTGTTTTCGCGGGCAATTGGGTCTGAATTGCTGACCTTTATGTGGGGGTTCGGGGCCGGTTTTCAAGTCCGGCCCCGCAGGTGTCGCCTATCCCAGAACGGTTTGAACCGCCTTGGCGGTTTTCTGGGCGATCTCGTCGGCCTCTGCTTCGGTCAGGCAGAAGGGCGGCGCGAAACCGAGGATATCGCCCTGCGGCATGGCGCGTCCGATGACACCCTCTTTCAGGAGCGCGGCCGCCACGTTCGGCCCGACCTTTTCGCTGGCGTCGAAAAACGTCCGCGTTTCCGGGTCCTTCACGAATTCGACCGCGCAGAGCAGCCCCTCACCCCGCACGTCGCCGACATGTGGGTGATCGCCCAGCACCGATTTCAGCGCAGCCTTGAAATAGGCGCCGACCTTTCCGGCGTTCTCGACCAGGTTGAGTTTGTCGATGAGCTCGAGGTTCGCAACCCCCGCCGCCGCCCCGATAGGATGCGCGGAATAGGTCCAGCCGTGGCCGATGGGGCCGTTTTCACCCGTGCCCTGCTCCAGAACCTTCCACATCTTGTCCGACACGATCGACCCCGACAGCGGCGCGTAAGCCGAGGTCAGACCCTTGGCGATGGTGATGAGGTCGGGCTTCATCCCGTAGTGGTCCGAACCGAACATGGAGCCCAACCGCCCGAAACCGGTGACGACCTCATCCGCGATGAGCAGGATGTCGTGCTTGTCGAGCACGGTCTGGATCGCGGCCCAGTAGCCTTCGGGCGGTGGAACCAGCCCCCCGGTGCCCAGCGCGGGCTCGCCGATGAAGGCCGCGATCTTGTCCGCCCCTTCCCGCGCAATGAGCGCCTCAAGTTCCTCCACGCAATGCGCCACGAAATCCGCCTCGGTCATGTCGTGGTTCGGACGGCGATAGTAATAGGGTGCCTCGGTGTGGATCACCTGGGACAGAGGCAGGTCGAATTTCTTGTGGAACAGCTCGAGCCCGGTCAGCGACCCGGTCATCAGGCCCGAGCCGTGATAGCCGCGCCAGCGCGAAATGATCTTCTTCTTCTCGGGGCGTCCGAGGATGTTGTTGTAATACCAGACGAGCTTGATATTCGTCTCGTTCGCGTCCGACCCGGAAAGCCCGAAGTAAACCTTCGACATATGTTTCGGCGCACGGTCGAGCACCATCTTGGCAAGCGTGATGGAGGCTTCGGTGCCATGCCCGACATAGGCGTGGTAGTAGGCCAGTTCCTTCGCCTGTTTCGCGATCGCCTCGGTGATCTCCGGCCGGCCGTAGCCCACGTTCACGCAATAAAGCCCGGCAAAGGCGTCGAGCAGGCGGTTGCCGTCGCGGTCGGTGATGTGCACACCTTCGCCGCCCGTGATGATCCGGTTCGGCGCATCGCCCCGGGCGAAGTCGGCGAGATGGGTCGAGGGATGGAAGAAATTCTCGCGGTCCCAGCGGTCGAGTTGGTCGTTGTTGAGCATTGTCTTGTCCTGTTTGTTGTCCTGACCTGCGTAATGCAGGCTTGTCCTTTTCAAATATTATCGCCGCATTCTTGGGTGTCAGAGCTGGCTTTCCTTGTCGTGATCCAACATCACGCCCAATCGCGGCAGACGTATTTGATCTCCATGAACTCCTCCATGCCGCGCCGCGCGCCTTCCCGCCCCAGCCCCGACTGCTTGGTCCCGCCGAAGGGGATCGGCGCGCCAGTGACCTTGGTGCGGTTCACGGCGACCATGCCGTATTGGAGCGCACGGCTCAGCCGGTAGATCCGGCGCGGATCGGTGGCGTGGACGTAAGCGACAAGCCCGTATTCCGTGTCGTTCGCGCGCATCACGACTTCCTCTTCCGTGTCGAAGGGCGTGATCGCGGCCACAGGACCGAAGGTTTCCTCCCGCATAATCGCCGCCGTGTCCGGCACGTCCCGAAGGACCGTCGGCGCATAGAAGAGGTCCCCCTGCGCCAACCGCTTGCCGCCAATCACCAGCTTCGCGCCCTCCTCGAGCGCGTCGGCCACATGCTCCTCCTGCTTCTCCACGGCGCGCGCGTTCATCAGCGGGCCGATGTCCGGGTCGTCCATGCCCCGCCCGACGGTGAGCGCCTTGGTCGCCTCGGTGAACTTCGCCACGAAGCTGTCGTAGACGGAGCGTTCGACATAGATCCGGTTCGCTCCCAGACAATCCTGCCCCGAGGTCGCCCATTTGGCTTTCATGACCTCGACGACCGCCTCGTCCAGATCGGCATCGGCAAAGACGATCACCGGCGCATGGCCGCCCAGTTCCATGACGAGTTTCTTCACCGTGCCGGCGCACTGACCATAAAGAAGCCGCCCGACCTCGGTCGAGCCGGTGAAGGACAGCGCCCGCACTCGGGTGTCCTGCGTCCAAGGTTCGACCACCGTGGGCGCATGACCCGTGACCACGTTGAACACGCCCGCCGGCACACCGGCACGCTCGGCCAGTTCCGCGAGCGCCAGCGCGGAGAACGGCGTCTCGTGGCTGGGGTGTGCGACCACGGTCGCGCCGGCCGCCAATGCCGCCGCTGCCTTGCGGGTCAGCATGGCCGCCGGGAAATTCCATGGCGTGATCAGCGCGACAACGCCCACGGGCTCCAGCCAAAGCTCGACTTCGGCGTCGTGCAGATGCGAGGTCACGCCCTCGATGTTCGGGCGCTTGGCTTCCTCGGCATAGAACTCCACGAAAGAGGCGGCATAGTCGATCTCGCCCCGCGCCTCGGAAATCGGCTTGCCCTGTTCGAGCACCATGATCCGGGCGAGGTCTTCCTTGTGCATGAGCATCAGGTCGAACCAGCGCCGCAGAATGGCGGAGCGTTCCTGTGGCAGCATCATCGACCAGCCCGCAAAAGCGGCCTGCGCCGCATCCACGGCGCCGGTTGCGTCCGACGCGTTCATCTGGGCCACCTCGCCCAGAAAGGCGCCGGTCGCGGGGTCGGTGACGTTGAACGTCGCCCCATCACTCGCCGCGCACCACTTGCCTCCGATATAGGCGAAGCTCCGCAAGAGCCGCTTGTCGGTTATGTCCACCTTGGACGGGATCGCCGTGTCGAGCATGTCGTCGCCTCCTGTTCGCTGGGTCCAGAATGACGGCTGAACAAGGAAGGCGAGGCCGAAAATGACCGCCGCCGGAGAATATTCCTCTCCCCGCCGTGACCTTACGAAGAGGAATCCTCTCCCGCGATCAGCCCGAGCGGCGGCACACCACCGCCCTTGACCGGCTTCGTCACGATGTAGGTGAAGTAGCGCGCGAGCCCAATCCGTGCGTCCAGCATCGCGTCGATCAGACGTTGATAGGCGTCGATATCCGTCGTCACGACCTGGCAGAGGTAATCGAAGCCCCCACCCAACGCCCAGCAGTTGACCACCTCGTCATAGCGCCCCACGGCATCTTCGAAGATGCGAAAGGTCGCCGCCGTGTGATCCGCCAGTTCGCAGGCCACAAAGACCGTCACAGAGGGCCCCAGCTTGCGCAGGTCGAAGCGCGCGCCGTAGCCCGCGATGACGCCGGCCTTCTCAAGCCGTTTCAGCCGGTTCCAGCAGGGCGTCGGCGACAGCCCTACGGCGTCGGCGAGCGCCGCCTTGGTGATCCGCCCGTCACGGGCGAGCACCTTCAGGATCGCGAGGTCAGTCTTGTCGAGCGCATGCATGCTATCCTTGTAGGGCCGCGCCCGGACCTGGGAAAGCCCATTGAAGTCAGGAAGTTTTCCAGCCACCGTCACCAAAGCACCAGAGCCGGAGGCCGCCATGCCCATCGAACACGCCCATTTCACTCAAGCCGAGTTTGACCGCCGCATCGCGCTCACCCGCGCGTCGATGGAAGCCGCCGGAATCGACGTGCTCTTCATCACGAACCCGTCGAACATGAACTACCTCACCGGCTATGACGGCTGGTCTTTCTATGTCCACCAGGGCGTGATCCTGACGATGGAGGGCGACCCGATCTGGTGGGGGCGTCTGATGGACGGCAACGGCGCGCGGCGCACGGTCTGGATGGAAGACGACCACATCATCACCTACGCCGACCGCTATATTCAGGCCTCCGACATTCACCCGATGGAGGATCTCGCGTCGCACCTGCGCATCATGGGGTTCGGCGACCAGCGTATCGGCGTCGAGATGGAGACCTATTTCTTCACCGCCCGCGCCTTTGCCGTTCTGGCCGAGGGGCTGCCGGATGCGACCATGGTCGACGCGACGACGCTCGTGAACTGGGTGCGGCTTATCAAGTCGGACGAAGAGCTTCGCTTCATGCGCCGCGCCGCCCGGATTTCCGAGCTTGTCATTGGCCGCGCCATGGAGCTGGCCGAGCCCGGCATGAAGAAACACGACCTGGTGGGCGAGCTTTACAAGACCTCGGTGCAGGGCGAAGAGGACAGTTGGGGCGACTACCCGGCCATCGTGCCCATGGTGCCCTCGGGCATCGACGCCACAGCACCTCATCTGACGTGGAACGGCGAGGCCCTGAAGAAGAACGAGGCGACCTTCATCGAGCAATCCGGCTGCTACCGCCGTTATCACGCGCCGCTCTGCCGCTCGATCTATTTCGGCAAGCCGCCCAAGCACATGACCGACGCGGCAGAGGCACTGACCGCCGGCCTCAATGCCGGGATCGAGGTCGCCCGTGCCGGCAACCGCGCCTGTGACATCGCGCGGGCGCTGGACGTGGAGCTTCTGAAGGTCGGCATCGAACGTCCCGCGCGCTGCGGCTATGCCGTGGGCCTGTCCTATCCGCCGGACTGGGGCGAACACACCGTCAGCCTGCGCGCCTTCGACGAAACCGTGCTCGAACCCGGCATGACCTTCCACTTCATGCCGGGCCTCTGGATGGACGACTGGGGGATCGAGACGACCGAGACCATCCTTATCACCGAGGACGGGCCGGCCGAGCCCCTGTGCAACGTCGAACGCAAGCTCTTCATCAAGGACTGAGGGCCGGCACCACACGATCCAGGCGGCCCCGACGGGCCGCCAATTTCCCCAATTTAACCATATAGATATCCCCGTCGCACGCACCTTTGACCGACCGATAAAAGTTTCCGTCGCGAAAGGGTTGCAATGCGCGCCTGATGCGTCCAAGAATTTGATCATAAGGGGCGCAAGACCCCGACTGACAGGGAGAACGATTTTCGGCCCGCCGCGAGGCGGGCGGTCGCCGTTATGGCGCCGCCGGGCCGGGACACTCCCGAGGCAAGACGCCATCCGAGCCCAGAGACCCAAAAGGGAGTATTTCATGTCTCTTATCAAAACGCTGAAAGCCGCCGGGGTCATGGCCCTACTGGCCGGCACCGCCTCGGCACAATCGACGCTAGTCTATTGCTCCGAAGGTTCGCCCGAAGGCTTCGACCCCGCGCTCTACACGGCCGGCACCACCTTCGACGCCTCGTCGCATCCGGTCTACAACCGCCTCGTCGAGTTCGAAGTCGGCACCACCAACGTCATTCCGGGCCTCGCGGAAAGCTGGGAAACTTCGGAAGACGGCATGGAAGTGACCTTCACCCTGCGTCCGGGCGTGAAGTTCCACACCACTGACTATTTCACGCCAACGCGCGATTTCAACGCCGACGACGTGATCTATACGTTCGAACGCCAGATGGTCGCCGACACCGGCCCCTGGGAATATTTCGAAGGCATGTCGATGCCCGACCTGATCTCGTCCATCGAGAAGGTCGACGACATGACGGTCAAGTTCGTCCTGACCCGCCCCGAAGCGCCCTTCGTCGCCAACCTCGCGATGGACTTCGCCTCGATCCAGTCGGCTGAATACGCTGCCGCGATGGACGAAGCCGGCACGCCCGAGATGCTGAACCAGCAACCCATCGGCACCGGTCCCTTCACCTTCGTCGCCTACCAGAAGGACGCCGTGATCCGTTACGCCAAGAACCAGGAATACTGGAACGAAGGCCTGCCGAAGGTCGACAACCTCGTCTTCGCAATCACGCCCGATGCCTCGGTCCGCTACCAGAAGCTCACCGCGGGCGAATGCCACGTGATGCCCTATCCGAACCCCGCCGACATTCAGGCGATGAAGGATGACGAGAACATCAACGTGATGGAGCAGGAAGGCCTCAACGTCGGCTACCTCGCCTACAACACGCAGCAGGCACCCTTCGACAACCCGGATGTGCGCAAGGCGCTCAACATGGCGATCGACAAACAGGCGATCATCGACGTGGTGTTCCAGGGCTCGGGTCAGGCGGCCAAGAACCCGATCCCGCCGACCATGTGGTCCTACAACGACGCGGTCGAGGACGACGCCTATGATCCGGAAGCCGCCAAGGCCATGCTGGAAGAGGCCGGTGTCACCGACTTGTCCATGAAGATCTGGGCCATGCCGGTGCAGCGTCCCTACAACCCCAACGCCCGCCGCATGGCCGAGCTGATCCAGGAGGATTTCTCGCAGGTTGGCGTCGAGGTCGAGATCGTGTCCTACGAATGGGGCGAATACCTCGAACGCTCCTCGGCCGTGGATCGTGACGGTGCCGTTCTGCTGGGCTGGACCGGCGACAACGGCGACCCGGACAACTTCCTCGCCGTGCTCCTCGGCTGTGACGGTGTTGGCGGCTCGAACCGCGCCCAGTGGTGCTATGAGCCCTTCCAGGAAGTGATCGAAGAGGCCAAGGTCCTTCCGACGCAGGAAGAGCGCGCGCCGCTTTACGAAGAGGCTCAGGTCATCTTCAAGGAGCAAGCGCCCTGGGCCACGATCGCGCATTCGGTCGTCTTCATGCCGATGCGTCCCGAGGTCGAAGGCTACAAGGTGCACCCGCTCGGCGGCCACATCTTCACCGAAGTGTCCATCGCGGAATAAACACATCGGTCGGGGCCGCGTTCCTCGCGGCCCCTTCCTCGCCGGAAAGGCACCTCATGGACCGTTTTGCCGAGTACCGCGCCGCCGCCAGGGCGCTTGGCACCGACGCCGTCGCCCTCGTCCCGGGCGCGAATTTCGTTCGCATGATGGGGCAGGATTTTTCCACCTCCGAACGCCCCACCCTGATCGTCGTTCCGGTCGAAGGCACGCCCGCCGCGATCATGCCGAACCTCGAGCTGTCCTCTTTTGCACAGCTGAATTTCCCCGGCGAGGTCTTCGACTGGCGCGACCAGGATGGTTATGACGCCGCATTTGCCGCCCTCGCCGCGCATCTGCCGCTCTCCTCGCTCGCGGTCGAAGGCCAGACGATGCGCGTCTTCGTTCATCACGCGCTTGCAAAGGCCTATCCCGGGCTCGCCATCACCGACGGCGAGCGCGCGATTTCCGGCCTGCGCCTTGTGAAGACCGCCGACGATATCGCCCGCATGACTCGCGCGATCCGGATTTCCGAGGCCGCGCTTGGCGAGGTGCTCGCCGACGTTCGCGTGGGCATGACCGAGCGCGAGGTTGAAGCCCGGCTCATCGCCGCGCAATTCGCCCACGGGGCCGAAGGCATGGCCTTCTCGCCCATCGTGGCCGCCAACACCAACTCCGCACTCCCTCACGCCCACGCGCGCGACTATGCGCTTCAAACCGGCGATGCGCTCCTCATCGACTTCGGCGCGCAATGGGGCGGGTTCTGCGCCGACATCACGCGCACGGTCTTTGTCGGTCACGCGACCGACCACCAGGCCGCCGTCTACCAGACTGTCTACGACGCCGTGGAAGCCGGCCTTGCGGTCACGACGGCGGGCGTCACGGCGCATGAGATCGACGACGCGGTGCAGAGCGTCCTCGAAGCCTCGTCCTGGCCCGACCGGATCCGCACCAAGACAGGGCACGGGCTGGGCCGGCAAGTGCACGAAGAACCCTACGTCATGCGTGGAAATCACCAGAAACTGCCCGCCGGGGCGGTTTACACCAACGAACCGGGCCTTTACGACACCGCCGAATTCGGCATCCGGATCGAGGACGACGTGCTTGTCACCGACACCGGCTACCGGCTTCTGACGACCTTCCCCAAAACCCTGACAGTGGTGGGCTGATGCTACGATATTTCCTGTCGCGCCTCCTGACCTTCGTCCCGACCTTCATCGGGGTGACGATCATCTCCTTCGCCTTTATCCGCGTGCTGCCGGGTGATCCGATCATCGTGATGGCGGGGGAACGCGGCATGACCGAGGAACGCTACCAGGCGCTGTCCGAGCAATTCGGCTTCGACCGTCCGCTCTATGTCCAGTTCTGGGATTTCTTCACCGGCGTGCTTCGGGGCGACCTTGGAGAAAGCTATGTGACCAAGCGTCCGGTCTGGGACGAGTTCTTCGCACTCTTCCCGGCGACGCTCGAGCTGTCGCTCGTCGCCATCATCCTCGCCATCCTTCTCGGCATCCCGGCGGGCGTGATCGCGGCGGTGAACCGGGGCAAGTTCTTCGACCGCGCGCTGATGTCCTCGGCCCTCGTCGGCTACTCCATGCCGATCTTCTGGTGGGCGCTTCTGCTCATCATCGTCTTCTCCGGCAACCTGGGCTGGACGCCGGTCTCGGGCCGGATCGACCTGCTTTACTACTTCGAGGCCAAGACCGGCTTCATGCTGATCGACAGCCTACTGTCAGGACAGGACGGCGCCTTCACCTCCGCCGTGCGTCACCTGATCCTGCCGTCGATCGTGCTGGCCACCATCCCGCTTGCCGTCATCGCGCGCCAGACACGGTCGGCCATGCTCGAGGTGCTGGGCGAGGACTATATCCGCACCGCCAAGGCGAAAGGACTCGCGCCGACCCGCGTCAACGGCGTTCATGCGCTCCGCAACGCCATGATCCCGGTCATCACCGTGATCGGGCTCTCGGTGGGCACGCTGCTCGCCGGCGCGATCCTGACCGAGACGATCTTTTCCTGGCCGGGCATCGGCAAGTGGATGGTCGACAGCATCTTTCGCCGCGACTACCCGGTCGTTCAGGGCGGCCTGCTCCTCGTCGCGCTCATCGTCATGATCGTGAACCTGATCGTGGACATGCTCTACGGTCTCATCAATCCCAAGATCCGGAAACGCTGATGCTGAACGTATCCACCCTGACCGACGCGCCGAAACGCCCCGGACGCATGAAGGAGTTCTGGCGTTATTTCCGCGAAAACCGTGGCGCGGTGATCGGGATGTATGTCTTCGTCTTCTTCACGCTGATCGCCATCTTCGCCCCGCTCATCGCCCCCTTCGACCCCTCGGCCCAGAACCGGGGCGCGACGCTCGTCCCGCCCTTCTGGCAGGACGGCGGCTCGATCACCTACCTCTTGGGCACCGACCCGCTCGGCCGCGACATCCTTTCGCGCCTCATCCACGGCGCGCGTTATTCCTTCTTCGTCGGGGCCATGGTCGTGGTCATCGCCGCCTCCGTCGGCATCCTCGTCGGCCTCATCGCGGGCTTCGCGCCGCGCTGGCTCGACACGATCATCATGCGGGTGATGGATATCATCCTGTCGATCCCCTCGCTCCTCCTCGCCCTCGTGCTCGTGGCGATCCTCGGCCCTTCGCTCTTCAACGCGATGATCGCCATCGCGGTCGTGCTGCAACCTCATTACGTCCGTCTCACCCGCGCCGCCGTCATGTCCGAGCTCTCCAAGGACTATGTGGTCTCGGCCCGCGTCGCCGGCGCGAAGCTCCCGCGCCTGATGTTCATCACCGTGCTCCCCAATTGCCTCGCCCCGATCATCGTGCAGGCGGCGCTTTCCTTCTCCAACGCGATCCTCGATGTGGCCGCGCTTGGCTTTCTCGGTATGGGCGCCCAGCCCCCGACGCCGGAATGGGGCACGATGCTGGCCGAGGCACGCGAGTTCATCCTGCGCGCCTGGTGGGTCGTGACTTTCCCCGGCCTCGCCATCCTGATCACCGTGCTCTCCATCAACCTGATGGGCGACGGCCTGCGCGACGCGCTCGATCCGAAACTGAAACGGAGCTGAGACGATGAAGCCTTCTCCCTTTCATCTTTCCGAAAATATGCTGGGGGGTCCGGGGGGCAAAGCCCCCCGGCGGATCGGCCCGGCGCCAGCCGGGGCTAGACCCCGCACGACCAACGGAGGCCCCCTATGACCCTCCTCTCCATCAGGAACCTCACCGTCGACTTCGACACCGCCGGTGGTGCCTTCCGCGCTGTGGACAGCGTCGACATTTCGGTCGATCAAGGCGACGTGCTGGCCATCGTGGGCGAATCCGGCTCCGGCAAATCCGTCTCCATGCTCGCCGCGATGGGCCTTCTTCCCTGGACCGCAACCATCACGGCGGACGAGATGAGCTTTGACGGCCGAGACCTGCGCGGTATGTCCGCGCGCGAGCGCCGCAAGGTCATCGGCCGCGACATGTCGATGATCTTTCAGGAGCCGATGTCCTCGCTCAACCCCTGCTTCACGGTCGGCTTCCAGATCAAGGAGGCGCTCAAGACCCACCTTGATCTCGACCGCGCCGGGCGTCAGCGCCGCGCGGTGGAACTGCTCGACCTTGTGGGCATCCCCGACCCGGAACGGAGGCTGAAAGCGTTCCCGCACCAGCTCTCCGGGGGCATGTCCCAGCGCGTCATGATCGCCATGGCATTGGCCTGCAAGCCGCGCCTCCTGATCGCGGACGAGCCGACCACGGCGCTCGACGTCACCATCCAGGCCCAGATCCTCGACCTGCTCACGGACCTGCAGAAGGAAACCCGGATGGGCCTCATCCTGATCACCCACGACATGGGCGTGGTGGCCGAGACGGCGCAGCGCGTGCAGGTGCAATATGCCGGGCAGAAGGTCGAGGAACAACCGGTGCGCTCGCTCTTCGCAGATCCGCACCATCCCTATACTTCGGCACTCCTTGCCGCCCTGCCCGAACGGGCGACAGAGCGGCATCTGCCGACCATCCCGGGTGTGGTCCCGGGACAATACGATCGGCCCAGGGGCTGTCTCTTCTCGCCCCGTTGCCAGTTCGCAGACGACCTCTGCCGCAACACGCCGCCGCCCGTGCAGCCGCCCGAGCTTGGCCTCGCCCGCTGCCACTATCCCCTGACGAAGAAGGAGGACGCGGCATGAATGCTGTCGTGACCGCCACGCATCTCGCCCGCCACTACGAGGTCGGCGGCGGGATGTTTCGCAAAACCGGCACGGTGCGCGCGCTGTCGGAGGCGACCTTCTCGATCGAGGCCGGCAAGACGCTCGCCGTCGTCGGGGAATCCGGCTGCGGAAAATCGACCCTCGCCCGCCTCGTCACGCTGATCGAGGAGCCGACCGCCGGAGAGCTCACCATCGACGGCATGGCCGCGACGCCCGACAACTGGGACAAGCTGCGACAGTCGGTGCAGATCGTGTTCCAGGACCCCTATGGCTCGCTCAACCTGCGCCATCGGGTCGGCGCGATCCTTGAGGAGCCGCTGAAGATCAACCGGCCGAAGATGTCCGCCAAGGAGCGGCAAGAGAAAGCGCGCGAGATGATGGCGCTCGTGGGTTTGCGCCCCGAACACTACGACCGCTTTCCGCATATGTTCTCGGGCGGGCAGCGGCAGCGGATCGCCGTGGCGCGGGCGCTCATGCTCGAACCGAAGCTCCTCGTGCTCGATGAACCCGTCTCGGCGCTCGACCTGTCGATCCAGTCGCAGGTGTTGAACCTGCTTCTCGACCTGCAGGAACGCCTCGACCTTGCTTATCTTTTCATCTCCCACGACCTCTCGGTGGTGCGTCACGTGGCCGACGACGTCGTGGTGATGTATCTGGGCCGCCCGGTGGAATTCGGCTCGAAAGACAGTGTCTTCGCCCATCCGCGTCATCCCTATACCAAGGCGCTCCTCTCGGCGACGCCCTCGACCGAACCCAACCCCGAGAAGAAGCGGATCAAGCTCGAGGGCGAATTGCCCTCGCCGCTTTCGGTGCCCGAAGGCTGCCCGTTCGCGCCCCGCTGCTGGAAGGCGCAGGACAAGTGCCGGGCCGAAAGACCCGAGCTGATGGGCGAGCCACATCCCGCTGCCTGCTGGTTCCCGGAATAGCTCAGTCCTTTTCGGGCGCACCGACCCGCGCACGCCAAGCCTCGCATAGGCGCGCAGGTCGGAGAGGTTCTGCGGCGGATCGACCGGCACACTGCGTTGCGGCAGCGCCTACGGATCCGCCAGAAGCGCGGCCCCGATACTGGTGCCGGTCGCGGAATGGGACAGGCGCACCTGTCGCCCGGCGACCGCCGCGAGCACCGCGAGGAAAAGGACGTTTCGGGCGAAGGGACCTTCCACGACGCTGGGACCATCCGCGCCGATGATCCCCAGGCATTCGGCCGTCATGAGCGCCAGATACCATTACCGGGCAACGCTCTTTTCGCCCGGTGTCATGCCCTGTTCGCTCCAACCTCCGCTGTGTCCCGGGAAGGGTCCGGAGCCGGGTTCGACCGAGGGCCGGAGGAACAGGTGCTCCCCGGCGACCCGCGTCACGTCCTCGGGCGACGGCGTCGCCGTCTCGCCCTTCCGCCTCACGTATTCGCGTCCGCCCATGAAGCGCGCGCTCGGGGTCGGATCGTCCAGCCCGTTCACGTTGATCAGCGTATCCCGCGCCGGGTTGAGCCGGATGGGCGAGGTCGATCGGGTTCCAGATCGCGAAGGGCTTGGACGCCCCGCTGTCGATGGCGCCAGCCATTTCGGACGGAAGGCCAAGGCCGGTCACGTTCACCTGCCCCACCTTGCCCGCGTCTTCCACCGCGCGCGCGGCGGCGACGATGCCCACCGAGGTCGGCGCGATGATGGCGTCGAAATCCGGGTAGGTCCTGCATCAGGCCGGTGGCTTCGCGACAGGATTTGTCCGCAAGGTCGTCACCATAGACGGTGCCCACGACTTCGATGCCCTCGTAGTTGTCCATCACCTTGTTCATCTCTTCAATCCAGATGTTCTGGTTCGTCGAGGTGGTGGTGGCGGACAGCACCGCGACCTGACCGCCATCGGGCAGCTCATCTGCTGCGAGCTTCATGATCATGTTCCCGATCAGCGCGTTGGACGACGGGTGAGAAAGGACCCGCTGACCGGCGACACGGTCGAAGTCCTCTGGGTCAAGGGATCGGGCGGCGATGTCGGCTCGATCAAGATGGACGGTTTCGCGACGCTCTTCGTGGACAAGCTGAATGCGCTGAAGGGCCTTTGTCGCGGGGTCGAGCTTGAGGACGAGATGGTCGGCTATCCTGTCCACCCGCTATTTCCTTGTCTCGCGCTGGAAGGTGCCGAAGTCGGCATCCGGGTCAACGAGGTCAATCCCGACGCGGTCCTGCGCGACTCCAAGATCTGGGAGGGCGAATGGCTCGACCAGCGCGCGTCGACCTATGGCACCGACAAGAAGGGACTCGAGGAAATATATCGCAACCGGTCGATGCTCAAGCGCTCGGTCCTGCCCGAAGACATTGCGGAAGCCGCCTACTGTTACGCGGCCGACGCTTCGGCTAAGTCGACGGGCAATATCGTGAACGTCGACGCGGGCAAGAAGGAAGCCTTCACCCGCTGACCCGGCGAACATGTCATCGGTCGGGGGCGCAGCACCGCCCCCGGACAAGCGGAGGGAACGCGCATGCGTCTGGCGCAGTGCCACAATTTTCACGATTTCCGGCAGCTCGCCAAGCGCCGCCTGCCGGGACCGATCTTCAACTACATCGACGGCGGCGCGGACGACGAGGTGACGCTCCGGCGCAACTCGGCGGCCTTCGACACCGTCGATCTCGTGCCCCATGTGCTCCGGGGCACGCCCGAGGTCGATCTGTCGGTCGAGGTCATGGGCCAGAAGCTCGCCCTGCCCTTCTACCTCTCGCCCACCGCGCTCCAGCGGCTCTTTCACCATGACGGCGAACGCGCGGTCGCGGCCGCGGCGGGAAAATACGGCACCATGTTCGGCGTGTCGTCGCTTGGCACCGTGAGCCTTGAGGAGCTGCGGCGCAAACACGACAATCCGCAGGTCTATCAGTTCTATTTCCACAAGGACCGGGGCCTCAACCGCGCGATGATGCAGCGGGCCAAGGACGCCGGCGTGAACGTCATGATGCTCACTGTCGACAGCATGACCGGCGGCAATCGCGAGCGTGACAAACGGACGGGGTTCTCGATCCCCTTCAAGCTCACATTGGGCGGCATGGCACAATTCGCGGTGAAGCCGGCCTGGGGGATCAACTACGTCACCCACGAGAAATTCGCGCTGCCCCAGCTTGACGAACATGTCGACATGGGCGGCGGCACCATGTCGATCGGGCGCTATTTTACCGAGATGCTCGATCCCACGATGAACTGGGACGACCTGGCGGAAATGGTCTCGGACTGGGGCGGAAAATTCTGCCTCAAGGGCGTCATCCATCCCGACGATGCAGCCCGCGCAGCCGAGGCCGGCTGTGACGCGGTGATCCTGTCGAACCACGGTGGACGGCAGCTGGACGGGTCCATTGCGCCCTTCGAAGCGCTCGAAGGCATTGTGGATCAGGTGGGCGACAGGCTCGAGGTGATCATGGACTCCGGCATCCAGCGCGGCACCCACATCGTCAAGGCGCTGGCCATGGGAGCGAAAGCCGTTGGGATCGGTCGGGGATACCTCTTTCCCCTCGCCGCGGCCGGGCAGGCCGGGGTTGAACGGATGGTCGGCCTCCTGAAGGACGAGGTCGAACGGGACATGCGCCTGATGGGCGTCTCGAAGGTCGCGGATCTGAGCCGCGACATGCTGCGCAAACGATAATCGCCGGCCCCGCCGGCAGGGAGACGAGATGAGCTACAGTTCCGCAAAGGACGCCTTCGCCGAATGGGGCGTGGACACCGAAGCCGCTATGGACGCGCTGGGGCAGATCCCGATTTCGGTGCACTGCTGGCAGGGTGACGACGTCGTCGGCTTCGAGAAAAAGAGCGGCTCCTCCGGCGGCGGCATCCAGGCAACCGGCACCCATCCGGGCCGCGCCCGCACCCCGGACGAGCTTCGCGCCGACCTCGAATTCGGCTACGGCATGATCCCGGGTAGGCACGGGCTGAACCTTCACGCCTCTACCTCGACACCGTGGAGGCACCCGACCGAGACGAGATCGGGTTCCGCCATTTCACGCCCTGGGTCGACTGTGCCCGCGATCAGGGGATCGGGCTCGACTTCAACCCGACGTTCTTCGCCCACGCCAAGGCCGACGATAACCTGACCCTGAGCCACCCGGACAAGGGCATCCGCGACTTCTGGAACGAACATGGCACATGCTGTCGCGACATCGCCGCACAGATGAGGGCCGCCCAAGGCACGCCTGCGGTCAACAACATCCGGCTGCCGGACGGGTAGGGACAACCCGGTCGACCGCATGACGGCATGCCGGCGACTTGAAGCCTCGCTCGACGCGATGTTCGCGCCGGAACACGACAAGGCGCATCTGCTCGATGCCGTGGAATCCAAGCTCTTCGGGATCGGGGTCGAAGCCATGACCGTCGATTGCCACGAGTTCTACATATGCTACGCGATCCCCAAGGGCACGCTCCTGTGCCTCGACATGGGTCACTTCCATCCGACCGAGAACATCGCCGACAAACATTCCGCCGTGGCCCTGTCGGTGGACGAGCTCCTGCTCCATGTCTCGGGACCTATGCGTTGGGATTCCGATCACGTCGTCCATCTGGACGATGCGATCCGCGCCATGGCGCAAGAGCTGGTCTTCGGCGACCTTCTGGGCCGGACCCGCATCGGGCTCGACTTCTTCGACGCTACAATCAGCCGGACGGCCGCCTGGGTCATCGGCGTGCGCAACATGCAATAGGCGCTCCTGATGCCGCAGACCCGCCTCAAGGCCGCAGAAGAAGCGCTCGACTTCACCACCGGCTCGTTCTGACCGAGGAGCTGAAGGATCTGCCCTTCAGCGCGGTCTGGGCCGAGTTCTGCGCGCGAAACGACCGTCCGACCGGCAAGGCATTGACCGGGGAACTGGACGGGTATCAGGCGAAGGTGTCAGCTCGGGGCGCCTGACGGACGAGTGCATTGGCAAGCCCTAACCGACGAGGGCCTGGCGCAGCGCCGGAATGTCGTCGAGCACGCAGTCGACAAAGGCCGCGATACGCGGCGACCGGCGCAGGTCGGATGGCGTCAGCAGATACCAACTGCGGGTCAACTCCGGGACCGGCGGCAAGACCTGAACCAGACTGTCCTCGGCATCTCCCAATGTGGTCGGCAGCGGCGCGACGCCGACACCCGCTTTCACCGACGACACGACGCCGAGAATACTTGAACTGCGGCTGACGATACGCGCGCCGGGCACGGCCGACGGCAGCCAGATGGCGACGCGATGCGACTTCATGATGCCATCGAAGCCGATCAGAGCATGCGCCGACAGGTCCGGGATGCTTCCCGGGCGGCCATGCCGCTGAACATAGCTCTTGCTGGCATAGATGGCCCAGACCGAGTCGCAGATCTTTCGTCCGACAAGGGTCTCGTCCACCGGCCCGCCGGACCGGAACGCGACATCAGCCTCTCCCTTGGTCAGATCCAGATAGCGGTCGCTGGTAACGAATTCCACGGAGAGGTCGGGATAGAGGGCATGGAACCGGTCGAGCAGGCCCGTCGCAACGATGCGCGGCACCGTCGGCTCCGGGCAGGTCAGGCGAATACGTCCCTTGAGATCGAGCTTCAGAGCAATGATCTTGCGCTCCAGACAATCGACGGCACCCTCGACAGCCATGACCTCGTCGAGAAGCGCCTCGCCCATTTCCGAGAGCTGGTATCCCGCCGGATATCTCTTCACGAGGGTGAGCCCGATGCGTCGCTCGAGCTCGTGAAGCCTGCGATGCACTGTCGACTGATTAACGCCAAGCGCCTTCGCAGCGGACAGTGTGCTACCCTGTCGCGAAACGGCAATGAGGTGGCGCAGATCGTTCCAGTCGAACATGCCGATCACTATGCAGTTTTGCGCGGCGCTTTCGCAGACTTGCTGCTGCCGCCGGGGTGTCGAACACAGTAGCCTCCCAAAAATAGCAAAGGGAGATGGCCAAATGCACGAAAAATCAGATGTCGTCACCATGACGGCCGCACTGACGGTCGGCGTCACACGCACCGCTCAGGACCGAGGGATGGCAAAGCTCACGCCCCTGCACCGGGAAATGGTGCAAGGGATGCCTCTAGCGGAAGATCAGGAAATCAGGGTCCTGTTTGCCACCCTGTCACCCGGAGATGTCACACCCTACCATTCGCATCGCCATCCCGTGACGGTCTACATGCTCGAAGGCACGTTCACACTCGACCTCGACGGTCGCGATCCGGTTGATATCGAAGCCGGGCAGGTCTTCGTCGAACCTTCGGGCATCAATATGACGGGCCGCAACACGCGTGATGTTCCTGCCCGGATGGCCTTGTTCTATGTCTGCGAACCCGACGAACCCTTCGCCGACCCTGCGGGCACCCGGTGAACCCGAGATAGGCATAGAGGCTTCTCTTCGCCATTTTCTCCACTTGGGGGACTGGAGATAGGGAGTGCGGATGATTGAAAAGTGGCGCGCTGGGGAGGATTGCCACCGGGCCTTGTTTTCAATGGGTTGTGGATTTCTTAGACAAACCCGGGGTGTTGAAAATCAAAGGCTTACAAGGGCGATTGTCTAAGCTCTTGGGCCCAAAAGTTGTCAAGCTCGTTCGCACACCCCCTCAAATTTTTTCTTCGCGCGATATCGCACGCCATCAGGTTAGAAGTTGATAAAGATAATCACGGAAACTTCCTATTGCCATTTTCATCCGATTCGCTCATAAACAAATCAACACAAACGCCATCACGGATTTTGCACATGAAGAAGATCTATCGCGACTACCGCGCTCTTTGCGCGACCGAAGGCTTCGCTCTGCTCAGCATCGAGACCGACCGCAAACACTGCCGCCTCCGTTTTGAAGCCGGCTTCGTCACTGCTCCGAGTTCCCCCTCGGATCAGCGCAACATGAAACACGTTCGCAGCGCCATTCGCCGCCTGCACGCCTGAGAGGAAGACACCAATGGACCTTGAGACCGCCGAAGAACGTCGGGACGCCTGCGCGGAAATGCAGTTCGAATACAATGGCGACCATCATTACTGGGACTATGCCCAGTGGATCGCCGAAATCCTACACAACGCCCTCGAACATGTGGAAGGGCTGGTCGGGGTCGGCAATGCGGCCGCCCCCTTGCGCCAGCTCGTGGAACCAGTCGCAGCCATTGAAGGCATCGAACATGCGACCTGGCGAGAGGTTATGGAAGACGTGTTTTCTGCTGGCACGGTTTGGCCAGTCGGACAGCGTTTCCAATGTGCCCTGCAATACGGCATGTTTGGTGTAACTCCGGCGGCAATTGCCACCGCGGATCGAGCCGAGTGGATTGAGCATTTGGTTGCCGACGTGTCGGCCTTCGCGTCGCGCAGTGACGTCCGATCCCTCGAGACTTCGGATAACCCGATCATCCGGATCGCCAACCTTGCTGCGTCTCGCTATGCGCTCGATACCGTTCGCGGCGAGGTGGATACGCTGTCGATGGCGATCCTCGGCCGTGTGTCCGAAGGCCGAGTGCGCAACCTGATGAGCGGTGCCGACGCACAGCTTGAGCGCGGTCCCAATGGCGGCGTGATGGCGGTAAGCGCCTTGGCTTGGCTGATGAAGCGCAAGGAGTTCCTGCGGTCGATTTGGGCCGACGAAGATAAGGACGAGACGGAAGAGACCAACTTGCCGGTCGACCTCGAAAAGATTATCTTCGTGCCGGTTGCGCGGGACGGCTCCATGTTCGGCCCCGACCTGAAGCGGGGCGGTCGTTACCAGATCGGTGCAAAGGGCGAAGAACAGCATTTCGACACCTTCTACGAAGCCCTTGAATCCTTGAACGCCATGTCGACCCCACGCTGGCGGCGGCCCAACGAACTCGGCCACTGGGGCATCGTGAGCGGCGTGTCCTGGCAGCGCATCGCGCGGCCCTGACCCAAAAGACCTACACTTGGCACGAGTTAAAAATGACCCTCTACCCAACCCCCGAACAGGTTCTTGAAGCCTTGCTATCCGCGCCGCATGGCCGCACCAAGGACGCGCCCGAAGATAGCCGCGGCGTCTATGGCCTCGTCGATCACTTTGGCGACTTGCGCTATATCGGCTCGACCAGCTCCGCTGCCGAGAACCTGCGCAAGCGCATCCATGCACGGCACCGCACCGGGTCTGAGACCACCAGTCACTATTTCTCGCGGATGTATAACACCGGCCGGATGTGGCGTGATCGGAATGATCCTGCCACAAAAGCGGACGGAGACGTGGCGAAGCGCCTCCGGAATGCGTTCATCGCCGAATATTGCCGCGCGGTCTGGGTGCCTCTGCCAGATGACGCGGACATCCCCGGAATCGAGCAGGCGGTCCTTGCAATGGCTCCGAGCGAGTGTGTCGCCTGGAACCGGCGTGGCATGTTCGAGTATGATGAGCCACGCGACCTTGTGGACACGATTATCAGGTCCCTGAGGTTCTCGACCGCCGAGATGGACGCGATCAACCGACAGAATGACAGGTTCCATGGCAAGCTCATTGCGCCCGTCGCGCCAACTGTTCCTGCCTTTCCTGCGGGCGCTTTCGACTTCTTCGCGCTGGACGTCGAGACAGCGAACAATGACCGCGCAAGCATCTGCCAGATCGGCATTGCCTGCGTGAGGCCGGATCGGTCCATCGAGACATGGGTGACCTACGTTGATCCTGAGACTACGGACTGGTCATGCTCATTTGTGCACGGGATCAATGCCGCCACAGTTCGGGGCGCACCGCGGTTTGACGATGTGCTCCCGATCCTCGCAAAAGCACTCGATGGACGTCCCGTGTATCAACATTCCGGCTTCGATCGTTCCGCGATGACGGCAGCCTGTTCTGCATCAGGCATCACGATGCCTGAGTGGTAATGGCGCGACAGCGTGCAGGTCGCCCGCAAGGCTTGGCCTGAACTCAAAGGGAACGGGGGCCACGGCCTCTCGTCGTTGAAGTCCTACCTTGGCCTGTCATTCAAGCACCATGATGCCGGTGAAGATGCACGAGCTTCGGCGGAGATTGTCATCCTCGCGGAAAGCGGGAGCAAAGAGGCTGTGCCCGGTGCGACGGCACCGACTGACTTTCACCTGATCGATGAGGAGGATACCCTCACCTGAAGCCGAACCTCGGGCGGGGTGGCTGCGTATCTAAAGGTCTGGCATTCTCTCAGACAGGGCACCGACGCAAAGTAAAGGCTTGTGCCCAACAAGTAGAGATTGCCGACCGTCAACGTATTTGATTTCTTAAAGAAAATATAAGGGAGGCAGCGGGTGTCGTTTTTTGAGCAGCCGATTTTGAATTCACCATATTTCGTGCCCGAGCAGCATTGGGAACTTGATGACGACGGGCGGCCGACGGACCGCATCATCACCACGCGCCGCCGGTCCGACCTCGTGTCGGCGATGCCAAAGTCGAAAAGTGTAAGCGGCGGATCACAATCCGAGATGGAGCTGAGCAAAGCAGGACTCGGAGGGTTGGATGCGACCTACAACGTGACCGAATTTGTCAACGAAATGCGTTCGCAGGTCGACAGTTGGCGCCAGCTGCCAAATCCGAACCACTGGCAAGTGTCGCCGATCACTCAACGGCTGCTCCAGCATTGGCGGACGATCCAAAAGGACGAAAACCAGGTCATCAGACCGTTCTTTTGCCAACTCGAGGCCGTGGAGACGGCGATCTGGCTTGCCGAAGTCGCGCCCAAGCTGGGGCCGCGCGGCAAACAGGTGAAGTCGAAACTCGAGACTGCCAACAACGCCGCAAACCCGGACCTGTTCCGCGTGGCGATGAAGCTCGCTACCGGGGCCGGCAAGACGACGGTCATGGCCATGCTGATCGCGTGGCAGACCCTGAACGCGGTGCGTAGCCCGAACTCCAAGACCTTCTCGCGAAGTTTTCTTATCGTCACCCCCGGGATCACGATCAAGGATCGGCTACGGGTGCTCCTGCCCAACGATCCCGAGAATTACTACGAGCGGATCAATTTGGTGCCTGCGGATCTGATGCAGGACATGCAGCGCGCGAAAATCGTCCTGACCAACTATCACGCCTTCAAACTGCGCGAGCGGCTGTCTTTGGCAAAGGGCACGCGCGCTGCTCTCGAAGGTCATGGCGACACTGTGACGACGCTGGAAACCGAGGGGCAGATGCTTCAACGCGTCATGCCCGATCTCATGGGGCTCGGCTCGATCAACGTGATCAACGACGAAGCTCACCATTGTTACCGGGAAAAGCCCAACGCCGAAAAGGCGAAGCTGACCGGCGATGAACGCAAAGAGGCTGAAGAAAATGCCGAGGCTGCGCGGCTCTGGATTTCGGGCCTCGAAGCCGCGAAGCGCAAGGTCGGCATCCAGACAGTCTACGACCTGTCGGCCACGCCGTTCTTTCTGTCCGGCTCCGGATGGGTCGAAGGGTCGCTCTTCCCTTGGGTGATTTCCGACTTCTCGTTGATGGACGCCATCGAATGCGGGATCGTGAAGCTCCCCCGCGTTCCGGTCGCCGACAACCTTCCCGGTCAGCCCGAGCCGCTCTATCGGAACCTATGGGACGCGATTGGCAAGAAGATGCCAAAGAAGTCCAAAGGCGCAAAGCCCGATCCGCAGAAGCTTCCGCTCGAGTTGAAGACAGCTGTCGATGCGCTCTACGGCCACTACAAGAAGACCTTTGAACTGTGGGAGAAAGAAGGGGTCGGAATCCCCCCGGTCTTCATCATCGTCTGCAACAACACGACGAACTCGGAACTCCTTCGCGACTATGTGGCGGGATATGAGGTCGAAGATGAAAACGGCGTGATCGAAACGATCTCGGGCAAGTGCGAACTTTTCTCCAACTTTTCAACCGAGGGTGAAAGACTGACCCGCCCGCGCTCTGTCCTGATCGACAGCGCAACACTCGAGGCTGGTGGCGACATCGACAAGGCGTTCCGCGACGCCCATGAGGAGGAAATCGAGGCCTTCCGGCGGGAGCAAGCCGTGCGCAGCGACTCCGCCGACGCCCTCACCGATGCGGATATCCTGCGCGAAGTCATGAACACCGTCGGCAAGAAGGGCCGTTTGGGCGAGCAGGTGCGTTGCGTCGTTTCCGTGTCGATGCTGACCGAGGGTTGGGATGCAAACAACGTCACGCATATCCTTGGGCTTCGCGCTTTCGGCACCAAGTTGATCTGCGAACAGGTCATCGGCCGCGCCCTGCGGCGGCTGTCCTATGACATCGACCCCGAGAGCAAGCTTTTCCGCACCGAATATGCCGACGTCATGGGCATCGACGGTCTGAACTTCTCGGATCAGGCCCGGATCGCTCCGCCCCAGCCGCCGCGCGACGTGGTCAACGTGCGCGCGATCTCGCCCGAGCGGGACCACCTCGAAATCACCTTCCCGCGGGTCAATGGCTATGTCGCAGACCTGCCTTCGGATCGGCTGGACGTCGACTTCAGCGGCATGGAGCCCTATGTGTTATCGCCGGAAAAGGTCTCGGCCACCGTCGTCACCATGCAAGGGATCGTGGGCCAGACCGAAGTCCTGAACCTCGATTACCTCGATACGACCCGGCAATCGACGATCGCCTATCACGTCGCCAAACACATGGTGTTCGAGAAACTGCGCGATGCCAACGCAGCGCCCCGGATGCACCTGATCCCTGCGGCCAAGCGGATCGTTATGCAGTGGCTCACCGAGGGTCACTTGGTCTGCACCGGCGACACCAAGCCCGCGCAACTGCTTTACCGGGAAATCGCAGACGAGGTTTGCGACCTGATCTTTGGCGCGCTGATCGATAAGCCCGGCGGGGACAAGATTATGCGCGCCGTGCTCGCCCCCTACAATCCGACCGGATCGACCTTGGGCGTCAACTTCAACACCACCAAGGCCTCCCGCTTCGCGCCGCGACCGGACAAGAGCCACATCAACTGGATCATCACGGACAGCGACTGGGAAGATAAGCTCGCCGCGCGGATCGAGGAACATCCCCGCGTGATCTCCTACGCCAAGAACCACAACCTCGGGTTGGAAGTGCCTTACGTCATGGAGGCCGAGCCGCGCATGTATCGGCCCGACTTCCTGATCCGCCTCGACACGCCGGAGCCGACCACGCTGGTGATCGAGGTGAAAGGCTACCGCGGCAAGGACGCCCACCTGAAGGCCGAGACAATCCGCCACAAATGGGTGCCCGCCGTGAACCGGATCGGCACCTATGGCCGCTGGGGGTTCGCCGAGCTTCGCGATGCGCATGACTTCGGCCCAGCCCTCAATGCCGCAATCGACGAGATGTTGGGGGAGGTGCCCGCATGACCGACGTTCAGTTTGGCCGCCTCGTCGACCTGCCGCTGCGTGACGCGTGGAAGCACGAGGCGCACCAGTTCACCCCATGGCTTGCCCAGAACATCGACCACCTGGCGGCAGCCATCGGCGTAACGCTCGAATTGACCGGAACCGAAGTTGCGGTGGAGAGCTTCTCTGCCGACATCCTTGCCCGTAATCCGGTGGACGACACGGTGGTGCTGATCGAGAACCAGTTGGAGGCGACGGACCACACCCACCTGGGCCAGATCATGACTTACCTCGCGGGGCTTGAGGCGCAGACCGTGGTCTGGATCGCTCCCAGCTTTCGCGAGCCGCATCTCGCGGCAATTCGGTGGTTGAACGAACACACCGCCGACGGGTTTTCGTTCTTTGCCGTCAAAGCCCGTGTTGTGCGGATCGGGGACAGTCCCTTTGCCCCGATCTTCGAGGTGGTCGAGAAGCCGAATGATTGGCAGCGAAAAGTTCAGGTTCAGACCCAGCCTGAGCGCAGCGCCCTCTCCAAACTTCGGGCAGACTTCTGGGCCGGGCTTATCGAAGCCCATCCCGACCTGTTGGACCGCGGGTTCAGACCCAGCGCAACGTCGAGTGTTTGGCTGCCGACGGCAGTGCCGAAGCTGGTGATCGGACTCTATGTGGCAGGCAAAACCTGCGGGATCTACCTTCGAAGCGACGCGACTACGGGTAGTGAAGGGCTGGGGGACGTCATTGCCCCTGCGCTGTCCAGTTTATCCACAATGTTGAGTGTTCCGGCGGGCATCCCGAGCGAGGCCGGTTGGTATCTGCCGGACCGCATCGCTTATCCGCTCAAGGACAGCGATCACTGGCCCGACATCTGGGCATGGATGGCCCGCCGGGTCGAAGATTACAGCGCGGCGATTGCCGACTTTGCCGCAGGACAAGACCTATGACCACCAACAAAACCCCGATCCAGCCCATCACCCACGAAGACACCCGCGTGAACATTCCCACGCCCGAGCTTGCGCCGATGATGGACCCGGAGGACGCCAAGCCCATCAAGGTGGCCTATGACCGGCGCAACCCGGACCTCGACCCGCAGTTGATCTGGCGCGGGAAGGACATCGATCAAGCCGCCGTCACGGTGGACGCGCCGCCGATCTACTTGCAGGAGCAGGTGCATCCCAAGGCGATCATCGAGGATCTGCGCGCGGGCGGGAAGCGGAATGGCGAGGGCGCAGGTGCGGACCTGTTCGACCACTTCGGGATCACGGATGACGACCGCGAGGCCGAGATCGAGTTCTACCGGCACCAGAAGAAATGGTCGAACCGGATGATCCTGGGCGACGGGTTGCAGGTCATGGCGTCGCTGGCCGAGCGCGAGGGGCTGAAGGGTCAGGTGCAGGCGATCTACATCGACCCGCCCTATGGCATCAAGTTCAACTCGAATTTCCAGTGGAGCACGCAGTCGCGCGATGTGAAGGACGGGAAACTGGAGCACCTGACCCGCGAGCCCGAGCAGGTGAAGGCCTTTCGCGACACCTGGCGCGACGGCATCCATTCCTACCTGCAATACCTGCGCGACCGGCTGGTGGTGGCGCGGGACCTGCTGACCGAAAGCGGGTCCTGCTTCGTCCAGATCGGAGACGAGAACGTCCACCGGGTGCGGGCGCTGATGGATGAGGTCTTTGGGGAGGAGAATTTTGTCAGCCAGATCACGGCAAAAAAGACCACCAGCGAAGGCAGCAGTTTGCTTGGCTCAACGGCGGACTTCATCGTTTGGTATGCAAAGAACGCCAAACAAGCCAAGTATCGCGCCGTTCTGCAAACCCGCTCCGAAAACGCGGAATCCCGATATTCATCTGAGAATGAAGATGGCCGAAACTACAGAACAGACAACCTTACCAGTTCAAGGAGTGCTGGAAGTGGAGATGTCCGCCAAGTTTGGATAAATGGTCAACGCTTTACGCCGGGCAACGGGACATTCAAGACGACCTTGCCGGGACTCCAGAAATTGCGAATGGCTGATCGGTTGGACATCAGCCGCGGGGGCAAGCTGAACTATCGGCGTTTTGCAGATGATTACGGTTATGCTCCCGCTTCCAATTTGTGGACAGATATTAGTGGGGCTGTTCAATCTCGCTCAGATCCCAAAATTTACGTTGTCCAAACGAGCACCACAATTATCGCTCGCTGTCTCCTCATGACCACCGATCCCGGCGACCTCGTGCTCGATCCCACCTGCGGCTCCGGCACCACCGCCTATGTGGCCGAGCAATGGGGGCGGCGCTGGATCACCATCGACACCTCCCGCGTGGCGCTGGCCCTTGCCCGTGCGCGGATCATGGGGGCGAAATACCCTTGGTATCTGCTTGCCGACAGCACCGAAGGCCAGCGGAAAGAGGCCGAGGTCACCCGCTCGGCCCCCGCCACCACGCCGACCTACAACGACATCCGCCACGGCTTCGTCTACGACCGCGTGCCGCATATCACGCTGAAATCCATCGCCAACAACACCGAGATCGACACGATCTGGGACACCCTGCAACCGGCGGTCGAAGACGCGCGCGCGGCGCTGAACACCGCCCTTTCCGGCCACCCCACCCCCTTCACCGTCGAGACCGGCGGCCGGGCGGGCAAGAAAATCGACTTCACCGCAAGCGGCGAGGTCACGCTGCCCAGCGGAGAGACGGCCCCGGCGGGCGGCTTCATGGAATGGGAAATCCCGCGCAAGGCCCCCGACGACTGGCCGCAAGCCGCGAAATCGGCGCTCGACCGCTTCTGGACCGCCCGGATCGCCCGACAGACCGAGATCGACAAATCCATCGCCGCCAAGGCCGACTTCGAATTCCTCTACGACAAGCCCTTCGAGGACAAGAAACGCGTCCGCGTGGCGGGGCCCTTCACAGTCGAAAGCCTCTCGCCCCACCGCACGCAGGCGGTCGATGAGCATGGCGAGTTGATCGAGGAACACGACGCCGCCACCGGCCAGCGGGCCCCCGGCGCGCAGGAGGCCGACAACTACCGCGCCGCGATCCTCGAAAACCTGACCAAGGCCGGGGTGCAGCAGCAGGACAAGGCGGACAGGATCGCCTTTACCTCGCTCACCGCCTGGCCCGGCGAATGGCTCGCCGCCGAGGGGCGGTATCTGGAGGGCGACACCGAACGCCGCGCGGGCATCTTCATCGGCCCGGAATACGGCACCGTGCAACGCGCCGACCTCGTCGCCGCCGCGCGCGAGGCCGCGGACGCAGGCTTCGACATCGTCATCGCCTGCGCCTTCAACTTCGACGCCCATACCGCCGAGTTCCGCAAATTGGGCCGCATCCCCGTTCTGCACGCGCGGATGAACCCGGACCTCCACATGGCGGGCGACCTGAAGGCCGGGGGCGGCAACCTCTTCGTGGTCTTCGGCGAGCCGGACATCCGCGTGAAGTCCGAGGGCGACACGTTCCGGATCGAGCTTCTGGGCGTCGACATCTTCAAGCCCGCGACGGGCGAAGTGGTGTCGAGCGAGCCCCACGACATCGCCTGCTGGTTCATCGACACGGACTACAACGAAGAGTCGTTCTTCGTCCGCCACGCCTACTTCCCGGGAGCCGACATCCCCTACAAACAGCTCAAGACGACGCTGAAAGGGGAAGTGGACGAGGACGCCTGGGAGTCGCTGAAGCGAACGGTTTCGCGGCCTTTTGCGCGGCCCAAATCAGGGCGCGTGGCGGTGAAGGTCATCAACCACCTCGGGGATGAGGTGATGAAGGTGTTGGGGGTTTAGGGATGGGAAAGGGAGGTTATCTCGGAGGCTCATCACTCGTGTATACCGGTCAGTCGAAGAAATTCGACTTTGAGCAACGGTCGCCTAAAAAGAAGAGGAAGAAACCTGCTGTCCTCACGCCCGGTTTGAATCTTCTATCTCCAGAAGAAAGGCGTGAAATTCTGCGGAAAGTGAGGGTTTCCCGACATCTTTCCGACGAGCGCAAAGCAAAGAAGGAGCAAATTGAAAAAGAACGAAAGAGGCAGGCATTCGAAAAGTTCGTCAGCGACCTCAAGAAACGGGACAACAATGATCAGTGAAAAACCACATAAGCCCGGTCGCTCGATCCAGGTTGGGGTCATATAGTGAGAAACGGCCGCAACAGCGATGGACAGCCACATGTCGTGAAATTGCTCCCTGAAATGCCAATGAGCAAGATCATGAGGCTGTGGCAAAATGCGATCGAGATAACAGCTGGGCGACGCGGAGGCGCAGCACGCTCTGACGCAAGCAAGGTCTTAGTTGCGATAAGAAAAGAATGGGATCGGCGCAGGGTCAAGGGACCGAGGCCCGACGACTTCTTCAATTGGCCAAACACCGAAGCCCCCACTGGAATGGGTAAGCTCTCAACCGAAGGCTGGCTCCAAGAAGGGCTTTTGAAATACATGGGCTATCAAGTTGGGTCGACGGGCGGAAGAAGCACGCCTGTCAGGCGCAGAATTTTGGAAGAGATCTTTGAAGGTTCACTGCCGCCAGTGTTTGAACCACAATACATGGCGAAGTGGGGTCCCCCAGAATCTCCTCTGAGGTTGCAGCAGATGGCTGAAACCCTTGCTTCATTTGCACGCAATTCAAAAAGGCGACTTCAACCAAATATGGCTGGAGCTATCCGCGATTGGGAAGCCGACCTGTATTTTCTGTATGAGCAGTATTACTTGGATCGGTTTCACTTCGGTTGGCCATCAAGCGACCTGTAGAGCTGCACTATGACCCACCGAATCGCCGACACCTTCTATGACGCTCTGAACAAGCTCACTGATCAGGAGCAAAAAGCCGTGAAGGCGACGGCCTTCGACTTCCAGCAGGACCCGACCCTGCCGGGGTTTCAAATGCACCGGGTCGACCGTGCCCGCGATCCGAATTTCTGGACGGCGCGGGTGAGCCGGGACATCCGGATGGTGATCCACAAGAAGGACGGCGATACGCTGCTGGCCTGGGTGGGCCACCATGACGACGCCTATCGCTGGGCCGAAACGCGGCGGATCGAGGCGCATCCAAAAACCGGCGTTGTGCAGATCGTCGAGGCGCGCGAAAGCGTCGAGGACATCGTCGTTCAGCGCTACGTCGAAGAGGCGGTCAGGATGCCCCGGCTTTTCGCCGGCGAGCATGACGACACGCTACTTTCATGGGGCGTGCCCGCGGATTGGCTCGACACGGTGCGCGATGCGACCGAGGATACCATCCTCGACATCGCCCACCGTTTGCCCGGCGAAGCGGCGGATGCGCTGCTGGCGGCCGCCACCGGATCGCGCCCCGAACCCGTCTCGGTCGTCGAAGAAGATCAGGATCCCTGGCAGCACCCAGACTCGCTGCGTCGCTTCCGGGTCGTGGAGAACCTCGATGAATTGCGCGCGGCGTTGGATGCGCCTTGGGAAAAGTGGTCGGTCTTCCTCCACCCAGCTCAGAGCGAATTCGTGGATCGGGACTTCAACGGTCCGGCTCGGGTGATCGGATCGGCCGGCACCGGCAAGACCGTCGTTGCCCTGCATCGGGCCGCTCGTCTGGCAAAAGACCCGGAGGCACGCGTTCTCCTGACGACGTTCAACCGTCGGCTTGCGCGCGCCTTGTGTGACAAGGTGCCTCTGATCGCGGATCGCGACACGCAGCACCGGATCCATGTCGAAGCCCTCGGGCCGCTTATCAGCCGGCTCCACGCCGAAACCTTTGGTCAGAGCGATCTCATCGACGAGGAAACGCTTAGGGGCATGCTGGTTGATGCTGCGACGTCGTTGGGCGTGCAGGCTGACCCCGACTTCCTCTTCGACGAATGGTCTTTGGTGGTGGACGCTTGGGCCGTGCCGGACGCTGACGCCTATCGCGGTCTGCCCCGGCTCGGCCGCAAGGTGCGCATGGCGGCTTCACGACGGGATGCGCTTTGGGCGGTCTTCGCTCAGGTTCGCGAAGACCTCGAGGCGCGCGCATTGAAAACCGAAGCTCAGTTGGCTCACGAGCTTCGATCGGCAGATGCGTTCCCATTTACCCATGCCCTCGTCGATGAGGCTCAAGACATCTCTGTCGCAGAACTCCTTTTGCTGGGCGCATGTTTGAGTGCCCCGCAAAACGGATTATTCTTTGCAGGCGACATCGGCCAACGGATCTTCCGCGCACCCTTCCCATGGTCAGCAGCAGGCGTCGAAGTCAGGGGGCGATCAAGGAGCCTGAAGGTCAACTATCGGACGTCTCATCAGATACGCCTGCGAAGCGACCTCCTCCTGCCTGAAACTCTGGTCGAAGCCGACGGGTCGGAAGAGACCCGCCTGGGCGTCACGTCGGTTTTCGATGGTCCCGTCCCAACAATACGCGCATTCAGCGATCGGGCATCGGAGACGGAGGCGCTCGTGCACTGGGTCAATGGACTTACGTCGAGCGGGATATCCAATGCTGAAATCGCCTTGTTGGTTCGTCGCGACTCACTGGCATCCGCGCTGTCGGAACGATTGAACGGCGCGGCGGTCATCATGCCCATGCACGATGCCAAAGGGTCCGAATTCAAAGCGGTCGCGATACCGTTCCTCGATCATGACGTTCTGCCGGATGAAGCCCGCTTGCTGGCTGCAAGAGATGAGGGCCAGCTCGATGAAGTCATGAGCACAGAGCGGCATCTTTTGTATGTCGCGGCGACACGGGCGCGGGACCACCTGTGGATGTCCGGCACCGAGCCCCTGTCCGAATTCCTCTCGGATTTGCTGAACGTTAGCAGTTCAGGATGAGCATCGTCCCCCCATAAGGGAGGCGCGTGGCCAAACTTTTGGACCACGCGCATTCTTCCCTACGTCCCCAGAGCCGTCCGAGGAACGGGCGGTAACACCCGGTAATATCGTTACCGACCGGCTGGAGATGTTACATGACCAAGCACGATCCGACGGTCGGAAAGAACGCCGAGACGACCACCGACTTCGAAACCCGCGTTGAAGCGGCGTTCTTCGAGTTCATCGGTAAGAACGGTGGCAAAATGCCCACCAACAGTCAGCTGAACGAGATCGTCGGCACATCCATGTCGCGCCTCTGCCCGCTTACGCGGCGGCTGAAAGAAAAGCACATGGCTCGCGAGACCAAGCTTTCGGCGATGTCCGACGTGCCGGACGAGATCCGTGTGGCGCATGAACGGCTTCTGACCGATCTGTGGATCATGACACGCGACCTCCAGAACGCCGAGCTCGTCGAGATGAAGAAGGCCCTTCAACTGCAACGTCGCGATCATCGTGCCGAAATCGATGACTTCGAGACGATCATCCTCGACCTTGAGACTCTGCTCGATGTCACGCAGGGCCACAACGCAGCAGCCACGCAGAAGATAAGCGAACTTGAAGCGCAGGCCGCCGATCTGAAAGCCCAGCTTGCGGAAGCGAATGTGCGCCAGTCGGAACGCCAGTCGCTTCTCGACGAACTAAAGGCTGCGCTTGGAACCCCGGCACGCACAAAACCCGCGTCCGCCAGAAAGTCTGCCGCCAAGCCCGCAGAAGACGATGAACCCGAGACACTGGAACTTCCGTTCAAATGACTTACTGGGTCAGCTGCCGCTGCGTATTTTTCACCCTGATGCGGAGCGGGTCCGGCTCTTGATCGGTGAACTTCCGCGCCTGCTCCGGATCGGTCCCGAGCTTTGGATGATGGCGGCCCGTTTCCAGATTGAAGCCACGCAGCGCGGCGGTGGCCTCGATAGCGTCTGACGCACGACGATACCGCGCTGAAAGCGCCGCGTCCTGCTCTGCGGTGAGGAGCGCAGCGTCGAGAGTCGGCCGGTAGAGCTCGCGGAGCCGAAGGTTCGGCTGTGCCTGGAAAAACGCGTCGACTTCTTTCTGCGTTGCCGTGTCGCGGATTTTGATTGCACCAGGGAAATTGTTGCCCGTGTAACGTTCAGGGTTAATACCCCGCATCATGTGCTTAAGCGCGATCGCATCGTGCCCGTTGAGCTCCTTGTCGACAGCCCAGAGAACCTGGGCCTCAACCCGGTTGCGGGCCGCTTCCTTTTGCAGTTCCCTGCCCATGATAAAGGTCCTGCGCGCGAAGCCGAGCAGCCAGTCGTAAGCCGGTTTCACGATGCTCCAAAGGCCTGCGCGCTCAGCTTTGTCGGTTGATGCATTCGGTCCGTTCTTCAGACGGTCCGGATGCTCTCGCGACTCCGGCGCATAGACGATCTCTTCAGCGTCAAGCGCTTCGATGCCGCGTTCCATGCCGCGCATGTAAGCTGCTGCCGCCTCGCGTTCCTGCATTGCGGCGTCGCGATCCCTCTGCGCCGCGAGCCGGTCACGCTGAGCCTCATTCCTGTGGCGCGCTGCGGTCGCCTCGGCCCGCTCCGCCCGGCGTCTGACTTCGTCTGCCTCAGCCATCATCTGCTTTGCGACTTCACGCCCGCGCGCCGCCGAAGTGTTCTTTCGCTTGATGACGTCTTCACCCTTCTTCAACTTCTGCCGGTTGTCGGCAGCCCGGCGTTCACCGCGGTGAAGATCGATCTCGTAGACGTCGGCATACATCGCGACCCGATCCTGAAAGAGCTCATAGCTGCGCTTGCGCCATAGGTGCTCTTCGCCGTCCGGATCTTTCGATGTCTCGTATTCGACCTGGCCGAAGAGCCGATGCTGGGAATGGCTCAACATTGGTGCCTTGGTGCGCCGCTCTTCGTGCTCCGGCGCTATGACGAAGTGAATATGCGGCGTCTTCTCGTCGAGGTCCGCTCGCGCATAGAGCACTTCGCGTCCGAACTCGGCCTTCAGATAACCCGTGGCGAAGGTCAGGAAATCCTCGACCTTGGCGTCATCCCAGATGCCATCCGTGTCGATGAAGAACTCGTGGGATGCACTCAGAACGCCTTGGGTCCATGGCTTCGTGTACTTTGGATCCCACGGCCAGCCAACAAGCTCTGCAAGTTCATGTTTGTCGTCACCTGCGCCCTCGAGCGCTTTCTCAAGCTCCCTGCGCTTTGCCGTTTGCCGCGACTTTCTGAAGGACTCGAGACGC